>NZ_JBDJAC010000002.1:0-439971 GCF_039652615.1 Fulvimarina fulva
CGGACGAGATCGAAGACATGGACGTCTATGACGGGAATGGAACGGAAGTCGGCGAAGTCGACGACGTTCTTGGCTCCGATCCGCAGACACCAACCCATATCGAAGTCAATTTCGATGACGATGACGCAAGCACCTATCCCGATCGCGACGATGTGGTGGTTCCGATTTCCAACTTCTCGCTCTTGAACAACCGGCTGACGGTCGATCTGTCGCCGGAAGAGGTCCAGAACCTTCCTGTTCGCAACGACTGATCGAACGCGATCGAGCCAAACATGATGGGGCGGCCCTGTTGGGGTCCGCCCCTTTTCCTTGTCCCATAGGCCCTGCTGGGTAAACGTCGCCTCCATAGCATGGATGCGAGGCCTGTGTCTAAGAGTCCGATGCCGTCACTATTCGGCCGAGCCTGCCGCGGAGACGCGCCCGGCAAGATCCCGATCGCGGTTTTCCACGCCGAACCCGGCGAAGACTGCGACGGAGAGCGCGACGAACATCGTCAGCGCGTAGTCTCCGCCCCAATGCTTGGCCAGTCCGGCTTCAATCGTGGCATTGCCGGATGCGAGCAGGTTCCCAAGCTGGTACGCGACGCCCGGGAACGTACCGGGTACGCTCGGCGGAGACAGCTTCTTGAGGTGCGCCCGCACCACGCACCACGGCCCATGCGCCCTGTACGAAGAACTGGACGAGGAACGCGCCAACCGCAAGGAGAACGGCTCCTGGCGCATAGGCCCAAAGCCAGGCAGACGGGATCGCAAGCAGCGCCGCCGTTACGATCGCGCGACGCCGGCCGATGCGCTGGGACCAAGCGCCGAACAGAATACCGCCGAGGATCGCGCCGATATTGTAGACGATGGCGATGGCCCCACGGTGTGGTTGTCGAAGCCGCGCCGGACCTCGAGGAACGTCGGATAAAGATCCTGCGTCCCATGGCTGAAGAAGTTGAAGGCCGTCATCATCAGAACGGCCCAGAGCAGCTGCCATCCGTTGGACTTCGCCACGCTCATGAAGGAGGATTGACCAAGCCGCTGGCGCGCCTCAAAACTCGGCGACTCCTTCACGCGGCCTCGGCACGCTCCAGTTCCGCCTCGACGGCAGCGACTGCATCGCCCGCCTTGTCCGCGTCAGGCCCACCGGCCTGGGCCATATCGGGTCGGCCGCCGCCGCCCTTGCCGCCGATCGCAAGGCTTGCCGCTCTAACGAGCGAAACCGCGTCGAACCGCGAGGTCAGGTCGTCCGTGACGCCGACGACGACGGAGACCTTGCCGTCTGCGACACCGACGAACGCCACCACGCCAGAGCCAAGCCCCGATTTCGCCTCGTCGACGAGCCCCTTGAGGTCACGTCCCGACACGCCGTCGATGACCCGTCCAAGGTAAGCGACGCCATTCACCGTCTTTGCTGCATCGGATTTGCCGCCGCCGTCACCTGCGAGCGCCAGACGCTTCTTGGCCTCTGCAAGTTCACGTTCCAGGCGGCGCCGCTCTTCCACAACCGCTTCGAGCCTGGAAAGCGCATCTTCGGGAGATGTCTTGAGAAGCGCCGACATCTTGCGAACGCGCTGATCCTGCTCCCGGAGGTAATCGCGGGCAGCTTCACCGGTCAGTGCCTCGATGCGGCGAACGCCTGCCCCGACCGCGCTTTCCGCCACCACGTGAACCACACCGATTTCGCCGGTCGCGCTCACATGAGTGCCACCGCAAAGCTCGATGGAATAGGGCTTTCCAGCCTTCTCGCCCTCTTCGGCGGTTCCCATGGAAACGACGCGAACCTCGTCGCCATATTTTTCCCCAAACAGCGCCATCGCACCAGATTCAATCGCGTCGTCGACGGCCATCAGCCGTGTCTCGACGGGCGAATTCTGCCGGACAATCGCGTTGGCGAGCCGCTCGACGGCCTCGATCTCGGCGCGGTCCATAGGCTTTGGATGAGAGAAGTCGAAACGCAGACGCTCCGGCGCAACCATGGACCCTTTCTGGGCAACATGTGTTCCAAGGACCTCGCGAAGCCCCTCATGCAGAAGATGAGTGGCCGAGTGATTGGACCGGATCTTCGCACGCCGGCGGTGTTCGACCTTGAGATCGAGCGCATCGCCGAGCGAGACCTCACCGGCCTTCACGGTACCACGATGCACGAACAACCCATCGGCGAGCTTCTGGGTGTCTTCGATCTCGACGGTCGTATCGCCATCAGACATGGTGCCGGCATCACCGAGCTGGCCGCCGGACTCGCCGTAGAAGGGCGTCTGATTGACGACGACGAAAACCTTTTCCCCGCTCTGAGCGGATTTGACTTCCGCGCCATCTTGAACGAGCGCAACAACGGACGCGCTCGCCTCTTCGGTATCATAGCCGAGAAATTCCGTCGCACCCACACGCTCACGGATGGGGAACCACACCTTATCGGTCGCCGCCTCGCCGGAGCCAGCCCAGCTTTTGCGTGCTTCGGCCTTCTGGCGCTCCATCGCGGTGTTGAACGCGTCGAGATCCACGGCGATCCCGCGCTGGCGCAGCGCGTCCTGTGTCAGATCGAGGGGAAAGCCGTAGGTGTCGTAGAGCTTGAAGGCGGTTTCGCCCGACAGCTTCTGCCCGGCATCCATGCCTTCGGTCGCATCAGCCAGAAGCGACAAACCCCGATCCAACGTCTGGAGAAAGCGCTTTTCCTCCAGCTTGAGCGTTTCGGAAATCAGTGCCTCGCCGCGCGCGAGTTCGGGATAGGCCCGGCCCATCTCCGCAATCAGGGTCGGCAGCAGCTTGTAGAGGACCGGCTCGCTCGCACCAAGAAGGCGTGCATGGCGCATAGCGCGGCGCATGATGCGCCGCAAGACATAGCCCCGGCCCTCGTTCGACGGCAGGACGCCGTCGGCGATCAAGAAAGCTGTCGAACGCAGATGATCGGCAATCACCCGATGGCTCGCCACCGCATCGCCCTCGGCGCGCGAGCCGATCGCGTTTTCGACGGCAGCGATCAGCGTGCGGAAGAGATCGATGTCGTAATTGTCGTGGACGCCTTGCAGCACCGCCGCGATACGCTCCAACCCCATTCCGGTGTCGATGGATGGGCGCGGCAGATCGTGACGTTCATCGCCCGCCATCTGCTCGTACTGCATGAAGACGAGATTCCAGATCTCGATGAACCGGTCACCGTCCTCGTCCGGGCTACCGGGAGGCCCGCCGAAGATTCCCTCGCCGTGATCGTAGAAGATTTCGGAGCAAGGCCCGCACGGACCCGTCTCGCCCATGGTCCAGAAGTTGTCGGACGTACCAATCCGGATGATTCGATCGTCGGAGAGACCGGCGATCTTCTTCCAGAGCCCTGCAGCCTCGTCGTCTTCGGAATAGACCGTGACGAGCAGCTTGTCTTTCGGAAGACCGAATTCCCTGGTGATCAGGGTCCAGGCGAGCTCGATCGCCTGATCCTTGAAATAATCACCAAAAGAGAAATTGCCGAGCATCTCGAAAAAGGTGTGATGCCGCGCGGTATAGCCGACATTGTCGAGATCGTTGTGCTTGCCACCGGCCCGGACGCATTTCTGCGAAGTGGCCGCTCGAGAATAGGGTCGCTTCTCCTCGCCCGTAAAGACGTTCTTGAACTGGACCATGCCAGCATTAACGAACATCAGGGTCGGATCATTGCGCGGGACCAGTGGCGACGAAGAGACCTTTTCGTGCCCGTTCTTCGCAAAATAGTCCAGAAACGCGGACCGGATTTCGTTGACGCCACTCATTGCCGCAACCTTTGGAGAAACAGTCATTTGGCCTGACCGGGCTGAGATCGCCCGATCGGCCATTTCGTCGCCGTTCTACAAAGCTCGTGTCTCGCTGTAAATCGAGATCAGATCCCGATACGCGCCGAAACCGCGCGATTACTCGTCTTCAGAAGGCTCGCTCGCCCCGTCTTCCAACAGTTTTTCCGCGAGAATCCCAGCATTCTGGCGAATCGAGGTCTCGATCTCGCTCGCCGCATCGGGATGGTCACGCAGAAACTGCTTTGCGTTTTCGCGTCCCTGACCGAGTCTCTGACTGTTGTAGGAAAACCAGGCGCCAGACTTCTCCACGATACCGGACTTCACGCCGAGATCGATGAGCTCGCCCATCTTCGACACGCCTTCGCCATACATGATGTCGAATTCGACCTGCTTGAACGGCGGCGCAAGCTTGTTCTTGACCACTTTGACCTTGGTCTGGTTGCCGGTCACCTCCTCACGATCCTTGATCGAGCCGATACGGCGAATATCGAGGCGCACCGAGGCGTAAAACTTCAGTGCGTTGCCGCCGGTCGTCGTTTCGGGCGAACCGAACATCACACCGATCTTCATGCGAATCTGGTTGATGAAGATGACCATGCACTTGGAGCGAGAGATTGAACCGGTCAGCTTCCGCAAGGCCTGACTCATCAATCTGGCCTGCATGCCGGGAAGCGAGTCGCCCATCTCACCCTCGATTTCGGCGCGCGGCGTCAGCGCGGCGACCGAGTCGACAACGAGAACGTCAATCGCGCCGGAGCGAACGAGCGTATCGACGATCTCCAGCGCCTGCTCGCCCGTATCGGGCTGGGAGACCAGAAGATTTTCGAGATCCACACCTAGCTTGCGGGCGTAAATCGGGTCCAGCGCATGTTCAGCATCGACGAATGCGCAAATCCCGCCCTTCTTCTGGGCTTCGGCGATCGTATGGAGAGCGAGCGTCGTCTTACCGGAGCTTTCCGGTCCGTAGATCTCCACGACGCGGCCCTTGGGCAGCCCGCCGATCCCTAGCGCGATGTCCAGGCCCAGCGAGCCTGTCGAGACGGTTTCCACCTCGACGCTCTGATTGTTCTGACCGAGCTTCATGATCGAACCTTTGCCGAAGGCACGTTCGATCTGAGAGAGAGCGGCGTCCAACGCCTTGGTTTTATCCACCGAATTTTCCTCGACGAGTCTGAGGGCGTTTTGGGCCATGTATCCGCTCCTTAATGCATTCGGCGCGCGTCACGCAACGCTATCCATGGGGCAGAAATACGTACCCCTTTTGTTCTCGTCAAGATGGATGTTTCATATTTGTTCTCATATGTCAGCTCTGTGCTATGCTCCCGGCGGCTGGCGGCGCACCCGTTACCGCAAGTCGGCGAGCTGGGAACAGGTATTCGATTTGCACAAATGCCGCTGGCAAGGCCCGCGGCATGAACGCTTAGCTGCGAAGGATTTCGAGACCGCGCGGCGATCAGCCGTCGCTCTCCAGCATCTGCTTGACCGTCATCGCCAGCTCGCGCTGGGTGAAAGGCTTTGAGAGGAAACCGAACTTCTCCCCCTCGGGCAGGTTCTTGGCAAAGGCATCCTCGGCATAGCCCGAGACGAAGATGAACTTCATGTCCGGCCGAACCTTGCGCATCTCCCGCAACAGGGTCGGTCCGTCCATTTCCGGCATCACGACGTCGGAGACGACAAGATCGACCTTGCCATCGAGGTCCTCGAGCACATCGAGCGCGTCGAGACCGGAATCGGCCTCGTGAACATCGTAACCCTTGAGTTTGAGAGCGCGAACGCTTCCCGCGCGGACATAGTCCTCGTCCTCGACGAGAAGAATCGTCGCAGTGCCGGAAAGATCGACCTTTTCGTTGGTTCCGACGTCCTGCGGCCTGTTGATTTCGACCTGCGATGGCTCCGGCACGAAGCGAGGCAGGAAGATGCGGAAGACCGTCCCCTCGCCTTCCGTCGACTCGACATAGATGAAACCGTTCGACTGCTTGATGATGCCATAGACCATCGAGAGGCCGAGACCGGTGCCTTTGCCGATCTCCTTGGTGGTGAAAAACGGCTCGAAGATCCGTTCGGCGACATCCGCGGGCATGCCGGTTCCGGTGTCCGACACCTCCACCAGCACATAGTCGGCCGCAGGCATTTCCGCGTAGGCGAAGGCCGCAGCCTCCCCATCGGCGACATTGCGGGTTTCGATCTTGATCGTCCCACCCTCTGGCATTGCGTCACGTGCATTGCCGACGAGATTGGTGATCACCTGCTCGAACTGACCGATATCGGCCATCACCGGCCAGAGATCGCGCGCATGGCGACGCTCCAGCTTCGTCTTGTCGCCCGCGATCCGTTTCAGGAGCAAATCGAGATCGGCGACCACATCCGTCAGGTTCAGCATTTTCGGGCGCATGGTCTGACGGCGCGAATAGGCAAGAAGCTGTCGCACCAGAGAGGCGGCGCGGTTCGCGCTCTGCTTGATCAAAAGCAGATCCTGGAAGGACGGATCGCCCGGCTTCTGGTTCATCAGGAGGAAGTCGACCGACGCGGTTATGACCGTGAGCACATTGTTGAAATCGTGTGCGATGCCGCCCGCCAGATTGCCGACTGCCTGCATCTTCTGCGCCTTGGCAAACTGCTCCTCCAATGCGCGCTGGTCGGTGATGTCGACGGCGTAGAGGATGATCGTCTCGCGGGCGCCCGATTCGCGATCGGGAATGGCGTTGAGATAGATCCGCACCGATCGTGGCTTCTCGCTCTTCAGGGTCACGTCGATCGGCGAAATTTCAGCCTCGCCGTCGCTTGCGGCCTTCAGATAGTCGGCAAGTCGGCCTGCGCTCTCTTCAGTGAGAAGGTCGAGGAAGGAGACTGTTCCGTCCGAGGCTTTCGCGCCGAACAGCCGTTCGAAAGCAGGGTTCGAACGATGGCTGACATACCGGTCGTCAAGCGCGGCAATCGCCATGGGCGCGGCGTTGAAGAAGCGATTGAACCGCGCGCTGGTCGCTTCTGAATCGGTCTGTTCCTCGGACGTCTCGGTCAGCACGATTGCGCGGAGGCCCGTCCGCCCGTCCCGCTCTCTTGCCTTCTGGGCAATGAGCCTGACCGGAAGAATGAGCCCTCGCCCGGTCGTCAGATCGAGATCGATCAGCTGGCTTTCACCTTCGACGAGGGATTTCAGACGCGCGTCGAGATGGGACCGCATCGTTTTCGGCAGGTAATCGGCGAGGGTGGCCGCGCCCGGATCGAATGTCCCGAGATCGGTATCGAGCCAGGTCGCGAGGGTCGCGTTCAGATAGGTGAGGCGCAGGTCTCCGTCGGCTGCGAAAAAGCCGACGGGCGCCTTGTCGAGATAGTCGATCGCATCCTGGAGGCTCCGGAACGAGGCTTCTTCCTCGCGGCGATCGGCGGTGATGTCCGCGATCTGCCATGCTTCGAGAACACCGCCGGGCGACTGAATGGGCCGAACCGAAACCCGATACCAGCGCGCATGATTGTCCTCGCGGGACAGCGGCGTATCGAGCCTGAATTCGCGCTGGCCGCCATCGCTCCGGGCGGCTTTCGCAAGCCAGTAGACATCTTCAGCCGCGCCTGCATGACGGGCGAGAAGCTGCACCGGGGACTGAACGTCGACGGCATCCGTCTTGCCGATCAGCCGCCCGTAGGACTGGTTCGCGTAAACGACCCGGCCCTTGGAATCGACGAAGACCGCCCCCTGGCGCGCACCGTCGAGGAAGCTGCGGGCCGCGGCTCCCTCGTCCGCGCGGCTGCCGATCGAGATCAGGCCAAGCGCAAAGCCGAAAAGCGCAACGATGCCGACGACCGCGACCAGCGCGAAGATGGCAAGCAGCGCGATGCCGCCATAGGCGTGACCGAACAGGGCCATCACTGCGGCGACCAGAATGAGAAAGCCCGAAAAGAGGAGAAGCCGGCGCACATTGCCGGCCCGTTCCGTTCGATCGATCAGGGGTTTGTCGAACGCATTCGCCATTGTCATCTTTCCGGCCCGGCCTTCCATCGCGGCAAACGCAACATGAGTCATCCCGCTCGAAGAGGCGAGCGGAAAAAGTTGCAGACCCGAACTGGATCAGGCCCTGTTGCGTTCGTGCCGTCTCTTATAAACCAGCGGCACGAAAGTTTCCTGTTTTCGGGGCGCGAGGCTTGCGCCGAACTTGTAAGCCGACTCGCCCGGTTGAGACAGAACTGAAACGTGCAAATTCGTTCGATTGGAAAAGCCGATGCCCGACTGGTTCGCTGCGATCACAGGAGAGACATTTGGTCCCATCCTGTGGGTCGTCTTCGTCGCAGCGCTCGTCTGCCTGATCGCCGTCGTCAGCCTCTGGTTGATCAAGACCATGACGGGAGGCACCGGCGGCGCAATGGCCTTTAGGGGACAGGCGCCGCGCCTGGCGGTGATCGAGGCCGTCAACATCGGCGATCGCCGCCGCCTCGTACTCGTCAGACGCGACGGCGAGGAACATCTGCTGCTGATCGGAGGCGCGAGTGATGTCGTCGTGGAGTGCTGCGTGAAAAGCGCGATGGATGACGAGAGTCGTCAAACGCGCAGTCCCGACAGGGAAAAGCAGGAAAGAGACTGACAGACAAACCTGTACCGGCGCTTCGCTATAACGGAGTGCCAATGAGATATTGGGGTGTCCGATACCGGAGCAATGAAAACGCCCGGCATAGAAGCAAGACTCAAGCGGCTTGCCAAAGGTCCGCTTGCAACGACGAACCGAAAGGGTTGGATGCCGACTCACGTCGTCGTCAAGTCTGCCGAAGCTCCGAGGTTCGGCTCACGGCACGATGAAGGATCTGACCGTTGAAAGCCCTGGCTGGATCAGCTTCGAACGGCGAGGCCGGTCTCAGTCGTCCCGATAGATCTTTTCGCGGCGCTCGTGCCGTTCCTGGGCTTCCAGCGAAAGGGTCGCGATCGGCCGGGCATCGAGGCGCTTCAGATTGATCGGCTCGCCCGTCTCTTCGCAATAGCCGTAGGTGCCATCTTCGATGCGCTCGAGAGCGGCATCGATCTTTGCCACCAGCTTGCGCTGCCGGTCACGCGCCCGCAATTCAATCGAGCGATCGGTCTCGGACGATGCCCGATCGGCCGCATCGGCCTGGTTCGGGCTCTCATTTGCCAAGGCTTCAAGCGTCTCCTTCGACTCGCGAAGGATGTCGGCCTTCCAGGCCTTGAGCTTCCGCCTGAAATACTCTCTCTGGCGATCGTTCATGAACGAACCATCGTCCGTCAGAACACTTGCAAGATCAACGGTTTCACTCATGCGGTCCTCCATCGCCGGGCGTGGCGCTTATACCTCCGGGTTCCCTGCAAAACAAGCGTTTGGCGCTCGAGCCCCCGGAATTAAACATGCGCTGTGACTTTAAACAGTTTCCATCGCGCCCCAATCGTCACGATAGCTAACTGCGTCATACGAAGTCCGTGCGACAGCGCCGGCCGGTGAAGACCCATCTGCGCCTCTTGCAAACCCGCTCGATGGTTTCGCGATCGCGGATTTCAAAGGAGCGCCCGCGCCGCGCGGGCTTTGAGACGAGAGCATAGCGCAAATCGGCCAAGCTCTCGTATCAGCCTCACTCCCTTTGGCAGACTTGCCTTGCCGGAGGCTCGCACGTAACCCTCCTCGCACTAGATTCGTGAAACCATCCACGGTCTTGATGCGCTGACGCTTCGCGCCTCGAAAGCGTCGGCGCATCGTCCATCAAGGCGCCCACAAAGCCGAAGCGAGCCATGTCACGCTATAATTCCATTCTCGATGCCATCGGCAACACACCGCTGATCCGACTCAACCAAGCCTCGGAAGAGACGGGCTGCGAGATCTACGGAAAAGCCGAATTCCTCAATCCAGGCCAGTCCGTGAAAGACCGGGCCGGCCTCTTCATCATTCGCGACGCGGAAGAGAAAGGGCTGCTCGAACCGGGCGGCATCATCGTCGAGGGAACAGCGGGCAACACAGGCATCGGCCTGTCCCTCGTGGCGAACGCACTGGGCTATCGCACGGTCATCGTCATTCCCGAGACCCAGAGCGAGGAAAAGAAGGACGCCCTGCGCCTGATGGGGGCCGAACTGGTCGAGGTGCCAGCGGTGCCTTACAAGAATCCCAACAACTACGTGAAGGTGTCCGGCCGATTGGCCGAGAAGATTGCGCAGACTCACCCGACGGGCGCGATCTGGGCGAATCAGTTCGACAATCTTGCAAACCGCGACGGCCATGTGGTCACCACCGCCGAAGAGATCTGGCACGACACCGGCGGCGAGATCGATGGCTTCATCTGCGCCGTGGGCACAGGGGGCACACTTGCCGGCACGGCGCTCGGCCTCAAGCGGCATTCCGGTCATATCAAGATCGGTATCGCCGATCCGATGGGCGCTGCGCTCTACAACTACTATACCCACGGCGAGATGAAGTCCGAGGGCTCCTCCATCACAGAAGGCATCGGCCAGGGGCGCATCACCGCGAACCTCGAAGGATTCGAGCCGGACTTCGCCTTCCAGATCCCCGATGCGGAGGCATTGAAGATCGTCTTCGATCTGGTGAACCGCGAAGGCCTGTGCCTTGGTGGATCGTCGGGCATCAACATCGCCGGGGCGATCCGTCTCGCCAAGGAGATGGGGCCCGGCCATACCATCGTGACGATCCTTTGCGACTACGGCAATCGCTACCAGTCGAAGATGTTCAATCCGGCATTCCTGAAGGAGAAGGGCCTTCCGGTGCCGGACTGGATCGGCAAGACGCCGGACTTCGACGTGCCGTTCGAGGAAGCCGACTGACACATGGCGCAGACCGAAAGCCAAATCTTCGGCCACACCGAACGCGTCTATCAGGACGACGCCTATCTCTCGACCATGGAGGCAAGGCTCGTGCGGATCGAGGGCGAGCGCGGGCTCGTCTTCGAGCGCACGAACTTCTTTGCGACCGGCGGCGGCCAGCCCGGCGACACAGGCTTCGTGGAGCGCGCGGACGGTTCGAAGATCGAGATCGTCGAGACGGCCTATTCGCCGGACAAGTGCGATGTCGTGATGGTCGCCAAGGACGGTTCGGCGCTACCCGAGCCCGGTGAAACACTGACGCTCCATATCGACTGGAAGCGCCGCTACAGGCTGATGCGGATGCATACGGCCTGCCATCTCCTCTCGGTCGTCTGCCCCTACCCCATCACCGGCGCGGCCGTCGGTGAGGAAGAAAGCCGTGTCGATTTCGACTGGCCGGATGCGGCGGCAGACAAGCAGGCGATCTCCGCATCGCTGATGGAACTCGTCACCGCCAATCATCCCGTATTCACCGAGACAATCACGGAAGCGGAGCTCGACGCCAATCCGGGCCTCGTCAAATCGGCGAATGTGAAGCCGCCGCGCGGCGCAGGTTTCATCCGGCTCGTCTGCATCGGCGCAAATTCGGCAATCGATGCTCAGCCGTGTGGCGGCACCCATGTGTCCGAGACCGGAGAAGTGGGCGAGATTCACATCGGCAAGATCGAGAAGAAGGGCAAGGCGAACCGCCGGATGCGCATTCGCTTCGGCGCCCTGCCCGCGCAATGACACTTCGGTCTCGAGCGCCAGGCGGGCTTTGATAAGAAGCCCGGCCAAACGCGGTCGGGCACCCAGTCAATCAGTCGCCGCTTGGTCCCCGCGACAGGGCGGCGACGCCCGTCCGGCAGATCTCGACCAGCCCAAGAGGCTCCATGATACCGACAAAGCGATCAATCTTCGACGGACGTCCGACGATCTCGAACACGAAATGCTCGATCGAGGAATCCACCACGCGGGCGCGGAAAATATCGGCGAGGCGAAGCGCTTCCACGCGCTTGTCGCCCTTGCCAGCAACCTTGACGATCGCAAGCTCACGCTGGATCGGCTTGGTGGCCTCGCTGCCGGCGCCGCCCTGGGTCAGATCGATCACCCGATGAACCGGCACGATACGGTCGAGCTGGCTCTTGAGCTGCTCGATGACATGGGGAAAGCCGCGCGTGACGACGGTGATGCGCGACAGATGCCGCTCGTGTTCGGTCTCCGACACCGTCAGGCTCTCGATATTATAGCCGCGCCCGGAGAAAAGACCGATCACGCGCGCAAGAACACCCGGCTCGTTGTCGACGATGACAGACAAGGTCCGCGTCTGCGTTTCTTCTTGTTCCGGCGTGATGAAATAAGCCGAAGCAGGCGGCTGGACGGGCTGTGACATTGAAAGACTCTGACGCGTTTGGAATGACGGCTGGCGCACCATAGCGATCAACGCACGAAAGGAAAGACCGGGCCTCGACCTTGTCGAGCTTGCCGGACTTGTCATCTTCTACATTCAAGACTTGAGCACGAGACTGAGCGGGTAGGAGACAGTCATGAAATCATGGACGTCCATGATCGCAGCGGGCACGGCCCTCGCCATTCTTCCTCAACAGAGCTGGGCGCAGGAGACTGCCCGGCAATGCACGAGCGTACCGAACGCCTCTGGAATCGAGCTTCTGATTTCCGTCGAAGGCGCGCCGGGTCGCTATAGCCTGACCTGCCAGAACGGGGCTCTCGTTGCCGTTCCAGCGGAAGCCGCCGGCCTCGTCACGTCGCCAACCGCGTCCGAGCAGGCGACGCAAAGCGCAGCCAATACAGCCGGCGCCATGATCAGCGGCGAGATGCAAATCGGCCGAAACATGGCCGGCATCAGCTCTTCCGACGAGCAAGGAAACGAAAACGCGGGTGCTAAGGACGCGCCTAATGACGCCGCGTCCTCGCAGGAGAGCGAAAACGCCGCATCGACCGAGACCCAGATCGAAAATTCCGCCGAAGAAACCGCCGATGATCTGAAAGAAGGCTCGCCGGATCTGGACGAGCCGCCAGCGGCCCTCGAAACAGACAAAGCCACCGAAAACGAGACCGGCGCCGGGACCGCGAGCGACGATGTCACCGCGGAGAGTTTTGCCGAAGAGCCGCAGAACCAAATGCCGGACGACATCCCCTCCATGGCGACGGTCGATCAAAGCACCGGCACGACAAACGAGGCTCCGGTGGTGTCAAAACCGCAGAGCGCGGTGACGGAAACCGGCCCCGGTAGCCTCTCGCAACAGATGGCGGCCGCATCCCAGGCGCCTGGCGCAGACGGCGAGGCAGAGACCGAACCAGCCGCCGGCGAGATGACGTCATCTGAAAGCGGCGACGGCGGCAGCAAGAAGAGCGCCGAGGGCGAAACGTCCCCAGAAGAACCGGATGCCGCGCCGCAGGCCATGGGTGCGCCCTCGAAGTCAGGACCCGGAACGCTCGAGGAGCAGATGGCTGCCGCCGCTGCAGGAAACGGCTCGTCTGGCGCTCCGTCGCAAAGCGGACCGGGCACGCTGGCACAGCAGATGTCGGCGGCGACCGCCCGATCGGCAGACACTGAAGACACCGCCGACGCCTCGGACGAAAGCGAGGCGACATCGACCTCAGAGAACATGAGCCCTTCTCTCGAAACAACTGGCGTTCCCTCGAAGTCAGGACCCGGAACGCTCGCAGAGCAGATGGCTGCCGCGACTGCAGGGAACGGCTCGTCTGGCGCTCCGTCGCAAAGCGGACCGGGCACGCTGGAACAGCAGATGTCGGCGGCGACCGCCCGATCGGCAGACACTGAAGACACCGCCGACGCCTCGGATGAAAGCGAGGCGACATCGACCTCAGAGAACATGAGCGCTTCTCTCGAAACAACTGGCGTTCCTTCGAAGTCAGGACCCGGAACTCTCGAAGAGCAGATGGCTGCCGCCACTGCAGGGAACGGCTCGTCTGGCGCACCGTCGCAAAGCGGACCGGGCACGCTGGAACAGCAGATGTCGGCGGCGACCGCCCAATCGGCAAATGCAAAGAGCGATACGCCCGACAGCGGATCGATGACCGAAGCCGGGACAGATCAGGCGCCGGATGAGAACGGGGATCAGATGGCGGCCGTGTCTCCGGCGCCCTCTACCGGGCAGCAGAACAGCGCCCCCCCGGCAGATGACAGGATCGCGGTTCCGGCGAATGTGATTGCAAGCGCCCGGCTTGCCCTGCCCGGCATCGATTTCCGCTCCGTCTCCGTTCGCGATGAAGAGAGCGGCAAGCTCTTCGCATTGCGCGGCGAGGGTCCAGGCGGGATTCCGGTTTCGATCGCGGTCGAAGCGGATGGTCAGATCGTCAGCGTGGATCGACAGATCGAGCCGGAACAGGTTCCAAATCAGGTCGAGCGTATCGCCACAGCACTTCTGCCAGACCACTCGGTGGATCGCGTAATCCTCTCGACCCGCGAGAACTATACGAGCTATTTCATCTTCGAGGGCACGGACAGCGCTTCGGTGCCCTTCGCCCTGGAAGTCAGGTCGGATGGTCAGGCAGCCCGCTTCGTTCGCGCGAACTGAAGACGTCTCGAACTTATGCCGAACGTGAAAATGGGCGCTCGTGGCGCCCATTTTCGTTTTTCAGATTGCACAGACGCTCAGACCAGCGCCCGGCCCTTGGCATCGATCGCGTTGGCGACCGCTTCGTCCGTCGCTTCGTCCGGCAGAAGAATCTCGTTGTGCGCCTTGCCCGACGGGATCATCGGGAAGCAGTTGGTAAGATTGGCGACGCGGCAGTCGAAGAGAACCGGACCGTCATAGTCCAGCATCTCCTGGATCGCATCGTCGAGATCGCCGGGCTTCTGGCAGCGAATGCCATGGCCGCCATAAGCTTCGGCGAGCTTCACAAAGTCCGGCAAGGCCTCCGTGTAAGAGTTCGACAACCGGTTACCATGGAGCAGCTGCTGCCACTGGCGCACCATGCCCATATACTGGTTGTTGAGAATGAAGATCTTGATCCGTGCATTGTGCTGTACGGCCGTCGACATCTCCTGCATGTTCATCAACACCGAGGCATCGCCCGCGATGCAGACCGAAAGCGCGTCCGGATGGGCGATCGCCGCACCGATCGCCGCCGGCAGGCCATAGCCCATGGTGCCGAGGCCGCCCGAGGTCAGCCACCGGTTCGGCTTCTCGAAGCCGTAGAACTGAGCCGCCCACATCTGATGCTGACCGACTTCGGTCGACACGTAGGTCTCTCGATCCTTGGTCAGCTCATACAGCCGCTGCACCGCGTATTGCGGCATGATGACGTCGTCGTTCGGCGAATAGGCGAGGCAGTCGCGCGCCTTCCACTTCTCGATCTGCGTCCACCAGTCATGCAACGCGGCCTTGTCGCTCTTCGCGCCGGTCTCGTCCCATGCGGCGACGAGGTCGCGCAGGACGTGAGTCACGTCGCCGATAATCGGCAAATCGACCCTTACGTTCTTGTTGATCGATGAAGGATCGATGTCGATCTGGATCTTGCGCGAGTTCGGCGAGAACGCGTTGAGGCGGCCCGTGATGCGGTCGTCGAACCGCGCACCGATCGCGATCATCAGATCGCAGTCGTGCATTGCAAGATTGGCCTCGTAGGTGCCGTGCATGCCAAGCATGCCGAGCCAGCTCTTTCCCGATGCAGGATAGGCACCGAGCCCCATCAGGGTCGAAGTAATCGGGATACCCGTCTTGCTGACGAGCTTCGTCAGGAGCTCGGCCGCTTCCGGACCCGAGTTCACGACGCCACCTCCGGTGTAGAAAATCGGACGCTTGGCCGCAGCGATGAGCTCGACGGCGGCGCGGATCTTCTCGTCCTCGGCGCTCATCTTCGGCCGGTAGCTCTCGTGGGTCTGGTCTGGCGGCGGCGGCGTATAGAAGCCGGTCGCGAACTGAACGTCCTTCGGCACGTCGACGACCACGGGCCCCGGCCGCCCGGTCGTTGCGACATGGAAGGCTTCGTGCAGCACGCGCGCCAGGTCGTTGACGTCCTTCACCAGCCAGTTGTGCTTGGTGCAGGGCCGCGTAATGCCCACCGTGTCGCATTCCTGAAAGGCGTCGGAGCCGATCAGCGTCGTCGGAACCTGTCCGGTGATGCAGACGAGCGGGATCGAATCCATCAGGGCGTCCTGCAGCGCGGTCACGGCATTCGTCGCGCCGGGACCGGACGTCACCAGCATCACGCCTGGCTTGCCGGTCGAGCGCGCATAGCCTTCGGCGGCGTGACCCGCGCCCTGCTCGTGGCGCACGAGGATGTGGCGGACATCGGTCTGCTGGAAGATTTCGTCATAGATCGGCAGCACCGCGCCGCCGGGATAGCCGAAGAGGTCCTTGACGCCGTTGTCCTTCAGCGCCTGGACAACCATTTCGGCGCCGGTCATTTCGCGCCTGCCGTCCGCTTCGATGCTCTCATTGCTCATCGTATCCATGTCCTGCTCGATCTCTTCTCTCATCGGCATACCGTTCGCCGAATTCCAAGCATAAAAAAAGGGCCTCCGGAGGGCCCTTGGTCTTCGCGCACACGTGGCATTCGCCTGGCAGCTACGCTGCCGGTCGTGTGCGCCTTCCTACAAGTACGATAATGGTCGTGTTTGTCATAACGCAAAAGTTAAGCGCTAAACGCACGGGCGTCAAACGGTTTCTCCCGAGATCTGCTTGCCGAGCGAATTTCTCTCTCGGTTGATCGGGCATCTTGCACGCTGTCCGTTCCCGCCGGTCGCACAACGGCATCGTCGCTCGGTTCCGTCTTCGCGCTGAGAATTTCCGGGAGACAACGGCGATCCGGACGCGCTTCGGGCCTCGCGCCGCCTGTGGCCGGTGAAAGCGAAGGCGAAGTGTCTTCTTGGCCTGACCAGTCACTGGCGAAATGAGCATGGATCAAACAACCGGGATGGATCGGGTGCAGTCCCAAGGGTCCACCCGCACCTGCTCGCGAACGCCGCCGTGCCCGCAACCTTCGAACGTCGATCTACTTGATTGGCATTCTGGAATCCATGCCAGAAGTTCAGATTTCGTTGATGTTTTCGAGCGATTTTTCCGGAATTCGTGGTGCCGAGGGCCTTCCATCCATGCTGAACGATCTGTCGATCTCCAGAAAGATCGCTGCCGCATCCATTGCCTGCCTGCTGGTGCTGATCGGAGCATCGTCGCTCGTTTTCCTGGAGCAGATGAACTCCCGAAACAGCGCCGTCGAGAGTGACAGGATGAATGGCACAGTCGTCGCCATGGAACGGGTCCGAAGCAGCCTGAACGATCAGAACGCCCTGGTTCGTGGCGCGATGCTGTTTCGTCAGGCCCGTTTTGCGGACATATTTCAAGCGACGAGTGACGATATCGACGCGCAGGTCGAAAGCGCTCGGCAATTGGCCGCCTCCCATCCCGATGTCGTGCGCATGATCGATGCAACAGCCGGGGCGTTGAAAGACTGGCAGGAGACGTTCGGCGAACCTGCAATCCAACTTGCTCTCGATCCGGTCCGCGCGGATGAAGCGTTGGCGATTGTGACGTCGGAAGAGGCGTTCCAGGCATTCAGCGCCGTTTTGGCCGACATCAGCGGGACGATCGCGGAGCTCGACGTCTTGTCGGATGACGCAAATGCTGCGCAGGAGGCCGCATACGAGCTGGCGCTGATATGGCTGGTTTCGGGCATTGCCGTCGCCACCGCCGTGATGACCCTCGCATGGTTCTGGCAAAGACGCTCGATCGCGCGACCGATCGTATCGATGACCGCGGTCATGCGGGACCTTGCTTCGGGTCGTCTCGACGTGTCCGTGACCGGTCTCGGGCGGCAGGATGAGATCGGTGCGATGGCAGAGGCCGTTCAGGTCTTCAAGGCCGCAGCCATCGAGAACCGTCGGCTCGACGCCGAGGCGGAATCGATCCGAACGGCTCAGGCGACGAGTCGAGAACGCCAATCTGCCCTCGATCATGCGAAGGCCGAGGATCTGCGCGCATTTGTGAGTAACGTAGAGGCAGGTTTCACTCGCCTTGCTTCCGGCGATCTGACGGTTCGTATGAACGGCGAATTGGCGCCCGAGTTCGAGCCGATCCGTGCCCAGTTCAACGGTGCGGTCGCTCAGCTCGAGACGACCATCGGTCACGTGGTTTCTGCGGTCATTGCCATGCGCTCGGGCCTCACCGAGATTACCGACGCGGCCGGCGATCTGTCCCAGCGAACCGAACAGCAAGCAGCCAGCCTCGAACAAACCGTAGCAGCGCTGGGGCAGGTGACGCAGGGCGTCGGTGACACCGCCCAGCGCGCGGATGCCGCCCGCCAGTCGGCCTCACTCGCCTGCCGCGAAGCATCGCAGGGCAGCGAGATCGTGACGCAGGCCGCCCAAGCAATGGCTGAGATCGAGCAGTCGTCCACCCAGGTCGGCAACATCATTTCGCTGATCGACGAGATTGCTTTCCAAACGAACCTTCTGGCGCTGAATGCCGGTGTGGAAGCAGCGCGTGCCGGTGAGGCCGGCCAAGGGTTCGCGGTGGTGGCTCAAGAAGTCCGAGGCCTCGCACAGCGATCGACGGAAGCAGCGAAGGAAATCAAGGCGCTCATCGAAATGTCGGGCAACCGGGTTCGCTCGGGCGTTGATCTGGTCTCGGCATCGGGCCGTAGTCTCGAATTGATCACAGAGCAGGTTGGCGCGGTGGCGCAGGCCATCGCGCAGATAGCGGATGCGTCGCGCGATCAGGCGGTCAGCTTGCGCGAGGTTTCGATGGCGGCTGACCAGATGGACAAGGTGACCCAGCAGAACGCCGCCATGGTGGAAGAGACGACGGCAGCGGCGCAATCGCTGTCGGCCGAGACGGAGCAGCTGGGTGGTCTCGTGGCCGCGTTCAAAGCTGCAGGAAGCGGACACCCTTCCCGTTCGGACACGAAATCTGTAGCGCGCAGCGCCAGCCTCGCCCGACCAGCTAGCGATGGGGCGGCTGCCGCGCGCCGGAACATTCAAGTCAAGCCGGTCGCACAGGGCAACGCCGCACTCGCGGCGCTCAAAGACAATTGGGAAGAGTTCTGATCTCCGAGCTCCGCCATGCCGGCTTTGAACTGTAGGATCAGACCAGTGGCCTGGAACGACCAAACCAAGACGTTCGAGCATCGCGCAGCGAATGGCCACCTTGAGCGCTTCATTTCGTTGCACGCAAGGTTGGGCGATCAGTCTCGGCTTTCTCTGGTCCATAGATGGGGATAATCGATCACGGCACCGAAATCGTCGATAAGGAGCGTTGCGTGATAATCATGCCGCGGCGAGGCATAGTCGAAGGTACGCGCTCCGGTGCAGTTGTAGCTTTGAGGCAGCCGCTTCACGATCCAGTCCTCCGTGTCTAGCCATACGGCAACTGACTCCGCCTTCGAACCTTCGGAAAGTTCAAGTCTCCGGATAGCGTTGGTATTGCTAGCGGGAGTAAAGCCGAGGTCGATGTCGTTCAATCCCGTCATACTCGTGTCGAGTAGTCCGTTGATGCGCCATTCGGCTTCGTTTTCCCGTTCTAGAGCCAGTTCGAAACGGCGTTCCCCAATCCATCCTGAAACAGCGGCGCTTCTGCTCCTCCATTCCCTATCGCAGAGCAGACGATACGTCAGGCAGGCGGCAGTGCCTGCGTGTTCGAAGACGGCCGTGCCCTCGACCGCCCAACCGTCACTCGTATTGAGATAACGGCAGGCATCATGACCCTCCACATCGAGGCGGCGCCACAAAACGACATGCATGGAAACACCTCTGCCGGGAATATTCATCGAAATTCCAAAATATTCAGAAAAATCCGCTTCGTTTCGCATAACCGCCGTTGTTCGAGGCTTTCGTGAATGACCGGTTTCCGCCCAACGCAGCCATCTGCCGATGCCGTTTACCGATGCCGTTTCAGCCGAAGAAACCGCATTGCTTCTAACGGCTTGATGGAAATTCGCGGCCTTTGCGACCTAAAGCCGGTTTTAGGCACCTCCGTTGGAGAGACTAAAGCCAGCAGAAATGCGACGCACAATCACCGACAAATCGAATAAGCCTCTGCGGTCAGCCGATCGCTCCTTGCGCCAACCACCCGCATCACGCCGTAGCTAAGACGGCCTTTCCCACCCTCGCCCGAAGCTCCGGCAAAAGCTCCTCGGCGAACCAAGGGTTCTTCCGCAGCCAGCCATTGTTGCGCCAGGACGGGTGCGGCAGCGGGATCACCGGCGCGTAGCGCCCACCGCCTGCGAGAATATCGCGCCAGTTCAGAACCGTTTCCGTCAGCGTTCGCCCCCGCCCCTCTTCGATGTGGAAGCTCTGGGCATAGGCCCCGATCGCCAGAACCAGTTCGATCTGCGGCATCGCCGTCATGGCTCGGTCATGCCAGGTGAGCCGGCACTCCTTGCGGGGCGCCTTGTCGCCGCCCTTGGCATCGTAGCCCGGAAAGCAGAAGCCCATGGGCAGGATCGCGATCTTCGAACGGTCGTAGAAAATCTCCGGACCGACACCCATCCAGTCGCGCAGCCGAACACCGGACGGATCGTTAAACGGTTTCGAGGTCTTGTCCGCCAGATTGCCGGGCGCTTGCCCCGCAACGAGGATTCGGGCCCGATCCGACAGCGCGAGAACCGGGTTTGGCTCGATCGGAAGCGGTTCCCCGATCGGATTTTCGGCGCAGATGCGACAGCCTTCGATCGTTCGCTGGAGGTCCTCGGCGCTTTCCGCCCCCATCCTATGCTCTGCCATGACAGATCAGGCGGATGCGCTTGGCCGCTTTTCGAACTCCCCATACCAGCGACGGAGATTCTTGAAATCGTCCGGCACTTCGAGCTTGGCGGGCTTCATGAACCCGACGGTGATGAAGACGGTGATATCGGCGACAGAGATATGTTCGCCCGCCACGAAGGGCTGCTCGCCGAGCTGTTCCTCGAACATTCCAAGGGCGTCGATCGCGCGGGTTCGATTGAGTTCGGCCCATTCCTTCACCTGAACGGGCTCCGCCTTCGCCATGCCGGGATGTCCGTGCCGGAAGACAGCTGCGACAGCCTGATAGAGTTCGAGTTCGGCGCGGCGCTGCCACATCTCGACCTTGGCGATCTCGACGGGCGTTCTCCCGAAAAGCGGCGGATCGGGATGGAGCGCCTCGAAATAGCGACAGATCGCGATCGACTCGGTGATGATCGTGCCGTCGTCGAGTTCCAGCACCGGCAGGCGTTTCAACCGGTTTCGCTTCGCGATCTCCTCGCCGAGATGTTCTCCCTCAGCCATATCGACCGGCACCAGCGGCACCTCGATACCCTTTTCGGCAAGAAAGATCCGGGTGCGCCGTGGATTGGGCGCACGCCCTCCGTCGAACAGTTTCATGGCTGGTCTTTCCTCTCCGGTGCTCTGCCTTGCGTCATGGTCGTCTCGCCATGTTCGCGGTTCATTAAGGCATTTTGTTCATTCTTCGGGAAGACAAGCCCTCGTTCTGATGTTCCCGCGTTCCGGACCTGTCCCCGATCTGATGTCACTTGCCCTTTCCCCCTTCGAAGACAGAACCGATGCCGGACGGCGTCGCGCGCCGCGCTCAAAGCACGGCGGGTCGAAGGCAGTGCAGTCGGCGCGGCAGAATCTCAAGCGGCGCGGACGCAAGGCCACCTCCTTCATCGAAGCCGAACTCATCGTTCAGCATGCCTCCCAGCTTCGCGCGGCTTCGATCATCCTGCCCGCGCCGGTGCTGCTCGCGGGCTTCGGCTTGTCGATCTTCACCGGGCTCACCGTCGCTGCGGCATGGACGATGGCAACGCTCAGCGCCTATCTGTTCATCCTCTATCTTGCCCGACGCGCGGACGCGGCGGCGCACGGGCCGGATGGTGCGGCAAAAGCCCCCCCGAACCCCAGCGCGATCCCTTTCACCGTGGGTCATAGCGTCGTCGGTCTGTGCTGGTCCTCCCTCGCCTTCCTGCAATGCCAGGACTGCACGCAGATTCGGTTCGAACTCTTTCATTTCGCCGCGCTGATTCTTGCGATCGCCATGACGGCCATGATCTCGTCCACCCTGCGCTTTGTGGTGCCGATCGCCTTCGCGCCGCTGGTCGTCGGCCTCAGCGTGGAGGTCTATGGCAACCCGGATCCGATGAGCTCGGCCATGCAGGGCATCGTCATCGGTGCCGTCCCGTTTTTCGCCTTCGTGGCCGAAGCCTTGCGGCGGGGGGCGGTGGCCCGGGTCCGTCACCAGGCGGAAAAGGACGAACTCATCGGCGAACTCGAACGCTCACGCGTCCTCTCCGACGAGGCGCGCCGCAGGGCCGAAGACGCCAACCGCGCGAAGTCGCAATTTCTCGCGACGATGAGCCACGAGCTGCGCACGCCGCTCAACGCGATTCTCGGCTTTTCGGAAGTGATGATGAACGAGATCTTCGGGCCGCTCGGTAGCCCGAACTACAAGGAATATCTGACGGACATCCACTCCTCCGGGCAGCACCTTCTCGGCGTCATCAACGAGATACTCGACCTGTCGCGGGTCGAGGCCGGCCACTACGCCCTCAACGAGGAGGCGGTCCATCTGGCCAGCATCGCGGCCGACTGTGCATCGACCGTGCGTTTGCGCGCGGAAGACAAGCGGATATCGCTGCAGATGCAGTTCGAGGACAATCTTCCCGCTCTCTGGGGCGACGAGCGCGCGCTGCGCCAGGTCGTGCTCAACCTTTTGTCCAACGCCGTCAAATTCACCCCGAAGGGCGGCGAGATCGTCCTGCGCGTCGGCTGGACCGCCGGCGGCGGACAATATGTCGGCGTCAGCGACAACGGCGCCGGCATTCCGGAAGACGAGATCCCCACGGTTCTTGCATCGTTCGGTCAGGGTTCCAACGCCATCAAGAGCGCCGAACAGGGCACCGGTCTCGGCCTGCCGATCGTTCAGGCGCTCGTCAAGCTGCATGACGGCCAGTTCGAGCTGTCCTCGCGCGAGGGCAAGGGCACCGAAGTGATCGCCGTATTTCCCCATTCTCGCGTTCTGGAAGTGCTGCCCGCTTTCGATCTCGTCTGATCTTTGAACGCTCAACTCAACGGGCGATAGCGACGCAACGCTCCGCGCGCTGAACGCCCTGTCTTGAGCAAAAGCGCCCGACCGACCATATCCAGCGCAACCACGACGCCTATGTCTAGATCCGCGTAAAAGGACATCGATGATCGAAACGCCCTGTAACGGGATCTGCCAGCTCCATCCGAAGACCGGGCTATGCCGGGGTTGCGGCCGCACCGGCGATGAGATCGGCGCATGGGCGGCGCTCTCGCGCGACGATCGGCTGTCCTTGATCGAGATCCTCCCGGAGCGCATGCGGCAGGCTGGCATGAAACCCTTCGGAATCAAGGCCACCAGCGATGCGTAACGGTAAGCTCATCTGGGTTATCCTGGCGATCCTCGGCATCGCGCTCCTCGCCCTTCTCACCAACAGGGATGGCATCATCGCCGGCCTGCCGGAGGGCCAGTTCGCCGGACTTGTCTATTACGGGACCATTGGCATTGCGGTCGGCGCCGGTCTGATCCTCTTCGGCGGCATTCGGCTGGGCCAGGCGCTTCGCCATGCGCTCGTCTGGGCCGGAGTTTTTCTCGTCGTCATCGCCGCTTATGCATTCGCGCCGGAATTTCTGGCGATCAAGGACCGGATGATGGCGGTGCTGATGCCCGGCAGCGTCGTTTCGCTCTCCTCAGATGGCGAGAATCAGCAGTATATGGCGACCCGCGGAAGGGACGGGCATTTCCACCTGAACGGCACGATCGACGGCGAAGCTGTCTCCTTCATGGTCGATACCGGAGCCTCCGTGATCGCGATGGATCGACCGACAGCCGACTCGCTTGGCATCGATACCGACAGCCTTTCTTTTAGCGATTATGTGCAGACGGCGAACGGGCTTGCCCGCTCGGCACCGATCTTCCTCGAGACCGTGGCGGTCGGCGATATCGAGCGCCGCAATGTCCGCGCGGCCGTGACCGATAGCGACGGGCTTGGCACGGTGCTCCTGGGGATGAGCTTTCTCGATACGCTCACCTCATACGACTTTCGCGGCGACCGGCTGATCATGACGGATTGATCGGCCGTCGATCCGTCTCACTAAGACAGGCTGATCGCGAACCGCACGGCGACGACGATGAGAAAGATACCGAACCCGATTTCCAACGTGCGGCGCGGAAGCTTGTGCGCAAGCGTCGCGCCGAATGGAACGGCGATGAGCGACATGGGCGCGACCACGGCAAGGGTCGTGAGGCTCACATAGCCGAGACTGAAGGGCGGAAGCAGCGGGTCGCCGAGGCCACTGAAAATGTAGGTTGCGACGCCGGGAATCGCGATCAGGGCGCCGACACCGGCGCTGGTTGCCACAGCCTGAATCATCGGACGGTTGTAAAGCGTCATGAACGTGTTGTTCAGAACGCCGCCGCCAATGCCGATCAGCGCCGAGAAAAATCCGATCAGAACCCCGGTCACGGACCGCCCGGCCAATCCCGGCAGATCGTCGCCAAGCTTCCATGTGATCCGGCCGAACAACAGTTTCAGCGAGATGGCGAACGCAAGCACCGCAAAGATCGCGCGCAGGGTGACGGAGGACGCGCTTGCCGCGAGAAACGCACCCGCGATCGAGCCGGCCGGCACCGCGATACACCACTCCTTCAAGAGCTTTCGGTCCACGGCGTCCCGGCTGAGATGGGCATAGAGCGAGCGAACGGAGGTCGGCACGATGATCGCAATCGATGTGCCGACGGCAAGATGCATGGCGACGCCCTCGGACACCTCCAGCCACTGGTAGAGCTGATAGAGCACCGGTACGTAGATTGCACCGCCGCCAATCCCGAAAAGCCCGGCGAGAAATCCGGCCAGCCCTGCGGCAAGGACGAGCGCGCCGATGACGATGGCCATGCTCTGAAAATCGATGTGGGTCAGCATGGTCAGGAGAGGAACAGCCCGGCGGTGATGATTGGTCGCGATGAAAGCGCAGTGCGCTTCGCTCTGCTTAGGCCGCTTCCTGGCTCGCGTCGAGGCGAACATGGGAAAACGCCTTGCCAATGATCGTCGGTAACGCGCCGGGCTTGGTCGTCTCGGTCGATAGCACCTGCCGCCAGCGCCGGGCGCCGGGCATGCCATTGAACAGCCCCACCATGTGGCGCGTGACATGATTGAGCCGGCCACCGCGCTCGATATGGCCGGCAGCGTAGCCTTCCATCGCCGCGATAAGGGCGGCATAGTCGGTGCTGCTTTCGGCCTCGCCGTATACGAGGTGGTCGACCCTGGTCAGCACATCCGGCGTCTGATAGGCAGCGCGCCCCATCATCATGCCGTTCAGGCCGAGAGCGGACACTGCATCGCGTGCGGCCTCGACCGTCTTCAATCCCCCGTTAAGACCCACGAAGACATCGCCAAGCCGCGCCTTGAGCCGGCCGACCCGGCCATAATCAAGCGGCGGGATATCGCGGTTCTCCTTGGGGCTTAGCCCATCGAGCCAGGCCTTTCGGGCATGAACCCAGAGGACGGACACACCAGCGCGGATCGCTTCGTCCGCAAGCCGGTCGAGCGCTTCCTCGATATCCTGATCGTCGACACCGAGTCGGCACTTCACGGTAACCGGAATATCGCCCGCCGCCGCCTTCATCGCCGCAAGACCATCGCCGACGCGTTCGGGCTCGCGCATCAGACAGGCGCCGAACGTGCCGGATTGAACGCGATCCGACGGGCAGCCGACATTGAGGTTGAACTCGTCATAGCCCCGGTCCCTGGCGACCGTCACCGCCGCGTGCAGCTTTTCCGGATCGGAGCCACCGATCTGCAGAGCCAGCGGATGTTCGGCGGCATCATAGTCCAGCAGCCTCTCACGCGGACCGTGGATGATCGCGTCGGCAACGACCATCTCGGTATAGAGCAATGCGCGGGACGTCAGCTGCCGGTGGAAAAACCGGCAGTGGCGATCCGTCCAGTCGATCATCGGTGCGACAGCGAAGACCGGCTGGTCCTCGCCGTACAGCCGCTGCCCGGCTTGATGTGTTGGCTGCTGTCTCATCACTCGGCTGCGTCTTTCCTGCCGACTTTCGTGTCGTCCAATTGCGGAGCGCTTTAACGGATTGCACCCTTCTCCGCCACACGGGGGCGCAATTCCTCGGAGCGCCCGCAAGCTATTTCCGCTCGCGCTCCTTTCGCCTCAGCGCTTCGAGCTCCTCAAGGTCGGCGGCGAGCTTGGCGCGCTCGATCGCCTTGCGCTCCTCGTCTTCGGCCATGACGACCCGGTGAATTTCGCCGATCCGCGCGTGGATCTCGCCGACGATCTGCTCGAAGGTCGCGTGACGATACTGCTCGGCGCTCGGCTGAAACACAGCGATCCGCGCCATGCTCATCTGGTCGTCGCCCGCCTGCTTGCCGCGCCGCCGCTCCGAGAAATAGGTATCGATCAGACGCATGACGACGATCAGCCCCGTCACGCCGGCCGCGACATAGCCCATGATCTCGCCGACCGCCATCAGCCTCGGTTCCCCTGATGGGCTGCGCGCCCGTCGTTCCAGCCGGCTTCGCGGGTTGCGCGATACATGCTGACGAGTTCGCTGAAAATGCAGGCGTAATAGGCTCCGGCCGCACTCGCTATCGATCCGGATTGGTGAAAGCCATAGGCAAAGGCTGCCCAGAGCGGAATCGTCCCGAGCGCCGCGAGGACGCGGAAATGCGGCGACTTGCGCCAGCCACCATTGACGATCAGGAGCGCCAGACGGCCACCACCGCCGAGGAGGCAGAAGAGCGCCCAGCTCTCGATAGTCGCCCACGGTTCGAGAACCTTCACAACGGGCGCATCGACCGCGCCTCCATAGGCCAGCACGATGCCCCAGTTCAAAAGCCAGAGGGTGAGCAGCCATTCGGCGAGACGCTCGCAGAGCGAGTGCCAGATGCCGCGCAAAAAGACGAACACACCGCGAAGGCCGGGAAAGGTTCGCAGAGCCCACCAGACCACACCCTGACCACGCGCGTGCGCAAACGCCCGCTCCGCGCTCATCGCCCTCGCCTCTTGAGGACCGCATCCACCATTCCCGACATCCCTCTCTCCTGTTCCCTGACGGTTCGACCGAAGCCGCGCGCCCCACGTCTTTCAAGTCCTGCGACTATGCCGCAGGCGGCGGGCACCGTGGATAAGATCGAGAGAGCGTCGGCGTGCGGTTATGCGCCACAAAACGAAAAAAGGCCCGGCGAACCGGGCCTTCTTGGAGCATGCTTTGGGCAGATGCCTTATTCGGCCGCCTGCTTCTTGACCTGTGCCTCGCCGGCATCCGACTTCAGATGTTCGGCAACGAGGAAGGCGAGTTCCAGTGCCTGATTGGCGTTGAGCCGCGGATCGCAATGGGTGTGATAGCGATCCGAGAGATTTTCAGGCAGCACGGGCCGCGCTCCGCCGATGCACTCCGTCACATCCTTGCCGGTCATCTCGATATGGATGCCGCCGGGATGGGTGCCCTTCGCGTTGTGAACGGCGAAGAATGCCTCGACCTCGGCCAGGATGCGCTCGAAGGGCCGCGTCTTGTAGCTGTTCTGCGAGATCGTGTTGCCGTGCATGGGGTCGCAGGACCAGACCACCGTGCGGCCTTCCTTCTCTACGGCGTCGATCAGCGCGGGCAGATGCTTTTCCACCTTCTCGTGACCGAAGCGCGTGATGAGGGTCAGACGGCCCGCCTCGTTCTCGGGGTTCAGCTTGTCGATCAGACGCAGAAGGCCGTCCGGCTCCATACTCGGACCGCATTTGAGACCGATCGGGTTCTTGATGCCGCTGCAATATTCCACATGGGCGTGATCTTCTTGGCGGGTGCGATCGCCGATCCAGATCATATGGCCGGATGTCGCGTACCAGTCGCCGCCCCGCGAGGTCGAATCCTGCCGGGTCAGCGCTTCCTCGTAGCCGAGCAGAAGCGCTTCGTGGCTGGTGTAGAAATCGGTCTCGCGCAGCGAACGATAGTTCTCGCCGCTGATGCCGATGGCGCGCATGAACTCCATGGTCTCGGTAATGCGATCGGCGATCTGGCTGTAGCGAGCAGCTTCCGGGCTTCCCGACACGAAGCCGAGCATCCACTGGTGAACATTGTCCAGATTGGCATAGCCGCCCTGTGCGAACGCGCGCAGCAGGTTCAGCGTCGCCGCCGACTGGCGATACGCCTCGATCTGCCGATCCGGGTTCGGAATGCGCGAGACTTCATCGAAGTCGATGCCGTTGATGATGTCGCCGCGATAGGACGGCAGCGTCTTTCCGTTCTTCGTCTCGCTGCCCGACGAACGCGGCTTTGCGAACTGTCCGGCAATGCGGCCGACTTTCACCACCGGCTTGGAGCCCGCGAAGGTCAACACGACGGACATCTGCAGGAAGGCGCGGAAGAAGTCGCGGATATTGTCCGCGCCATGCTCGGCAAAGCTTTCGGCGCAATCGCCGCCCTGCAGCAGGAAACCGCGGCCGTTTGCGACTTCGCCGAGGCTCTGTTTCAGTTTGCGTGCCTCACCGGCAAAAACCAGCGGCGGAAACGACTTGAGGCGGTTCTCGGTTTCGCGCACGGCGTCCGGATCCGGATAATCCGGCACCTGCTCGATCGGCAGGTTGCGCCAGCTCGACGGTGACCAATTCGCGCCCATGATGTTACCTCTCATCGGTCGGCTGACGGGCCGGCCATTCTCATCATTGTTGTTCTTAGATTGTTGCTCGGCAGGCTCTGCGTCAGCCCTTCGACCATCCCTAACGGGGATAAATCGACCGGATTCAGGCGCCTTAAAGCATTTTCGGGTCGAATTGTCACCCGCGAGAAGGTCTAATACCCCTTCAGTTCGCCGCGGATGACATAACGAAGGATATCGACGACCTGATCGGGCCGCTCGACGACGGCGCTGGAGGCTGCGCAAACCTCTTTCAGCGCATGGGCATGTTCCGGCGGGTGCATGACGATCAGATTCTTGCCGAGCGCAGCGGCCATGCCCGCATCGAAGGCCGCGTTCCACTGCTTGTACTTGTCTCCGAAACGGACGACGACGATGTCGGCTTCCTCGATCAGCGTCCTGGTGCGGATCGAGTTCATCAGCGCGCCCTTGCGGTCGTGCCAGCCCTTGTCGTCTTCCGGCCCGAGAATGGCCACGCCGCAATCGTCTGAAGCGGCGTGATTGGTGACAGGCGCGGATAGAGAGACCGGCAAATCCGCGGCCTTTACGCCATGAGCGATCTCATCGCGCCAATCGGTGTGAATTTCGCCAGAAAGATAGATGCGCCACAGCTTTTCGCTCATCGCAATACGCCTCGCCTTGTTCTGATTTTCAGTCGTTGGAGCTGAGCTCGATCGCCTCGACACCGCGGGCGCTGACGAGACTGTCGAAGAGCTCCGCCTCATCCGCCTGCAACGCGACCGAGCGCGGATAACGCGGTGCCGACCGGTCCCTTAGGAGCCGCGTCTCGAACCCTTGCGTGCGCTCGACGAACCGCTTCAGGCCGTCGTCGCCGTAGAGTTCGCGAAAGCCCTGCATCACGGCATCGAGATAGCTCTGGAGGATGGCCGATCCAAGCTCCACCGCATCGCTCGCGCCGGGCGTCGCCTCGTAGATGAACACCGACATATCGGCGAGCGGCGGGTTCTCGATCGTCAAAGCCTGCGGATCGATGATCTGCCGATTGTATCCCGCCTCGCGCTCGTCGAGGCTCGGCAGGTTGTCGATGAGATCGTAGACGACGACCCCGTGAACGGCCTCGTCCGGGTTCGGCTGCACCGAAAGAAGCGCCATCTCGGCTGTCGGGTCGCGGGGCTGCCAGAATCGCTGCCAGCCTCGCGCTTCCGCGCGTCTGATGGCGAGAAACTGGGTGCGCAGGGTGCGCCGGTTGACCAGTGAGCCATAGCCGAAATAGGCGATGACCTTGCCTTCGGCAGCCAGTGTTTCGAGGTCGGGATGATCGGGATGTAAGTCCATGTGCATTGCAATGGCAGCGCCGGGCGCTGCAATCAAGTCTCCCGGCGCTTGACGGTCAGGTGTCGTAACGAGCGGAGGTTTCCGCAAGGGTTCTCCGGCCCATTCGCCCCAGCCCACCTTTGAACCGCCGCGACGTTTCAGATCAGCCGGCGACCTTCTCGCCGTTGCGCAGGAGATAACTCGGCTCGTACATCGTGACGAGTTCTTCCGCACCGCTTGGATGGAGCGCCATCGTCTCGTCGAAATGGCTCTTGGTCAGCCGCGCCTTCACGGCGATGCCGAGAACCTGGGCGAGTTCCCCGGCATCCGAGCCGAGAATATGGACGCCGAGGACCCGGTCCGTCTGCTGGTCGACGACGATCTTCATCATCGTGCGTTCGTTGCGTCCCGAAAGCGTATGCTTCATCGGCTTGAAGTCGGTCTTGAAGACGGCGACTTCCTCGAAGCGCTGGCCGGCCTCCGCTTCCGTCAGCCCGACCGTGCCGATTTCGGGCTGGGAAAACACCGCCGTGGGAATGGAGTCGTAATCAGGCTTTATCGGATTGTTCTTGAACACCGTTTCGACGAAGCACATCGCTTCATGGATTGCGACCGGCGTCAGCTGCACGCGATGGGTGACGTCGCCCACCGCATAGATGTTTTCGGCGCTCGTGCGGGAATAGTCGTCCACCTTGATCGCGCCGCGCTTGTCGAGTTCGACGCCGGCTTTCTCGCAACCGAGGTTTTCGGTGTTCGCCTTACGGCCGATCGCCAGCAGAACCTCGTCGGCATCGAGAATCTCGCCGGAATCGAGTTCGACTTCGAAACCGCCATCGGGCTTTTGCCGAACCGCCTTGAACGTCTCGCGGCAGCGAACCGACATACCCTTGTTGCTCATCTGTTGGTGCAGGCATGTGCGAATATCGTCGTCGAAGCCCTGCAGGATTTCCACCCCGCGATAGACGAGGGTCACGTCCGTTCCGAGACCGAGGAAGATGTTCGCGAACTCCACCGCGATATAGCCGCCGCCAAGAATGACGAGCTTTTTCGGCTGCTTCTCCAGATGGAAGAGTTCGTTCGACGTCAGGCAGTGTTCGGCACCGGGCAGATCCGCGTGGTGGTTCGGCCGGCCGCCCACCGCGATCAGGATCTTGTCGGCTGTGACGAGCTCGTTCGTGTCGCTCAGGCGGATCTCGTGCGGGCCTTCGAGGACAGCCCGGCTTGCCAGCGTCTGGACACCGGCCTTTTCGAGATTCGTGCGGTAGATCGCCTCCAGCCGGGCAATCTCCTTGTCCTTGTTGGCGATCAGCGTTTCCCAGCTGAAGTCCCGGGTGCCGACATTCCAGCCATAGCCGGCGGCATCCTCGAAATGCTCGGAGAACTGCGAAGCGTAGACCATGAGCTTCTTGGGAACGCAGCCGCGAATGACGCAGGTTCCGCCATAGCGATATTCCTCGGCGATCGCGACGCGCTTGCCAGCTTGGGCTGCACGCCGCGCGGCCCGGACCCCGCCCGAGCCGCCGCCGATGACAAAGAGGTCGTAATCATAATTCGCCATCAGGGCAGGTCCGCTTTTGTCACAAGGAAAAACGCCGGCTCAGCAGCCAGGGCATATGTCAGGGAGACGATCGCTTCCCCTCCGAAGTTTTCGGTCTGGTTCCGCCTCGGACCTACTGGCCCTCGCCGCTCCCGGCATTTTCACCTGCGCCGGCAGCGTCAGGCTGGGATGCGTAGATCTCGTTCATGCCTTCGAGCGAAGACTGACGCAGGTCCCTGAGGATACCGTTTGTCCAGACATTGGCAGCCGCCACGGAGTCGCGTGCCGCCTGAGGACCGAGTTCGATCAGCTTCTGGCCCGCTTCCGTCCCGTAGAACTCGGAAATCTGGTTGAGTTCCGCCTCGGTAAAGAGCTGAGCATAGACGGATGCGATTTCGGTCTCGAGCGCGGCCCGGCGTGGTGCGAGAGCCAGCGCCTTGTCATCCACCATGTTGGAAATCTCCGACTGGAGATCCGGATTGTTGGGGATGAACTCGGCCTTGGTCTGATTGGCAGCGTTCAGAAGAATATTGTCGAACTCCTTGGTCGCGCCAATCGCGTCCACAGCTTTGCGCGCGGCGGCGAGATGGCTTTCGGACACCTCTGGAGCCTCTCCTGTCTGCTGTGCCTGACCTGCGCCTTCGGGCGCGGCGGCGTCCTGTGCCAAAGCGGGGACGGCGGCGATCATCGCACCGCTGAAGACGATGGCGCTCAGCGCCGGGACAAGGTTCTTAATCCGCAAAACTCGAATCTCCGTCGGTTGTTTGAGCCTCGCGCGAAGACTGTCGCGTCTGCCGGCAGGCTGGTCCTTTCGAGAGCCCGAACATCAAGCTTCGAGCTTCTCGATACCATCCTCGCCGGCCAGGAACACGGTGCTGGCGAGCTTGATGAAAAGGCCGTGCTCGACAATACCGGGAATGGCATGAAGCGCGGCGCTCAGGGCTTCTGGGTCTGGAATGCGGCCAAAAGATGCGTCGAGAATCAAATGGCCGCCATCCGTAATGAACGGCTGTCCATCGGTCTTTCTGAGGACGATGTCACCTGAAAGATCAAGGGACTCCGCCGCACGGCGGATCGACATGAAGGTCGACATCAACCCGAAACCATTCACCTCGATCGGCAGGGGAAAGGCGCCGAGCGTCTCGACCTTCTTGGATTGATCGCAGATGACGATCATCCTGGCGGAAGAGAAGGCGACGATCTTTTCCCGAAGCAGCGCACCGCCGCCACCCTTGATGAGCCGCAGTTTTCCGTCGACCTCGTCGGCTCCGTCGACCGTGACATCGAGGATCGGGATCTCGTCGAGCGTCTTTATTGGAACGCCCAATTCATTGCAGAGCTTTTCGGTGCGCTCGGATGTCGCAACGCCGGTCATCTGAAACCCCGCTCCGACGTGGTCCGCCAGAACACGCACGAACTCTTCCGCCGTCGACCCGGTACCGATGCCGATGTTCAGGCCCTCTTCGAGCTCCGCAAAAGCGGCTTCCGCGGATTGTCTCTTCAAGGACTTGGCGTCCGACATTGATAAACTCCCAGGGTCATTCCCGCTCAGCGATTGGGCTTGTCAGCGCCCGTCTTCCCGCAATTCGCTGGTTGATTTAAGCGCTATCGCGCGGATGTCGACAGACTTAAAGGGCAAACTTGTGCACAGTCGACATGAGCCGAGGCCGAACGGATGCGTCCCGCCCGGACTATAATTGAGAAGAGGCAAATGATCCTATGACGAAACTCGCGGTCTTCGATCTCGATGGAACCCTGGTCGATACCGCGCCGGATCTCGCCGCAAGCCTCAATGTCTGCCTCGTAGCCGACGGGCTGTCACCACTGCCGCTCCATGTGGTGAGGCCCCATGCCGGGCATGGAGCGATCGCGATGCTGAACGCGGCCTATGGTCATCATGGCCGCGACCTTCCCGATGCGCTGGTCAAGGAGCATCTCGATCGCTTTCTTCAGCACTACGAAGCCAATATCGCCGAGACATCCCTGCCTTTTCCGGGCGTTCTTGCGGCGATGGATCGGCTGGAGGCGGCCGGTTGGGCGTTTGCGATCTGCACCAACAAACGCGAACATCTGGCCATGCGTCTCCTCGACGAACTGGGCCTATCGAACCGCTTCCTCGCCATCTGCGGACAGGATACGTTCTCCGGGATGAAGCCGGACCCGGCCCATCTCGGCGGCACGATCGAACGCTCGAACAGCACGCCTGACAAGACGGTGATGATCGGCGATACCATGACGGATATCGCCGCCGCCAAGTCGCTCAATGTCCCGTCTGTTCTGGTGGATTTCGGCTATGCGCCGGACGAGGCTGCCCGCGCCGAGGCAACGGTTGTCATATCCCACTACGACACTTTGACGCCTCGATTCGCCGAAGACCTACTGGCGTGATCGGCGACGTATCATGCAAAGGCCGGGCTCAGGCCTGCTCGTCGGGTGTGGTCACTGTCAGCCCGTCCAGCTCGTCCCGCAGCACGATCTGGCAGGAAAGCCGCGAGTTTTCCCGCGTCTCGTGGGCGAAGTCGAGCATGTCCTCTTCCATCGCCTCGGGTCCGGACAGTTTGTCGACCCAGGCTTCGTCCACATAGACGTGGCAGGTCGCACAGGCGCAGGCTCCGCCGCACTCGGCCTCGATGCCTGGCACGTCGTTGCGGACGGCGTTTTCCATGACCGTCGTTCCGGCCTTGGCATCGATTTCCCGCCGTTCGCCGGACGCGGAAATATAGATCACTTTCGGCATGGTCTCTTGAGCTTCCCGATCACCGGCTGTCGTAAATTTGCCCCGACCGAGTGTGAGGTCGCGGCCATGTCGGTGGAGCTATCGGCAAGCGAAGGCCGGGTGTCAACCAGCAGAAACGCTCTGGCTTTTTGCCAAACCGGCTGCCGGCATGGCGATCGAACTCACGCGAGTTCGGAAGCAAAGCGCCTTGTCATGGTCATGTGCTCGATCAGCCGGGAGAGAGCTGCCTCGCATGACGGTCCGGTTTCGAAGTGCGCGGCGGCGTCCGCCAATGCGAAGGCGCCGACATTGCGGGCCGTTCCCTTGAGGGTATGGGCAAGCATCGCACGCTCCTTGAGCGACAATGCGCGAAGCCGGGCTTCGGCGCTGCCGATCTGGCGTGCCAGCATGGCGAGAATGCTGCGTTCGAGATCGCGGTCCCCGCATGTCTGCGTGGCGAGGTGGACGAGATCGATCGGACTTGCGGCGGACGGTCTTGTCCCGTGAGAAGAGGCGCGCGGGGCATTGTCTGGCGAGGCATGAGAAGAATTGGCGGGCATGGTCGCTCTCCGTTAATCCGGATGGAAACGCGATCACCTGAAATGGTCGAAACCCTTGTGAGTTCTGCCAGATCCGTTCCGCATCACCCTGATTGACCAAGACTGAAACAATAAGATAGTCAAATGGTTAACGTGGCGGAAAAGTGTTGGGACGATTCGGCTTGCGCAAATGACGCGTCTGCGTGTCAACTGCGCCGGGGCTGGTGCGGGCTCACTCCGAGGCGTTCCGGCTCAAGCACGTTAACCTTATCTTTAAACTTGTCGAAACCCGGCTGCTTAACGGTTTCATTCCCGTTTTGAGCCCGGTACGATGGGACGTCCCATTTTCGTGCGCTGATCGGCGCGCGTCGATGTCATGATCGCGGATAGTTTGTCCGTTGGAGCCGAGGGTTCCGGAAGGCCTGCCTGAAACGGGCGTGGCGCCAGGGAAGCATCGGTTCGAATAACGAGTATGAAGGCGTACCGACGATGTCGAAGTCCAAAGCCTACGATCCTCTCTCCGACGAAGCCGTGAGTGAGCTCGAGGCCGCTTTGGAAGCGGATCTCAATACCCAGTCGGGACAATGGGCCGAGACGTCCGCTCAGGCCGAAACGCCGCAAAACCCGGACAATATCACCGTCGACATGTCACTCGACGATTTCGAACGTCAACTCGGCGAGACCGCGGAAGAGCTGCGAGCCGAGCAGGAGCGCGAGAACGCGCAGGGCTTCCTTCCGCCCAAGAACGTCGAAGAGCAGGTGACGCCGCAAAAGCCGCTCCCCCAGACCGCCGCCAATCAAGACCCCGGCACCGCAGGCTATACGCCCTCCGGTTCGCCGGACAGCGACGCGACGCAGCGCAGCTACGGCCCGCAGGCCGCGAACGACGAAGAGCGCCGGACCGCGGTCATGGCGAACGCGCTTCTTTCGCGAAGCAGCTCGACACTGCCGCTCTGGTTCGCCGCGCTGTTCGCGGTCCTCTGGCTCGCCGGCACGGGGCTCGCTGCTTATCAGTTCTTCGGCGACCGCCTGTTCCCGCTTGATCAGGCGATCACCGATCCAGAGCAAGGCACACTGCTTGCCATGATCGCGGCGGCTGGCCTCATTCCCGTACTGCTCGTCTTTGCCTTCGCCATCCTCGTTCGCCGCTCCTCGGACCTGCGCCTGATGAGCAAGTCTCTGGCGGAGGTCGCCTTCAAACTCGCAGAACCGGAAACGGTCGCAAGCGAGCGGGTCGCAAGCGTCGGTCAGGCCGTGCGCCGCGAAGTCTCCTCTCTCGGTGACAGCGTCGAGCGGGCCCTCTCGCGCACCATGGAACTGGAAAACGTCGTGCATGGCGAGGTGTCGGCGCTTGAGCGGGCCTATGCCGACAACGAGGCGAAGATCCGCACTCTCGTGCAGGATCTCGGCTCCGAGCGCGAACAGATGCTCTCCCATGCCGAGCGCATGCGCTCCTCCGTTGTCGGTTCGCACGAACGGCTGGTCACGGATGTCGATCAGGCATCGGAACAGATCCTCCAGCGCATTGAAGAGGCTTCGGCACGCTTCACAGCGCTTTTCGAGGACCGCTCCCGCGCGCTCGCCGAGGATTTCACCTCGCGATCCGATACGATGGCAAACCTCTTCGACGAGCGCTCCAGCGAGATCAGCGGTCGCCTGACGTCGAACAGCGAAGAGCTGATCCAGCGCATCACGCAGAGCGGCGAACAGGCAACGCAGACGCTCCGCGAAACCGGCGATAACGTGGCCGGCGAGCTCGATTCCCGCCTGTCGACCATGAGCGAGCGTTCCGACGCGCTGATGGAGCGTCTCTCCACGATCGGCCAGGACATCGACAATCGGATCCAGTCCTCGGAGGAGCGAATCGGCGCCCTTCTGGAAAGCCGGGCGCAATCCCTGACGGCCAGCACCGACGAACTCGCCACGCGGCTGACCGCGATCGGCCAGGAAATGGAGCAGCGCCTCGTCGCATCCGGCGAGGCGATCAACGGCCTCCTCGCCAATCGCAGCGCGACGCTGACAAGCGACAATCAGCGCTTCCTCTCCGATCTTACCCAGGCGCTCGACGAGCGCTCCAACAGCATGACCTCGGAAACCTCGAGCTTCCTCTCCGGCCTCGAAGCGGCCTTCGAGCAGCGTCTTCGCGAACTTGCGGAAAAGAGCGGCGGCTTCCTCGGCGATCTCGATCGGGTGATCGAGCATCGCAGCGAAGAAATCGACGGCAAGACCAAGCGCCTCATCACCGATATCGACGGACGCCTCGGCACACGCGCCGCCGAATTCGAGGACAAGTCCGGTTCCATCGTCGATCGTCTGGAAACCCAGGCCCGCGAATTCGATCGGCAGCTGATCGCCACCGGCGAATCGATGTCCGGTCTCTTCGAAGCCCGCAAGGGAAGTCTCAGTGACGAAACGGGCCGCTTCCTCACGGATATGGCGGCGGTCTTCGACCAGCGCCTGCAGGGCCTTGCCGGCGAAGCGCAGAACTTCCTCGCCCAGCTCGATGGCGCCTTCAACGAGCGGCTGCGCGAAATCGGCGAGCGCGACGACATCTATATCGGCAAGCTGAGCGAAAGCATCGACACGCGCAGGGGCGAACTCGAAGATCACTCCCAGCGCTTCCTGTCGACCATCGAGACCAGCCTCACCGAGCGCACCGAACGCGCGGCGAACCTTCTGTCCGACGCCAATGAGAGAACCATCGGCGATCTCGATCGCCGGATCGAGGCGATCGACCGCACCCTCACCGAGCGCGGCGGCAATCTGGTCGAAGCGCTCGACGAGCGGGCGAACGTCATCGCGAACGCGACTCAGCGGATTTCCGACCTTTTGGAAGAGCGCTCACGCGAGTTCGCCGTGGCTCTCAAGGAACGCGCTCAGGAGATCATCGCGGCTTTCGAGGCCGGCCATCAGGCCATCGGGAGTTCCACGCGCGATGCGGTATCGGAGAGCGACCGCGTTCTCGACAAGCGCACGTCCGAACTTCGAACCCTTCTCGACGAACGCCTCTCCGGTCTCAACTCCTTGCTCGATGCCGGGTCCGGCCAGATCGTCGCGGCTTTCGACGACGGCAATCGGACGTTCTCCGAGCGCGGCAACGCCATGCTCGCTACCACACGCTCCCTGTTCGAGGAGCGGAGCCTGCAACTTTCGCAGCTCCTGGACGATCGCAATTCGAAGCTGGGCGAAACACTCGACGAGAGGCGCGCCAAATTCGACGAGACCGCACAGGACGTGCGCTCGCTCCTGGACGACAGGTTGCAGGCGCTCAATGCAAGCCTCGAAGAGCGCTACGGCCGCTTCGTCGACGGCTTCGAGGATCGTCAGTCGACATTCGCAAATCAGGCCGAGTCGGTTCGTGCCCTGCTCGATGAGCGGCTCGAAACCCTGAACGGCATCATCGCATCCAGTTCCGGACTTCTTGCGACGTCCTTCGATGACCGTCGGCGCGAATTCGAGGACAGCGCGACGCGGATGGCTCGCGAGATCGACGACCGTCTGTCTGGCCTTGCGAACCAGCTCGGCGCCAAACAGAACGAGATCACCGAGGCGTTCGACCAGCGCAAGGCGATTTTCGACGAACAGACCGAGGGCGCACGCCGCCAGCTCGACGAGCAGCTGGACGGACTTCGCTCCTTGCTCGACGAGCGTCTTGAGGGGCTCGGCGGCATTCTCGCGGCAAGTTCAGGGATCATCGCTGGGTCGTTCGACGACCGGCAGAGCGAGTTTGAGGAGCGCGCGCGCGCCGTGTCTGCGGAGATTGATTCCCGTCTTGCGGACCTCTCGCGCGCTTTGGACCAGCGCGGCGGCGAGATCTCATCCGTTTTCGACGATCGCCAGAAGATTTTCGACGAACGGGCCGATGTCGTCCGCGCGGTGCTGGACGACCGGCTGCAAAGCCTCGGCGCGATGCTCGACGAACGCGCCGGACAGATTTCCGGTGCCTTCGACGGACGCCAGTCGGCCTTCGAGGACAAAGCGCGCACGATCGCCGGCGATCTCGACGCACGCCTCGAGGATCTCGCATCTCTCCTCGATGCGCGCGGCGGCCAGATGGCCGGCATCTTCGAGGAGCGCCAGAAGACGTTCGACGAACGGGCAAATGTCGTCCGCGCCGCGCTCGACGAGCGGCTGCAGAGCCTCGGAGCGATGCTTGAGGAACGCGCGGGCCAGATTTCCGGCGCCTTCGACGGACGCCAGTCCGATTTCGAGGACAAGGCGCGCGCAATCGCCGACGATCTCGACACACGCCTTAACGAACTCTCGGCCCTCCTCGATGCGCGCGGCGGCCAGATGTCGGGCATCTTCGAGGAACGCCAGAAAATCTTCGACGAACGGGCCGATGTCGTTCGGGCCGCGCTCGACGAGCGGTTGCAGAGCCTCGGCGCGATGCTCGACGAACGCGCTGGCCAGATTTCCGGTGCCTTCGATGGACGCCAGTCTGCCTTCGAGGACAAGGCGCGCACGATCGCCAGCGATCTCGACGCACGCCTGAGGGACCTTGCATCTCTTCTCGATGCGCGCGGCGGCCAGATGGCCGGCATCTTCGAAGAACGCCGCGAAAGCTTCATTCAGTCTGCGGAGGACTTCCGCGCGACGATCGACGACAAGCTCGGAACCCTGTCGACGATGCTCGACCAGCGCTCGAACACGCTCGCCGATACGATCGACCAGCGGCGCGACAGCTTTGCCGACTCCGCCGAGATCGCCCGCCTGACGATCGACGAGAAGCTCGACGACATCACGAAGATACTCGACCAGAGCTCCGGCAAGATCGCCGACACGATCGACCAGCGGCGTAACGCCTTCGATCATATCGCCGACGGTATTCGCGGCGCCCTGGACGAGCGTCTCGAAGCTTTGAATTTCATGCTGTCCGATCGGGCCGGCGCGATTTCCGGCGCATTCGACGACAAGCAGGGCCAGTTCGATCGGCGGGTCGATGCGGTTCGCACTTATCTCGACGAGCGTCTCGAAGATCTCGGCTCTCTCATCGAGGCCCGCTCGGGCCAGATGGCGGGGCTCTTCGACGATCGCCGCCATGCCTTCGACGCGAAAGCCGAAGAGGTGCGCTCGCTGCTCGATGAGCGTCTTAGCTCCCTGTCGGAACTGCTCGATCGCCGCCGCGATGCCCTCGGCGACACGTTCGACGAGAAGCTACATCAGCTCGATGCATCGACCGGATCGCGGATCGAAGCGCTTTACGAGCGCACCTCGTCGATCGGAAACACCCTCGCCTCGGCCGTCGCCAACCTGGAAACGCTCCTTCAAAAGCGGCAGGCCAGCCTCGAGGAGGTTCTCGGCAATCGCGGAGGAGATCTGGAGGCGAGCCTTGCGCTCAGTTCCCAGACCCTTCTGTCCGGCCTCGAAAGCCAGTCGAGCGAGATGAAGAATTCGCTGGAAGCCACCGTGCAGCGCGTCGAAGCGCTCATCGGCATGGCCGACGGCATCATGACCCGCGGCATCGACGAAAAGCAGGATGCTCTCGCAAGCCTGCTCGAAGAGCGCGGAAGAGCCATTGAAAGCCTCGTCGCCCAGACCCGCGACAGCCTCACCGGCGGTCTCGACGATCGCATCGAATCGATCGCATCCCTCCTGTCCGATCGCTCGGAACGTCTCAACCAGTCGCTGCAAAGCGAAGGCGTCAAGCTGCTCTCGACCATTGAGGAACGCTCGAACGCCCTGCGGGGCGAGCTTGACGATCGCGCCTCGATCCTCACAGCGATCACCGAGGAAGTTCGCGAGCGCATGTTGTCCGCTCTGGATGAAAGAATCGGCACGCTTCGCGGCGGCTTCGACGATCTTGTCTCCAATGTCGCATCGGATGTGGCCACCAAGGTCGATGCCCTCGCGGCGGCGATGGAAGACACGCGCAGCGTCATCCGCCAGAGCATCGACAGCCAGACAGAGCGGTTCCGCAACGAGATCGACGAGCGTTCGGCAAACTTCTCCGATCGGATCGACCAGAGCGCCAGCGGTCAGATGGAAGCGATCGAACAGGCACTGTCCGCCATCATCGGCGGGCTCGACGAGCGAACCGAACGCATTCGCGAGCTTGGCCGCATGAACGATGCCCAGCTCGTGGAGGATCTCGACAACCGCGCGAAGACACTCGCCGACCAGGTTGCCGGCAGAGTCCAGCTGGCAGAAGACGGACTTACCAGTCGGGCCGAAAGCCTGCGCTCGATCATCGGTGACGCCCAGCGACTGCTCGTGGATGGTCTCGACGAGCGCCTCGGCGCCATGGCCGCGCTGGTCGCCGCGTCGGAGGGTTCGGTCCTCACCGGCCTCGACGAACGGCGCGAGGCGATCGCGAACGAGTTGTCGGGTGGCCGCGAGGCGATCGCCCGCACGATCGAAGAACGCGTGAACGCCATCTCCGAATCCCTCATCCAGGCCGACCTCAAACTGTCGTCGATCCTTGACGACCGCCGTGACAGCCTCGCCTCCACCATCGAGGAGGCCTCACGGGCGGCCGCTGCGACCCTTGGCGACCGGAGCGACGAAGTCCGCCGCGCGATCGACGAGAGCGTTGCCAATGTCTCGTCCACGCTCGACGAACGGCGCGGCGAGCTGGTCGCGGCACTCGACCAGGGTTCGAGCGCACTCGCGACCACCCTCGATGAACGGACGACGGCCATTTCGTCGGCGCTCGAGCGCGGTCTCGGCAATGTCGAGCGCACGCTCAACGCCCGCGCAGGCGCTATCGCCGACACGATCCGCGAGACCATTGCGGAAGCCATGCAGACGATGACGGCGGAGGTCGCCCAGGCCCGCGAAGGTCTTCAGGGCGAGACGAACCGTATGGCCGAGAGCCTTTCCGGCATGGAGCAGCTCTTCACGGCTACGGGCGACTCGGCACGCCGCCAGATCGAGGAAGAAGCCAACCGTCTGTCCGAAAGGCTGAGGATGCTGGCCGAGGAGCTCGCGGCCAAGGCGAGCGATGCCGAGCTTTCGCTCAACGATCAGAGCCAGCGGATCGCCGAGAACATCACCGGCGCGACCACCGCCCTGCGCACGCTTTCGGAAGAGTCCCGCAGCCGTTTCTCCGTGGAAGCGACCCAACTGTCGCGCTCGATCGCCGCTCTTGCCGGCGACATGAACCGCGAGGTCACCACGGTTCAGGAAGGTCTCGCCTCCCAGCGTATGATGCTCGCCGACGCACTCTCAAGCGTGTCGGTCGAGGTCGCGAGCGAGTTCGAGCGCAACACCAAGCGCTTCGAGGAGATGATGCAGGAGGCCCAGGGTCGCCTTGCCAGCTCGTCCTACGAGAGCCGGGACGCGATGCGCGAACAGGCCGAAACCATCGCCGCACAGATCGCGGAGGCGGCGAACCGGATGCGCGAGCAGGCCGAGACGAGCCAGCTTGCGCTCCGCGACAACACCGACCAGCTTGCCAACCGCATCTCGGGCGCGTCCCTTCGGCTGCGCTCCGAAACCGACAACGCGGCCAAGAGCCTGGAAGAGCGTGCGCAGCGCTTCACCGAAGAGCTTTCGACCGTTTCGGTGCAGCTCGAGGAGCTTCTGCAGTCGAACAATCTCAGCGAAGGCCTTCGCGACTCCACCGAGCGTGTCCGGGCCGAGATCGCCAATGCCTCGGCGAGCCTTCGCCAGGAAGCGACGACGATCGCGGCGGAGCTTCGGGGCGACGTGGTCAGTCTGTCGCAATCCTTCGTCCACGATGCCTCGGAGGCCCGTCAGGAGCTTCTGGCGCGCAGCGCCGATCTGTCCGGCCAGTTCGCGACGATCTCCGAGACCATTCGCAGCCAGACGGATCAGGCTCGCGACCAGCTCATGCAGGCAGCTGGAGCCGTCGCCGACGAACTGGCCGCGCGCATGGCCGAGAGCGAACGCCAGATCGCGACGCGCGGACGGATGCTTTCGGAGGACCTCGAAAAGCGTACACGGGAGATGGCTTCGGTGCTCTCGTCGAGCTCTTCGGAGATCGCCCGCATTCTCGATACCGAGCTCACCGAGCGCCTCAGCCAGAGCGAACGCGGCATCACCGATCGTGCCCGGCTCCTCGGCGAGGAATTGCAGGTCCGCACAGCGGATCTCACAGACCTCATCGGTTCGCAGCATCGCCAGCTCGTACAGCTGCTCGATGAGGATGCCCGGCCTCTCGTCGGCCAGCTTTCTATTCGCGCCGACGAAACCATCGCCGCCCTCAATCAGGCCGCCGAAGGCGTCATGGGTGCTTTTGACGAGCGCGCCCGTAGCGCCACCGCCGATGTGTCGGATATTCGCGATCGTCTTTCCAGCGAACTCAACTCCCTCCTGGGACGGCTCGGGCAGACCTCGGGCGAGCTGCGCGGCCTCGTGGAAGAAACCGCCAGCAATCTTGGCGCAATCGACTCGACGCTGCAGCAGAGCGGCGACCGCTTCACCAGCGCCGCCGAGCAGGCGTCGAACCAGATCGCCCTCACCGCGCGGATGCTGGAGAGCAACACCGAGCGCCTCGACCAGATGTCCATGGGCGCCTTCTCGAAGATCGCCTCGATGGTCGATCGCTTCGCCGAACACGGCGCGGCGCTCGGTGATGCGGTTCGCCAGATCGAGACCGGCGAAGGCCGGCTGCGCGAGACGCTGGAAGGCGGCCAAGGAGGGCTGGAAGAGCTGGCGAACAGGCTGGTTTCGCGCTCCGAAGAGATCGGCGGCACGATTCAGTCGTTCGAAAGCCTCATGAACAATCTCTTCGAGCGGACGGAAGAGCGCTCCCGCGCAATCTCGTCCCGGCTGTCGAGCGAAGTGTCGGGTACGTTGGAACAGGCGGAACGTCAGCTCGGATCGACCGAGGAGCGCTCCCGCATTGCCGCGGAGACGATCCGCCAAGCCGTCCAGAGCGCTGTCGAGGAAGCCAGCCAGCGCTTCGAAGGCGCGACCGACGAAATTCGCCAGGCAGCAGCCGCGATCCGCGACGAGATGTCCGCGACCCGCTCCGACATCAAGCAGGGCGTCTTCCAGCTTCCCGAGGAAACCCGGGAGTCGACCTCGGCCATGCGCCGGGCGGTCTCCGAACAGCTTCGGGCGCTGCGCGATCTCAGCGAGATCGTCCAGCGCACCGGCGGCGCCCTCGATGTCGCGCCGGTGGCAGCGGCAGCAGGCGCTGCGGCGGGTGGCTATGCATCGGCACGGTCAGCCTCGCCGTCGCGGCCGGACTCCAGCCCAACGCAGGAGCCGCCGCGTCAGTCCCAGGCTCGTCAGCCCGAAGCGCCGCGTGCTGCACCGCAGCAGCCGGCCCAGCCGCCTCAAACCGATTTCGACGATAGCGACTTCGAGGAGCGTCTTGCCGCATCCTTCCTGACCGACGGCAATCTTGCCCGCGATCTGCGCGGATCGAACACCGACAACACCGGATCGCGTTCATCGACCGAAGCCGGACGTTCGGCGGCGCAGATGCGCAGCGAGAACAGCACCGGTCGTGCAACGCCCACAGGAAGCGCTGCCCCCACCGGGCCGCTCCAGGGGCCGCCAGCACAGCCCGCTCCCTCGATCGCGAGTCGTTCGGAACGTCCGGCTCAAAGCGATAGCAGACGAGAAGAGCCACGCTCGGCCTCGACGCCTGTGCGCGATGAGACGCCACCGGAGCCGCAGGGAAGCGGATGGGTGTCCGATCTCCTTCGCAGAGCCTCGCGCGACGACGAGCCGATGGCGGATCGCTCGCAGCCGTCAGCGCCAGTCGATCGGTCCCCCGGCAAGCAGCTCGACGATCTGGCCGGTGAAATCGCCCGGGCCATCGACACCAACGCGGCGTCCGACCTTTGGCGTCGCTACAGGCTCGGCGAAACCAATGTCTTCAATCGGCGCCTCTATACGATCCGCGGTCAGCAGACCTTTGACACCGTCCGGCGCCGCTACCAGCGCGACGCGGACTTCCGGTCGGCCGTCGAGAGCTATATCGCCGATTTCGAGAAGCTTTTGTCCGAGGCAGTCCGGCAGGATCCCGATGTCGATCTGACCCGCAGCTACCTGACGACCGAGACCGGCAAGGTCTATACGATGCTCGCGCACGCGGCAGGCAAGCTCGACAAATAAAAGCAAGCAAGACACATAATCTAGACAACAAGAAACGGGCGGCCTCTTGCGAAGAGACCGCCCGTTTTCTTTGTCACTTGAATCATCTGGTACCGCCGGACAAATGAATTGCTCCGCAGGTCAGTTCTCGTCCGACGATCGGCTCGGGCGCTGCTACGGAGGGACACTCGAAGACAGTGCTTTCAAATTGCCGTCGGCGTCAGGCCGTCTTGGATTTCAGATATGTCGCCTCGTTCGGCGCGAGCACCTTGAGCGCACCCGGATCGATCTCGATGATCGTCTTGTCTTCGAGCCTGGTGAGTTCGCCATCCTTCACAGCCCGGTTGGTGTGGTTCCGGCCATTGTAGATCAGCTTCACGCGCTTGGCCCTGAACGCCTCCAGATCCTGGTTGTCCAGCCAGGCTCCCATCATAATATCCAGCACCAGCCTCGCGACGCGCCCGAAGCTACGCGCCTTGCAGATATAGACGCCAAGATAGCCTTCCGTCGGATCTTCCGCGAAGGGAACGTGGCCAGTGCCGTAGAAATTGTTCGAGAAGGCGACGGCCGCCGACTTGATCTTGCGCACCTCGCCGTCGAGCTCGATCTCCAGGCTGATCTCCGGCAGCGACCGTATCGCGATCCACCCCGCGCGCCATGTCGCAAGGACCTTTCCGACGCGCGAGCCGTAGGAAAACTTGTTGCGCATACGGACCATGCGGGCGTGCAGCCCGACAGCATATTGATGGACGAAAACCTCGCCGTTCGCACGTCCCACATCGACCTTCGTGATATTGCCCGAGGCGAGCGCCTTGATGGCCTGCTCCAGATCAAGGGGAATTTGCAGCGTACGGGCGAACAGGTTCATGGTTCCCGCCGGCAGAATGCCGAGAGCCGTCTCCGTCCCCGCGCATTTCGCCGCCGCAGCCGAGACGGTGCCGTCACCGCCGCCCACAAGAAGGACATCGGTGTCTTCGCGGTCGATCGCATCCGAGATCCCTTGAACCACTTCGTCGCCAGTACAGTGCACGATCTCGACCGTATGGCCGTGAACCGAAAACTCATCCCTCAACAGGTTGGAAAGCCAGTCGAGGTTGGTGGTTTTCATCGTTCCACCATCCTGGTTGAGAAGCGCCAGAATCTTCATTTTATTTCCTTAGCATTGCGTGCGGTGCGCGGCACCGTAACCCCCAAAACCCTGAATATCGGCCCTGTAGCGCTGGGCTCCGAGATTGACCCTCGGGTCAAGTCTCGCCGGGCCAACGGCACGTCCACCGTCCGGTCTTCCGTCAAAACATTGAAAGCGGTTCTCTCAAACATCCGCCGAACTGTCCCAGGCGCCTCGAACTGTCACATCTCTGTCCCGTTGCAATGTCTGGGTGGCTCGCGCGCTATCGAAGTCTGCGACGGCGCATGGTGCAGCCCTCACATGAACCTCCTCGCACGACGCCTGTCAGCGCGCGCTTCGACATTCCTGCCGGGCTCACAATAATTAGGGACGAAAAGCAATTTAAGTATGGGCCGTGGAACGCTCCCCGCTCCGAGGCATTCGTTTTTGCGATCGCAAAAATCGCGATCTGCCCTTCCAAGACAGGACGCATTCATGCTCGAGATTATCGTCATTCTTCTTATCGTGGCTGCGATCGCGAGCCTGCTCGGATTTCGAGGCGTTGCCGGCGCTGCTGGCGGGATTGCCAAGCTGCTGATCTTTATCGTGCTGATCGGCCTCTTGTTGATGATCCTGTTCGGCATCCTCGTCTTCGCATAACCCTATCAAGACAATTCGAGTCGATGGGCGCATCCAGCGCGGCGGTCTATCAGCGCTGGCATCATAATAGTGTTGTCTCGCCATGCGATTGATATAACGCTCTTATAAAGCGGAGACACGCGCTTGCATCCACGCGCCATAGACGATGACGTTCGTCCAGTCAGTAGCTGACTACCAATACATTTGCCTGTACTTGGTGCGCGGAGCATTTTGCGGCGCAGCAAAGACTATTCTTCGAGCGCAAAGATGAACCGAATCTGAACGCGCGATGTTTCACGAATGACCTATTTCTTCCGGCAAAAAATACTTTTTTATCGGGGAACTGCCCCGCCCCTCAGCACATTCCTTAGGCATCAACGTCGTCGCTGATGCACTTTCACGCGAGCGGCGCTGTCAAACAACTGACAGACAAGGAAATCACTATGCTACGCAAACTTCTCGTTTCAACAGCCCTTGCAGGCGTTCTCGCCACCGGTGCCTATGCTCAGGACAACAATCAGAGCGGTTCCGCAACAGGCGGCGGTCAGAACCAGGAAACGCAGGCCGACACGGGCAGCTCGGATGCGAGCGGCGGCAACATGTCTGCTTCGTCCGATAGCCAGGCTTCGGGCAACTTTTTGCAGCAGCTCTCATCGGATCAGTATCTCGCATCGAACCTGACCGGAAAGTCGATCTACGGCAGCGATGCAGAGGACGCAGAGGCAGTCGCGTCGATCGATAACTATCTCGTCGGCTCCGATGGCCAGATCGTCGCAGCAATCGTGACGACGTCGGGCAGCGAAGCAAAGACCGTGGCCGTTCCGTTCGATCAGATCTCCTGGTCGATGAACGATGGCGAGCCCCGCGCAACCATGTCGTCGGGCGGCGAAGACCTCAGCTCGATGCCGTCCTTCATGATGCCCGGAGAGCAGCAGGCAGCAGCCTCCGGTTCGGAAGGCGGCTCGAGCGAACAGTCCGGCATGGCGTCCGAAAATACCGCGACCGGCGACACAGCCACGACAGGTGGCTCGGCCAGCGCGACAGACCCATCCACAGGCGGTGACGCGAGCGGCTCGGCCAGCAGCACGTCGATGGAAAGCAGCGGCTCGAACAGCTCCGGCGACACGGCATCGACCGGCGGCTCGTCTGACGTTCCGACCACTGTCGGCCAGGATCAGTTCCTTTCGCAGAATCTGATCGGCGCGGATGTCGTATCCGGCCCGGGTGAAGACGCTGAAAATATCGGCCAGGTCAACGATCTGGTGGTCTCTTCATCCGGTAAGGTCGATGCGGCCGTCGTCGGCGTCGGTGGTTTCCTTGGTATCGGCGAGAAAGACGTTGCCGTTCCGTTCGACCAGATTGAGCTGTCGAAGCAGGAAGGCGGAACGCCGCAGGTGGTCTACGCCTCCGATCGCACGCAGCTGGAAAACGCGCCGTCCTTCGACGACGAACGTCCGCAGGAAGGCAATTCCGGTGATCAGTCGTCCAACAGCTCGAATACGGGCATGAATTCGGACGGCGGTACCGGCGACAACACCACTGAAGCCGGCCAGTCGTCGGCAGCTGCTACAGGTGCCGCGGCGACCGCCGCCGCGGGTACGGCGGCTGCAGGAAGCCAGCAGGCTGCGAACGATGCCGGCAATAACATGGAACAGGCCGGCGATCAGGCTGCACAGTCCGCCGACAATGCCATGAACGAAGCCGGTCAGGCCGCTGAAGAAGCCGGTAACGACATGCAGCAGGCCGGCGATCAGGCCGAGCAGGCTGCCGACAACACGGCCAACCAGGCCAGCAACGATATGGCTCAGGCCGATAGCAACGCCACCAGCGGAACGAGCGAAGGCGGTCAGTCGGACATGCAGCCGGTCGAGGACACCTCCACGCTCACGGCGGATGATCTGATCGGCACCACGGTCACCGGACCGAACAACGAGTCGGTTGGCGATGTCGGTGATATCGTTCTCTCTCCGGAGGGTGGTATCCAGGACATCATCGTCGATGTCGGCGGCTTCCTCGGCATTGGCGAAAAGCCGGTCGCGGTGAGCATGGATAATCTCGAATTCATGCGCGATTCCAATGGCTCGCTCGCGGTCCAGAGCAACATGACCGAGCAGCAGCTTGAAGATGCGCCGGAATACACGCCGAACGATGCGGCAGCCGGCGGCGGCAATGGCAGCTCCAGCGACACCGGTAGCGCGACCGGCGGGCAGAACAACTAAGGCCCGGTCAGCAAGATTGTGAAAGATGGGCTCGCTTCGGCGGGCCCGTTTTTTTTTTACGATCAGGACACCGCGTCGCAGTGCGTCAACCGCGAACGGCTCCATCTTCTGTCTGGAAATTCGATCGGAACGACATCTGGTCGCTCCTTAATCGGAATGCATGCGAAACTTTTTCGCTCTGCTGATCGAACAAGAATAGAAGAGTGCCCTCATGAGCGCGAACATCGGCGCTGCAAGGACCTTTTAAGAATGTCGACCCGGGAGATGACATGACCAGACGATTTGCCCCGCTTGTCTTTGCCGCTGCAGCGGCAGCAGCTAGCCTTACCGCCGCTACTCCAAGTTTCGCGCAGAACACCGATACGGCGATCTTCGCCGGCGGCTGCTTCTGGTGCGTGGAGTCCGATTTCGATCACGTCGATGGCGTGACCGAAACGATTTCCGGCTATATCGGCGGCAAAAGCGAAAATCCGACCTATCAAAACCATTCAGGTCACCTGGAAGCCGTTCGGGTCACCTACGATCCCTCGAAGGTGAGCTACGACAAATTGCTCCAGGTCTACTGGCACTCGATAGACCCGACCGATGCGGGCGGGCAGTTCTGTGATCGAGGCCATTCCTATACGACCGCGATTTTCGCGACAAACGACGATCAGATGAAAAAGGCCAAGGCAACCAAGGCCGAGGTTCAGAAGGATCTTGGAAGCGTCGCGACGGAAATCCGTCCCGCATCGACGTTCTGGACCGCCGAGGGCTATCATCAGGATTACTACAAAAAGAACCCGGTCAAATACAAGTTCTACCGCAATGGCTGCGGGCGCAACAACACGGTCAAACGCGTTTGGGGCGACAAGGCTTTCATGGGCATCAAGGATTCCGTCAGCTAATCGCGGATCGTTACGCCCTGATATGGCGTCCGGCTGTTTCAGCCGGGCGGCTGCCGAAATCCTGCGAGACCACTGAGGCCAACTGGACTTCAGGAACAGGCGCCCTTTTCGCCGCGCTTCAGGGCTCATTTTCCTCCGCTCAGCGGTTCACACTCCCTGCCTTCGTAGATCCGCCACGACAATCCAGGAGCTCGTCCCATGCGAATTTTGACCGCCGGCCTGTGCGCCCTTGCCCTCTTTGCGTTGCCCGTCGCTGCAAGCGCACAGGACAACTGGGTGACGAAAACCACGGGCCGCAGTGTCGATGAAGCCGTCGATGCGCTGACGAGCGCAATCGAGTCGGCCGGTGCAACGGTCATGGCGACTGTCGATCATTCCGCAAACGCAGCCTCCGCAGATCTCGAACTGCCGAAGACGACCCTCGTGATCTTCGGCAATCCGAAAATCGGCACACCGCTCATGCAGGAAAACCGCCGTGTCGCGATAGACCTGCCGCAAAAGATCCTGATCTGGGACGACAACGGCCAGACGAAGATCGGTTACATTGCGTCAGAAGCCCTCGCCGCTCGCCATGGCCTCGACCCGTCCAGCAAGTCGATCGGGACGATGACCGGCGCGCTCGACAAACTCAGCAATGCGGCGGCCGGAAGTCAGTGAAACAAGCGACCATGTGAAGGCGTTCTGTGGACAAATTCGGCGGGGTGGTTGAGGCGCCCTTTCCTCTTGGCCACCCCGCAGTCGCGAGAGATCCATAAGGCCGGCGGGAGAGCATGGCCGCCGCCCCATGCCCGGCTCCCAACAGCTCACGTCACGCGATCGTGAGCGACAGGCGCGTTTCCTCTTGCCCTGCCATATCGAACATTCATGAACGACCCTGACCGGAGACCCGTCATGATGCGCACTTTCACCCGGCTCGCCCTCCTCATCTCCCTTGCTCTTGCCAGCATGGTGAATGCAGCGCGGGCGGACGACGCGGCCGATATCCGCGCCGTCATCTCGTCCCAGCTCGAAGCCTTTCGCCAGGACGACGGCGCTGGAGCCTTCGGTCACGCCGCACCGAAGATAAAATACATGTTCGGCACGAAGGATCGCTTCATGGAGATGGTGCGTACCGGTTATCCGCCCGTCTATCGCTCCAGCAACATATCCTTCGGTGAGCTGACGCCCTCCGGCGACGGCTTTCGCCAGGACGTCTTCATGACCGATCCCAAGGGACAAAGCTGGATCGCGACCTATTCGCTGGAACGCCAGCCGGACGGGACGATGAAGATCACCGGCGTCACCCTGAAGAAAAGCGAAGAACTCGCCGTCTGATCGCTCGATATCGCCTCAGATGGCGGCGATATCTCCGCGCTGCCAGCCGGCCTCGGTCTCGGCCTTGAAGTCGGCGAAGCGGCCCGCTTCGATTGCGCCGCGCATCCCCGCCATCAGCGACTGATAATAGGCGAGATTGGTCCAGGTCAGCAGCATGCCGGCAAGCGATTCGTTCGCCCTGACGAGATGATGAAGATAGGCGCGGGAATAATCCCGGGTCGCCGGGCAATCCGACGCCTCGTCGAGGGGGCGCGGGTCCTCCGCATGACGGGCATTCTTGAGGTTGATCTTGCCGAAACGGGTATAGGCAAGCCCGTGGCGGCCCGCGCGTGTCGGCATCACGCAGTCGAACATGTCGATACCCCGCGCGACCGACTGCAGAAGATCGTCCGGCGTTCCGACCCCCATCAGATAGCGGGGTTTGGTGTCCGGCAGGACCGGAAGCGTTTCCTCCAGGGTCTTCAGCATCACGTCCTGGGGCTCGCCCACGGCAAGACCGCCGATCGAATAACCCTTGAGATCCATTGCTGCGAGACGTTCGGCCGAGCGAATGCGCAGATCCGGCACGTCACCACCCTGAACGATGCCGAACATCGCCTTGCCCGGCTGGTTGCCGAAAGCCTTCGCCGATCGTTCGGCCCAGCGCAGCGAAAGCTCCATCGCCCGCTCGATCTCGGCCCGCTCGGCCGGCAGGCGGATGCACTCGTCCAGCTGCATCTGGATATCGCTGTCGAGAAGCCCCTGAATCTCGATCGAACGCTCCGGCGTCAGCTGATATTCCGAGCCGTCGATATGGCTCTTGAAGCGCACGCCGGTCTCGTCGAGCTTTCTCAGATCGGCGAGAGACATGATCTGGAAGCCGCCGGAATCCGTCAGGATCGGATGGGGCCAGCGGGCAAATTCATGAAGACCACCCAGCCGCGCCACGCGCTCGGCGCCCGGCCGCAGCATCAGATGATAGACATTGCCGAGAATGATGTCCGATCCAAGCTCGCGCACCTGATCGAGATACATCGCCTTGACCGTACCGGCGGTTCCGACGGGCATGAAGGCCGGTGTCCGCACGGTGCCGCGCGGCATGGTGATCTCGCCGCGCCGCGCCTTGCCGTCGGTGGCGAGGAGTTTGAACTGGAATGTATCGGTCATTCTTCGATCCGGTCGATGAGACACGCATCGCCGTAGGAATAGAAGCGGTATGCGTTTTCGATTGCGTGCGAATAGGCCCCGCGCATGCGCTCCAGACCGGAAAAGGCCGAGACCAGCATGAAGAGGGTCGAGCGAGGCAGGTGGAAATTCGTCATGAGCCGATCGACCGCCCTGAAGCGATAGCCCGGCGTGATGAAGATATCGGTTGGCCCCGCGAAGGGCGCGATCCGGCCATCCTCGCTGGCTGCGCTTTCGAGAAGCCGAAGCGACGTGGTGCCAACACTGACGATCCGTCCGCCGGACGCCCTCACCGCGTTCAGCCGGTCGGCCGTGGCGTTATCGATCGTCCCGATCTCGGCATGCATTCTATGGTCTTCGGTGTCGTCGGCCTTCACCGGCAGGAAGGTGCCCGCGCCGACGTGAAGCGTCAGGAATTCGGTGGCGATGCCCCGCTCCTTCAGCCTGGCAAGAAGCTCGTCAGTGAAATGAAGTCCTGCGGTCGGCGCAGCAACGGCGCCGGCTTCTCGGGCATAGACCGTCTGATAATCGGCCCGGTCCTGTTCATCGTCGCCGCGCCGTGCCGCGATATAGGGGGGCAGCGGAACATGGCCGACAGCGGCGATCGCGGCATCGAGATCGGGTCCCGAATGCTCGAAGGTGAGCGTCGCCTCGCCGGCCTCGCCCCGTGCGGTGACCTCGGCGGCAAGCGTCTCGGCATCGCCGCTTGAGAACACCACCGTATCACCGACCTTCACGCGCTTGGCCGGCCGCACGAACGCCGCCCAGCTCTCGGTCGACAGCCGCATATGCAGTGTCGCCTCGATCTGGGCGATCCCTTCGCCGTCTCGCAGGCCCTCGCGCGTGCGCACGCCGAACAGCTGCGCCGGGATGACCTTGGTATCGTTGAAGACCAGAACATCGCCGGGTGTGAGCAGATCCGGCAGATCGGCGATCAGCCGGTCGGAAAGACCCGCTTCGGAAACGCCGAGAAGCTTCGCGCTCTCACGCGGCTCCGCCGGCCGAAGCGCGATGCGCTCCGGCGGCAGTTCGAAGTCGAAGAGATCGACTCTCATCTTGACCGCGGGGCAGGCTCAGCCCGCGTCGACGTCGCTTGCGACGCGCATGGTCGTGATCGAATCCGGATCGCGGACGGGCTCGCCCTTCTTGATCTGGTCGACATTGTCCATGCCCTCGATGACCTCACCGAACACGGAATACTGCTTGTTCAGCCAGGGCGCGTCCTCGAAGCAGATGAAGAACTGGGAGTTTGCCGAGTTCGGATTGGCCGTGCGGGCCGCCGAAACGGTTCCGCGCTTGTGCGGCTCGTTGGAGAATTCGGCTTCAAGGTCCGGCTTGTCCGAGCCGCCCGCACCGGTGCCCGTCGGATCGCCGGTCTGGGCCATGAAGCCATCGATCACCCGGTGAAAGACGACGCCGTCGTAGAAGTTTTCCCGCGCGAGTTCCTTGATGCGCTCGACATGCTTGGGCGCGAGGTCAGGACGAAGCTGCACGACGACGCGACCCTTGGTCGTCTCGAGGATCAGGACGTTTTCCGGCTTGTCATAGGCCATAATCGATCTCTTTCTTCATTTCATTTAAAAAAGGCGGTCCGGGACGTTTCCCGAACCGCCGCGATTGTCGGTCTCTGTGTGACAGAATCGAAAAGCGCGCAACCCCGGCCTCAAAAGCAGAGGGACGCAGTCAATCGATTGCTCAGCCCTCGCCGCCGGTACCCTTGCCGTCGCCGACCGTCACGCTGGTCATCACGTCCGGGTCTTCGACGGCACCATTCTGGCGCGCGTCGCCCTTCTTGATCTGATCGACGACATCCATGCCTTCGACGACATCGCCGACGATCGTGTACTGGCCATCAAGGAAATCGCCGTCCGCGAGCATGATGAAGAACTGCGAGTTGGCGGAATTCGGATCCTGCGAGCGGGCCATGCCGACGGTGCCGCGATCGAACGTCTCGTTGTCGCTGAATTCGGCTTCGAGATCGGGCTTGTCAGAGCCGCCCATGCCGGCGCTCGAGGCGTCGAACGAATCCGAACCCTTCTTGCCGAAGCGCACATCGCCGGTCTGGGCCATGAAGCCGTCGATCACCCGGTGGAAGACCACGTCGTCATAGGCGCCTTCCTCGGCGAGCTCCTTGATCTGCTTCACATGGTTCGGCGCGAGGTCGGGACGAAGCTGGACGACGATTTCGCCCTTGTTGGTCTCGATGTTGAGGCGGTTGGCGGCATCACCGGAATCTTGCGCCGATGCCGGCATAATCGCCGCCATGGTGAGACCTGCGACGACGCCGAGTGAGGTGAGTAATTTCATAGGTGACCCCTTCAGATCGCGAACGGTACGAAGCCGGCAAACGCTACGCGCTCTTTTCTCGAAGCGCGGCCAGAACCGGTGCTGGAACGAATGGCGAGACATCCCCGCCCATCTTCGCGATCTGGCGAACCAATGTGGCGGTAATGGGCCGCGTCTCCGGCGAGGCCGGCAGGAATACGGTCTTGATTTCAGGGCGCATGGCTCCGTTCATGCCCGCCATCTGCATCTCGTAATCGAGATCCGAGCCGTCACGCACACCACGCACGAGAACCGAGGCTCCCGCTTTCGCAGCTGCGTCGACGACGAGGCCGTCGAAGGAGACGATCTCGATATCGGAGCGCAGGCTGTCGGCATCGAGACTCCGGCGGATGAGGTCGACCCGCTCCTTGAAGGAAAACATCGGGGTCTTCGCCGCGTGGACGCCGATCCCGACGATGACCTCGTCAAAACAGCCGAGCGCCTGACGCAGGATCGAAAGATGTCCAAACGTCATCGGATCGAAGGAGCCGGGGAAGTAGCCTGTCGCCATCTCGTGTTTCCGCCCAACAGGGTTTGCTTAAGTGTGTTCAATGATCGAGACAATTTGACTGAAGACAAGCGCCTGGCTTGCGCCTATCTTGCGTCTTGAGAGATCGTCGTGGCTTTCGATGCGCGCTGTCGGGAACCATTTCGGGTCGTCAAGCGTATCTGGTGTAAGATAACGAGGAGAGAACTTTCATGCTGATCGTAGCGCTATCCCTCGCAATGGTCCTCAGCCTTACCGCGGCAACGCTGGTCACGATACACAGTGAACAGGAGCGCTCGCGTGTGAAGGTCAAGGCCAGGCACCTCCGCCGCTGATCCCGGCCACTATTTTATAGCACCGTCCTCCAGCCGGTCATAAAAATCGACCTCCAAAACAACTCGGCGCCGCTCTCGATGATCGGGAACGGCGCCTTTTTCTTGTGCTGCGACAGGCCGATCAGGTCTCGTCCGCCGGCCCCTCGCCACCATTACTGTCTGGCGTGTCATCGGTGGAACCGACTGCGCCAGTCTCGCCATCGGCCTCTTCACCCTCGACAAGTTCCGCGGAATCGCCGGTCTCGTCCGTACCCTGATCGGGAATGCGCTCGACGGAGACCACGCGCTCACCTTCAGCGGTCTTGAAGATGGTCACCCCACCGGTCGCGCGGCCCTTCATGCCGATACCGTCTACCGGAACGCGGATCACCTGGCCACGATCGGTGACGAGAAGCAGCTGATCCTCGTCCTCGACCGGGAAACCGGCGACCAGCGCGCCCAGCTTGTCGAGCCGGTTGGTGTCGGTCGCCCGGATGCCCTTGCCGCCGCGCCCGGAGGTACGGAACTCGTAGGACGAGGAGCGCTTGCCGAAGCCGAATTCCGACACGGTCAGGATCATTTCTTCCCGAGCGCCAAGCTCGGCATAGCGCTCCTGATCGATCGCGACATCGGCGACCGCTTCCTCGTCGCTCTCACCCTCGCCATTCGTATCGCCGTCGACCGCACGGCGCATCTTCAGATAGGTCGAGCGCTCCTCGGCCGAGGCTTCCACATGGCGCAGGATCGCCATTGAGACGACGGTCTCGCCGGTTCCCAGCGAGATGCCGCGCACGCCCACCGAATTACGGCCCGCGAAGACGCGGACATCGGTGGTCGGAAAGCGGATGCACTGGCCGGAGGAGGCCGTGAGTAGAACGTCGTCGTCTTCCGAACAGGTCGCAACGCCGAGGATCGAGTCCTGCTCGTCGTCGAGCTTCATGGCGATCTTGCCGTTGCGATTCACATTCGTGAAATCGGAGAGCTTGTTGCGGCGAACCGTGCCTCGGGTCGTCGCGAACATCACATTGGTGCGCTCGGCGGCTTCTTCTTCGTTCGGCAGAGGCAGAATCGAGGTGATGCGTTCGTTCTTTTCGAGCGGCAGGAGGTTCACCAGCGCCTTGCCACGGCCCTGCGGGGTCGTCAGCGGCAGGCGCCACACCTTCTCCTTGTAGACGATGCCGCGCGAGGAGAAGAACAGGACAGGCGTGTGGGTGTTCGCCACGAAGAGCCGGGTGACCGAATCCTCGTCGTTTTTGAGGCTCATGCCGGAGCGGCCTTTTCCGCCCCGACGCTGGGCACGGTAGACACTGAGCGGCACGCGCTTGATGTAACCGCCGTGACTGACGGTCACCACCATGTCCTCGCGCGGGATCAGGTCCTCGTCTTCGAGATCGGCGGCCCCTTCGGAGAGCTCGGTCCGGCGCGGGGTGGCGAACTCGTCACGAATGGCGATGAGTTCGTCCTTGATGATCTCCATGACGCGGGAGCGCGAGGACAGGATTTCCAGATAATCCTTGATCTCTGCACCGATCTTTTCCAGCTCGTCGCCGATCTCGTCCCGGCCGAGAGCCGTGAGGCGCTGGAGACGCAGATCGAGAATCGCGCGGGCCTGGGCTTCCGACAGGCGATAAGTGCCCTGCTCCGAAATCCGGTGGCGCGGATCGTCGATAAGCCGCACCAGCGGCGCGACGTCCTTGGCGTCCCACTCGCGCGTCATCAGCTGCTCGCGGGCCGTCGCCGGATCGGGCGCGGCGCGGATGAGCTTGATCACCTCGTCGATATTGGCGACGGCGATGGCGAGACCGACCAGCACGTGAGCCCGCTCGCGCGCCTTGCGCAGAAGGTATTTCGTGCGCCGGTTGACCACCTCCTCGCGGAAGGCGACGAAGGCCTGCAGCATGTCCATCAAGGTCAGCTGTTCCGGCTTGCCGCCGTTCAGCGCGACCATATTGGCCCCGAAGGAGGTCTGCAGCGGCGTGAACCGGTAAAGCTGGTTGAGAATCACGTCGGCGGAGCCGTCGCGTTTCACCTCGACGACGACGCGGTAACCGTCGCGGTCGGACTCGTCGCGAATGTCGGAGATGCCTTCAATGCGCTTTTCGCGCACCAGTTCGGCCATCTTCTCGATCATCGTCGCCTTGTTCACCTGGTAGGGAACCTCGGTGATGATGATCGCTTCGCGGTCGCCGCGTATCGTCTCGGTATGCACCTTTCCGCGCATCAGAAGCGAACCGCGGCCCGTCGAATAGGCGGCCTGGATGCCCGCCTTGCCGAGAAGCAATGCGCCGGTCGGGAAGTCCGGACCCGGAATGATCTCCATCATTTCGGGAAGCGTAATCGACGGATTGTCGATCAGCGCGACGCAGCCGTCGATCACCTCGCCCAGATTGTGGGGCGGAATGTTCGTCGCCATGCCGACGGCGATGCCGCCCGAACCATTGACGAGCAGGTTGGGGAAGCCGGCCGGCAGAACCACCGGCTCCATCTCGCGACCGTCGTAGTTCTCCTGAAAATCGACGGTTTCCTTGTCGATGTCGGCAAGCAGCGAGTCGGTGATCTTGCGCAGCCGGCACTCGGTGTAACGCATGGCCGCCGGTGGATCGCCATCGATCGAACCGTAATTGCCCTGTCCCTCGATCAGACGGTCGCGCAGCGACCAATCCTGGGCCATGCGCACGAGGGCATCGTAAATCGCCGAGTCGCCGTGCGGATGGAACTTACCCATCACCTCACCGACGACACCGGCCGATTTCCGGTATGAACGGGTCGAGTTGAGGCCCATCTCGTGCATGGCGTAGAGAATGCGCCGGTGCACGGGCTTGAGGCCGTCACGCACATCGGGCAGCGCACGGCTCACGATCACGCTCATGGCGTAATCGAGATAACTGCGCTGCATCTCCTCGATGATGGAGACTGTGCCGATGCCACCGCCTTCCGGCGGCGGCCCACCCGTCGGTTCGTCGTCGGGCGGGGTCAGATCGTCGTTTTCGTCAGCCAAGGATCAAGTCCAGAAATCAATGCGAATTCGTGCGCCTGCTATAGCCTGAAGGCAATCGCCAGCGCAAACGCTTGCAGGCCCTCGCCACTCCGTCCGGCAAAGCGTTCCACGCGGCCGGCCCGTCGGCCGGGACGAGCCGGCGCAAGGCTTGCCACCGAACTTCTTTCCATGTTCTGAGATGGGACCTGCTTCAACCGGAATATGGCGATGGTCGATCTCCTCCTCAACGGCTTCGTGACGCTGTTCGTCATCGTGGACCCGCTTGGCCTGATCCCGGTCTATCTTGCCCTGACGCCCGGTATTTCGAAGAAGGCGCGCGTGAAGATGGCCTGGAAGGGCTGTTTGATCGCCTTCTTCATCCTCACCGTCTTTGCCCTGCTGGGTCTCACGCTGCTCGAAGCGCTCGGCATCTCGCTCGGCGCATTCCGGGTTGCCGGCGGCCTCTTTCTATTCGTGATCGGCTTCGAACTCGTTTTCGAGCGCCGAAACGAGCGCAAGGGCAAGAGCGCGACCAAGGCAATCGCGGAAAAGGACGACGAACCGGGCGAGGATGCGGATGTCGCGGCCTTCCCGCTGGCGATACCCCTGATCGCAGGTCCCGGCGCGATTGCCGCGGTCATTCTTCTGTCCGGTCAGTTGCCGAGCACCATCGGCAAGGCGAGCGTCGTCGCGGTCATCGCAGTCACGCTTCTGATCACCTTCGCTTCACTGTCCTTCGCCCACCGGCTGGATACCCTTCTCGGCGCCACCGGGCGCGGCGTCATTTCCCGCGTCCTCGGCGTGATTCTGGCGGCCCTCGCCGTTCAGTTCGTGGCGGACGGCATCGCCGCCCTGTTCTCAATCAGCGCAAGTGGCGGCGCAACGAGCTGACAAGCAAGCGGGCGGAGGCCTGCTCGAGCGCGCCTCGATCTTCACCTCATGATACAAATTTGCGGATCATCCCTTGCCGAACGGGCGGATTTGGTCACCTCCGATAGGGAACGTTCTCGACTGGAACGGTGTCGCACGCAGTGCTCATCGCGCTTCGGCCGGTACGAAGAAAGATGATCCGCGCTTGACGCGGAGTGATATCGAGCGGGGTCCGCCATGGGTAAATATCTGAGCCAACGCGAGCTCTCCGGCGAGAGAAGTTCGTTCGATAGCGGTAAGAAAAGACGGCGGCGGATCAAGCCTCGCGAGGCGGACGCCAAGCCGCAGGGCGACGACGCGGACGACGACTCCGGCAGCAAGAAGACCATTTTCGCCGCGATGGCCGCCAATCTCGGCATCGCGGTCACCAAGTTCGGCGCGGCGCTCTTTACCGGCTCCTCCTCGATGCTCGCCGAGGGTATTCACTCGCTCATCGACACGACCAACCAGGTCCTGCTGCTGGTCGGACTGAAGCGCGCCAAGAAACCGGCCGACGAGGCACACCCGTTCGGATACGGCTCGGAAATCTATTTCTGGGCGTTCATGGTCGCGATCTTCCTCTTCGCCCTCGGCTCCGGAGTCTCGATCTACGAAGGCGTCGCCGGCCTGATGGCGAGCGAGAGCGAGAGTTTGAAATCGCCTTCCATCGCGCTCGGCGTCCTCTTCATCGCTTTCTGCTTCGAGGGCTACTCCTGGACCGTTGCGTGGAAGGAATTTCAGGAGCGCAGAAAGGGTGACGGCTTCTTCAAAGACTTCCAGAGGCTCAAGGACCCTTCGATCTTCGTTGTCCTCTTTGAGGATTCGGCTGCCTGCATCGGCATCATCATCGCCGCCATCGCGGTGGGCCTCACCTGGATGACCGGTAACCACGTCTACGACGCCGTCGGCTCGATCGCCGTTGGTGTGGTTCTCGGCATCACGGCGATTCTCCTCGCTGTCGAGGTGAAGGGGCTGCTGATCGGCGAGACCGCCGATCCGGAGATCGAGACGAAAATCCAGGAGATGGTCGGCAAGCGCGACGAGATCATCGCGATCAACGAGCTGCGCACCCTGCATCTCGGACCGAACGACGTCCTCATGACAATGAGCGTCGATTTCAAGGACGACGTCGTCTCCCAGACCATCGAGCGGATCGTCACCGAGATCGAGGAAGAGGTGAAGAAGCGTTACAAGTTCGTCCGCAAGCTCTATGTCGAGGTCCAGTCTCAATCAGGCCACGAGCGCTTCGCCGATCCTTTTGAGGGAGAAGGCGCCTCGAGCTGACGGGACGCGAGAAGGAGTCGCTTCGACGGAAGCGATGCTTCATACCGCTGGACGAATGAATTGACCTTTCGGGCCAATTCATTCGTCCAGCATTGGGCTCAGGCGCCGCTCGGGCTTCCGGCGAACATTCGAACGCGATGCGTTCATACGTCCGCCGGTATCAGAATTCGATGCCTTTCTGAGCCTTCACGCCCGAGCGGAAGGGATGCTTCACCATCGTCATCTCAGTGACGAGGTCGGCAAAATCGATCAGCTCGTCCTTGGCGTTGCGGCCTGTGATGACGACGTGCTTCATTTCGGGCTTCTGCTTTAAAAACTCGATGATCTCGTTGAGATCGAGATAGTCGTAGCGCAACACGATATTGAGCTCGTCGAGCAGAACGAGGTCGTGCTCCTCGTCCATGATCATCGCCTTCGCCCGCTCCCAGGCCTGTCGCGCGGCCTCGATGTCGCGCTGGCGATCTTGCGTTTCCCAGGTAAAGCCGTCGCCCATGGCGGTGATCGTGACCTGATCCGGGAACTTCTCGAGCGCGACGCGCTCGCCGGTTTCCCATTTGCCTTTCACGAACTGCACGATACCGACCTTCATGCCGTTGCCGATTGCGCGAAAGACGAGGCCGAAGGCGGCCGTCGACTTGCCCTTGCCCTTGCCCGTGTGGACGATGACGAGGCCCTTCTCCACGGTCTTCGTGGCGACGATCTTGTCGCGCGCCGCTTTCTTCTTCTTCATCTTTTCGGCGTGGCGGGCATTGAGCTCGTCCTCGCTCATGCCGTCGGTGATCTTGGATTTATCGGCCATCGAATCGCTTATCCCCTCATTCGGGCGGCAGATTAGCTGAAAAGCTTGGAGAGGAATAACCGCTCCTGGTTGTCAGGATAAGACGGAAGCCGGCCGAAGATCGTATAGCCCATGCTGAGATAGAAGCCTGGTGACTGGAACGAATAGGTCGAAACCCAGGCTCCGACGCACCCCTTCGCGCGGGCGGACGCTTCCGCTGTCTCAAGCACTGCCCTTCCGAGCCCCCGGCCACGCCAGCGGGTCGGAACGCTGAGATTTTCGATGACCATCCAATCCCAGTAGAGCTGGCCGGCGATACCGCCATCGACACCCTCTTCGTCCTTGAGGGCGAACCCGAAATAGGTTGGCGAGAAAGCGAATTTTTCGGCAACCGACGGCTCGGCGAAAGGGCGAACGAGATTGGCGCGCGCCTCCATATCCGCCATGTCCACGGCTTCGATCCTGATTGCCATCGGGTCCTTGGGTCGTGATGAGATGGGATATGCCGGCCGCGTCCCAAATGCCGGACAGCAGCCGTAAAGGATGATCCTATAGTTCGGAATGATCGCGCCTGATAGGCACGAAAGGCGCTGCGCTGCAGCATTCGCCGGGCTTCGAGCCTATCGCTCGAAAAAAGAAGGTGTGCGCCAGAACGAAGATCAGCCTTGCGGTTTCAGCACCAAAGGCAGGCCGGCGGCGACGAAAACCACTTCGTCGGCGATCGCCGCGATGCGCTGATTGAGCCTGCCGGCATGATCGCGAAAAGCCCGCGCCATCGCATTGTCCGGCACGATGCCGAGGCCGGTTTCGTTCGAGACAAAGATCACGCTGCCTTCTGGACCATGCGACATCGCCGCGATCAACCGGTCGATCTCATCTGCGACTTCGCGCTCCGCCATCATCAGATTGCTCACCCAGAGCGTCAGGCAATCGACGAGCAGAACCCGCGTCCGGCTTCTTTGGGCAGCGATCGTCTCCGCGAGCGCCAGCGGCTCCTCGATCGTCGTCCAGCCATCATCGACGCGATCGGCCCTGTGCCGCGCGACGCGGTCCCACATCTCGTCGTCGAAGGCCTGGGCGGTCGCGAGATAAACGGGATCGAGCCCCGACTGTCTTGCCCGCGCTTCGGCATAGGCGCTCTTGCCGGATCGCGCACCGCCCAGCACGAAAAGGATCTCAGACATATCGGAAGGCTGCGCCCGTCTCAGATGAGCGCCAAAGTCCAGGAGACGATTTCCGACGAGACCTGATCGAAGGCCTGGTTGAGCGCGGAGACGAAGGCTGAGTTTCCACTTCCGACCACGGGCGCGGTGCCGGTGAAGATCTGCGTGCGGCGAACCGTGCCGTTCCGGTCGTTCAATGCCTTCACAGAAATCTCGACCACAGCCTGCCGGCCGCTGACGACATCGACTTCGAAGCGGCGGATCTCGAGGATGATCTGGTAGTCGATCGCGAGCCCCTGCCCCGGAACGCCGACAGCTCCGACCTTGCCCGTGTTCTCATAGGCCTGGAGTAGGCGCAGCTGGACCATGCGGGGCAGACGATCGCTCCACTGGCTGCCAGCCAGATACTCGACCGTATAGGCCGTCGGCTTCACGACGATCCTCTCCGAGTCGATCGTCTTGATCGCCGTCGGCTCGGGAATCAGCAGCTGGGCTCTCGTCGCAGCCTGTGTCGAACGGCCAAGCGGAGGTGCCGAAATCTCGAAGGTCTCGAGAGATTGCGAGGCGCAGGCCCCGAGCCCGAGAAGCGACACTGCCAGTACCATCAGCCGCGAGACGCGCATCATGCCGTTTCCCCGAAAAACCGGTTGAATTGTTCGCGGCGGCCAGAACCTGGCCACCTGAAGCAGCGCGCGGGCTTGAACCGCTCATCGGCTGCACCGCCGCGCGCTTTTCTCTCTTACGGCACGCGTGACCGACTTTCACGCCCTGACGCGAGAGCCGTGCCACAGTGTTGCAGATCAGCGACGCGTACGGCCGTCATAGGTTTTGACGGTCGAGTCGCCACCAAAAATGACCTGGCTCGGATCGGCGGCGATGTCGTCGACGGCTCGTCCGATGCGCTCGACCGTCTGGTTGAGCTGCCGGGTGAGCGACTGGATGTCACGCCGGGTCGAGTCGGAGAGGCTCTGGATGTTCGTCGAGAGCGGGCCGACCTGTCCCTGGATCGATTGCGCGGCACCTCGGATCGCCCGCAAGGCCTCAGTGACTTCGACACCGAGCGGCCGTCCTGCGTCGTTCCCGTTCAGGAGACTGTTCACCGACGTGATGACCGAATCCAGCTGGCCGGATGCCGCGGCTACTTGCTGGCTGGTGATATTGGCGTTGGTGAGAATCTCGTCGATCTCGTCCTGATGCTCGTTGATGATATCGCCGACCCGGCCGATGCTGTCGGCCGCCCGAGCGATATTGTTCGTCGCACTGGAGACATTGCTGACGGCATTGTTGACGAGCTGCGGCTCGACTGCGGCAAGGATACTGTCGAGCTCCTTCCGGGTCTGCTCGAAGCCGACCAGCGCCGTATTCAGCGAGCCGACAGCGGTGTCGACGCCATCGATGATGGAATTGATGGTGTCCGACTTCGAACCGATCGTCTCAGCCAGATTGCCGATCTGGTCGATGGACTGGTTGAGCTGGTTCGTATCGATCTGGTCGACGAAGTTCCCCGCCTTGTCCACAGTCGTCGCCAGACGCCCGCTCGCTTCGCGCAACGAGTTGGTGATCGGAGGAAGGTTCGTGAGCGCCGCATCGATGTCATCGCGGCGGTTGGCGATGGTCGTCGAAATCAGATTGACGTTCTGAATGAGGTTCGACGCACCGGCAATGGCGCTCGAGATCTGCTCGCGCTGCTGGGCGACGGTCTGGCTGACAGCCGACAGGTTCTGCGCCGTCGACGTCAGGCCGTCGACGGTCTCGGAGATCTGCTGCGGATCGATGGTTGCGAGAAGCTGGTTCGCGCGCGCACCGGTCTGGCTGAGATTATCGGCTGCCGTCACCGCCGATGCCGTGATGGGATCGATCCGGTCGAGGGCCGTTCCCAGCGCGTCGGATCGCGATGCGATGGTCGTCGTCACACGATTGACGTCCGCGGCGGCGTTCGAGGCGCGCGACAGGAACTCGGTGATCGTGTCCCGCGCGTTCGAGATGGTGTCGGTGATCGCCGACAGGTTCGATGCCGTCGACGACAGACCGTCCAGCGTGTCGGAAACCGCCTGGGGATTGACGGAGGAGACCACTTCGCCAACCCGCGAAACAGTCTCGTTCAGCTGGTTCGACAGTGTTCCGATGCTCTCCGAAATGGGGTCGAGACGCGACAGGAACGTGTCGATCTGCTGGGTGCGCGCCGAGATCGCACCGGTCACGGCATCGATATTCTGCATCGTGTTCGACGCGCTGGTGATCGCCGACTGGATGGCCTCACGCTGATCGCTGACGGTTTTCGAAACGGCCGCGAGATTGGTCGCGGTCGCCGAAACGCCCGAGAGCGTATCCGAAACCTCTTGAGGATCGACAGCCGCGAGGATTTCGTTCGCCGAGGTCACGGTCGTATCGAGCTGCCTTGCGACGGAAGTCGCGGTCTGCGAGAGCGGACCGAGATTGCCGATGAAGGCGTCGATCCCGTCCGCATTGCGCTGAATGGTCTCGCCGATCTGGCTGACGCCAGCGGCTGCCGACTGAACGGCTTCCGTTACCGCATTGAGGTTCTCGGCGCCCTCGCGAACGGAAACCGTCGTCGCGCTGACATTGTCGACGATCGTGGTGATCTTCGCCGGATCGACCGCGGCCAGGATTGCCTGGACATTGGAGATCGCGGCAGGAAGCCGCTGGGCCACGGTGTTTGCGCTTTCTGCAAGATCGCTCAGGCGCGCGACAAATTGGTCGATATTATCAGTATTGTCGGCCAGAGACTGGGTGAAGGTCGAGACATTGTCGGTGATATTCGTGATATTTTGCGCGCTTTGTTCGACCGACGGGCCGACCGTTGCGACAACCTTTTCAAACTGGCTCATGATGTTGTTGGCGCGCTGAGCGATGTCACGCGCGGTCTGGAGGATATCGGTCACCTCCGACGGGGATGCCGTGATCACTGCCGTCGTGCCCTGCTCCGCGGCCTGCTGGAGCAAGCTCTCCTGATCGATCTGACCGCCGCGCAGTTCGATATAACTGTAGCCGGTCAGCGGATTGGCGACGAGGTTCGCGTCGGTCGATTCGGAAATCGGCAGGCCCGGATCGACCATCGTCGAGGCGATCACGACCTTAGGATTGTTGGGATCGAGTTTCAGGCTCTGCACCGAACCGACGGGAAGGCCGTTGAACTGAACCTGACTGCCCTGCTGCAAGCCGGTGACCGATCCGGCAATGCGAACCAGGAGCGGAACGCGGGCCGTACTCTGGGTGGCGAGAACCGACCAGTAGACGAAGCCGAAGGCGAGAGCGAGAACGGTGACCGTGAAGATCCCGACGCGGACGTAATTGGCTTTGGTTTCCATCAACCGGCTCCATTCGCCTTGGCCTGCGCCGGATGAACGCCGTCGTGAACGACTGTGCGAGCGCGCTTGCCGTGAAAGTAGGATTTCACCCAGGGGTGATCGTATTCGAGCATGGTCGAGAGCGGACCTTCGACCAGCACCTTCTTGTCGCCGAGAACCGCGATCCGGTCGCAGGCCTGGAACAGGCTGTCGAGGTCGTGCGTGACCATGTAGACGCTGAGACCGAGCGTATCGCGCAGGGTCATGATGAGTTCGTCGAAATCGGCGGCACCGATCGGATCGAGGCCCGATGTCGGCTCGTCGAGAAAGACGATGTCGGGATCGAGCGCAAGCGCCCTCGCTAGCGCCGCGCGCTTGATCATGCCGCCGGAGAGTTCGGACGGGTACTTGTCGGCGGCATCCTGTGCCAGACCCACAAGGTCGATCTTCAGGCGCGCGAGCTCGTTCATCAGTTTTGGCGACAGCCGAAGATATTCGCGCATCGGCACCTGGATATTCTCAAGCACCGTCAGGGACGAGAACAGGGCACCGTGCTGGAAGAGCACGCCCCATCGACGCTCGACGGCGAGCCGGTCGCGATCGCTCGCCGTCTCGTAATCGACACCGAAGACCTCGATGGTTCCCGCCTGCTTCTGGTTGAGGCCGAGGATCGTGCGAAGCAGCACCGATTTGCCGGCACCCGATGGGCCGACGAAGCCCATGATCTCGCCGCGCCTGACATCGAGATCGAGATCCTTGAGGATCGTCTTCGCTCCGAAACTGACGCTCACGCCCCGCGCCCGAATGATGACCTCGTTGCCCGACGTGTCCTGCGGGGTGTCGGTCTTTGCGACGAGGTCTTCCTGCGGTGGGGTCCCTTCGGCGAGCATGGATTCAGAGTCCGATCGTGGCATAGAAAACTGCGAAAAGGCCATCCATGACAATTACCAGAAAGATGGATTTGACGACTGCGGCGGTGACGCGCTGGCCGAGGCTCTCGGCACTGCCGCCGACCTTCATGCCCTCGCTGGCGGACACCAGGCCGATGAGGATCGCCATGAAGGGCGCCTTGATGAGACCGGAGAACACGGTGAAGAGATCGACCGACTGCTGCAGCCCCTGAACGAAGTTCAGGAACGAGATGTCGGAATAGATCCTGAGCGTGATCGCCCCGCCGGCAAGCGCTGCGAGATTGGCGATCACCGTGAGAAGCGGCAGCGCAAGGGAGAGCGCGACGAGGCGCGGAAAGACGAGAACTCCGATCGGATTGAGACCGATCACATGGAGGGCATCCACCTCCTCGCGCATCTTCATGGAGCCGATCTCGGCGCAGATCGCGCTTCCCGAACGGCCGGCGATCATGATCGCGGCCAGCAGCACGCCGATTTCGCGAAGGACGAGAATGCTGATCAGATTGACGGCGTAGACCTCTCCGCCATAGCGACGCAGCTGGAAAGCGCCCTGCTGGGCGATGATACCGCCGACGAGGAAGGTGATGAGGACGATGATGGGGATCGCCTTCACACCCATCTGGTCGACCTGGTTGAAGATCGCGGCCGGCCGCGCCTGCGTACGGCCCGAGAGGCGGCTTCCCGCCCCATACATCGCGCCGCCGATCAGATTGAGACCGTTCAAGAGCTCGTCCTTGATGCCGTAGACGAACGCACCGACGGCTGCGAACACATCGATGAGGATGTTGGAGCGCTTGCGTTGAGGCGTCGGCCGCTCGCTGTCCATCGCCCGGCCGACGGCGGCAAACAGCGCGGTATCGCGCTCTGCCAGACCGTTCAGTTCGACGCCCTGACGATCTGCGGCGAGAGCACGCTTGAGCCGTTCGAGCACGAACGCGCCGGCCGTGTCGATCTTGCCGATATTCGACAGATCCATGGTGACGCGCGAACCGAGATCGGCGCTGGCGGTCTTTTCCAGATCGGACTCGATCGATCCGATCGTCCGGGAAAGCCAATCCCCGGCCGCTTCCAGTACCAGCGTACCGTCCCGGCGCTCGCCGCGCAGGCTTGGCGCGGTCGCGCCAGATGCCCGGCTCTCGCCCGTTTTTGAAGTCGTTGCTGTTGCCATGCCCCTTCGCGCGGACCGCTCGCGTCCGCCTTGTCCCCATCTTCGCGATATTCGCCGGCCGCCAGTCCCTCTTTGGCCCCCCAAGAAAAATCCACGCCGCGAAACGCCAAACCTCGCCTTTAACAGGCCGTAGCGGCTCGCGAAACGCGACTTGCCCCCTAGATTACAGATCGCGCCCCCCTTGTTTACCGCTTGTTAAGGCAAAATCAGGGGCACAGTCTTGCTATGGAGCAAATTCGAATGGGCAGTCGTCTTTCAGTCACAGTGGAACACTTCCCGCTGGCGAGTGAATTCAGGATCGCACGCGGGGCCAAGAGCGAAGCTGTCGTCGTCGTCGCCGCGCTCGAACAGGACGGGAGCGTTGGGCGCGGCGAATGCGTCCCCTACGCACGTTACGGCGAGACCATCGACAGTGTCTGCGCGACGATCAACGCCCTGTCCGACGAGATCGCGAACGGGCTTGACCGCGACATGCTGCAGAATCGGCTCCCGGCGGGCGCGGCCCGCAACGCGCTCGATTGCGCGTTCTGGGATCTTGAAGCCAAGCTGTCCGGAACGCCGGTGTCCTCGCGGATCTGCAATCAGTTCCCGCGCCCGATCGAAACCGCCTTCACGATCAGCCTAGACCAGCCAGGCATTATGGGCTCTGCAGCCCGTGCGGCCGACCGCCGCATCCTGAAGATCAAGATGGGGACCAAGAACGATGTCGAGCGCATTCGCGCCGTTCACGCCGCAGCGCGCAGCGCACGGCTGATTCTCGATGCAAACGAGGGTTGGGACGAAAGCTGCCTGCAAACGCATCTGCTGGAAGCTGCCCATGGCGGCGCTGTCCTGATCGAGCAGCCCCTTCCCGCCGGCCAGGACGATCTGCTGGCGACGATCCCCCATCCGGTTCCGATCTGTGCCGACGAATCGGTCCATACGACTGCCGATCTGGAAGGTCTTCTCGGGAAATACGACTTCGTGAACATCAAGCTCGACAAGAGCGGCGGCCTAACGGAAGCGCTGAAGATGATGGGCCGGGCGCGCGAGCTCGGTTTCGGGGTCATGATCGGCTGCATGGTGGGAAGCTCGCTGGCGATGGCGCCGGCCTCGCTGCTGGCCCAGGAGGCCGACGTGGTCGATCTCGATGGCCCGCTTTTGCTCAAAAAGGATCGCGAGCATGGCATTCACTACACCCACTCGCTGATGTCGCCGCCTCCTCCCGAACTCTGGGGATGATACCAGCTTCCGGCCCGCATCTTCCAACTTGAGGGCAGACGGCCTATTTGCGCGGTCGGACCAAAGGTCCGCTGCCGTCGAAACGCAACATTTGCCCGGCAGAATACCACGCTCCGCCGCAAATGAGTTCCTGGATCCGTCTTGCAAGAAATCCTCAGTCTCATCAGCCAGTTCGGCCCGCTCATCGTGCTGGCGGGTACATTCTTCGAGGGCGAGGTCTTCGCGATCATCGGCGGTTTTCTCGCCTATCGCGGGACCTATCCGTTCCAGCTGGTGGTCGCGCTCGCCTTTGTCGGCTCATTCTTCGGCGATCTCGCGGTTTTCCTGTTCGGACGATACGCCTCGAATCATCGTTGGGTTCGCCCCTGGCGCGATCATCCGAAGTTCTCCAAGACGCTGCGCCTCGTCGAGCGTTATCAGGCCTATTTCGTGATCGTGAACCGGTATATCTACGGTCTGCGCATGCCCGGCCTCATCGCGCTCGGCATGTCACGCGTCGGACTGGTGCGCTTTACGGTTCTGAATTTCATCGGCGCGGGACTGTGGGCATGCCTTTTCACGACGCTCGGCTACGTCTTCGGCTATTCAATCCAGACGCTGTTCGCGCGCATGCAGATCTTCGAGACCGGTGTGATCATCGTCCTCGTTGTCGCCGCCGTCTCGATCGCTGCCTATTTCGGATACCGGCAGTGGGGCCCGATCATCCGGGCAAGACTTGCCCGGCGCCGTGAAAAAGCCCGGGCCCGGAACCAATCCATATCGGAAAACGAAAGCTGATCGCTTGCCCCCTCCGGTGGCGTTCGACCGACGCGAACGCTGTAGCGGGACGACGTCTGTGAAACCGGATTGCTCGTCTCGCGCCACATGATACCGCCGGACGAATGAACTGACCCTCCGGGCCAGTTCTCACCCGGCTGGTGGCTCAAGAGCCACTCGGGCTGCCGGCGGACCTTCGAAAGCGGTGCTTTCGAAGGTCCGCCGGTATGAGTTCATGCAACCTCATTGTCTGCGCGAAATCTGATACGCAGCCCGGCTCGATCAGTCGCATGCGGTTATCATACCTGCGGACTATTGAAACCATCGGTCTCATGGGCCGTCGGCAGCCCGAGCGGCGTATGAGCCGTTTGCCGGACGTGAATTGACCCAACGCGTCAACTTATTCGTCCGGCAGTATCAGTGCCGCGAAATGCGGGCGGGCTCTTCGCTTTTGCCTTCGAAGGTCTCGTCCGACAGCAAAGGACATGCGGCCATATCCTGACCTGGCTGCAGCAGCGCGACAATCTGCGGCATTAATGGCGAGGCTTCGGTTCTTTCTGGAATGCAATGCAATCGTTCCGTCGCCTCATCGAGCTCGCTCGGGGTAAGCTCGCTGCCTTTCTCATGCAAAAGGTCTCGCACAGCCTCGATATCGGCCGCAATCAGATCAATGCGCTGAATCTGATTCCGCAACTTCCCAGCCAGCTCACCGAGAATGAGCGCCTGCCTGGAAGCGACGTCGTTGGATTGAAGATCTGTCCTCGAAATCGAAACGAGATCGCGGACCTTGCGAAGCGGCACTCCGAGGCTGGACAATTCCTGCGCGGTCGCAAACACACGAAGATCGGCCTCGCTGTACATGCGCGTGCCTTTGGTCGTCTTGCATGGCGCCAGAATCCCCAGCTCCTCGTAGTAGAGAAGCGTGCGCGGCGTCGTGCTGAACAGTGCGGCAGCCTCGCCTATTTTCCGGAATCCGTTTTTGCGCGCCCGTCTAGCATCCATTTTCTTAACTGATGTCCCGTGGGAACACCGCCCTCATCACGCTCCCCGAACGGCATCAAGAATGATACGAAATTCGTTTAAAAGCAAGAACTTGACCGAACTACGACCACAGCGCCAGTGCCACTCCATGACAATTTGCCAATCTCATGTGCAGGTCGTTGTCAATACGGAACGGATGCCTCCACGAAGCCACTTATAGCGAACACACATCGGTAGGAAGACGCTTGATCGAGGCTCTATCTGCTCGATACCGGAAGAGAGCGTATCACCGTAATCCGATTTCCGGATACAGTTGACGTTAGGCAATGCACGCTCTTTGGTCAAGGCGACGAAGGTGACGATCTGCGCCGACCGGCGACCATATGTTGTGGATTGTTATGGTACTCCCAACGGGACTACTGTTTCCGTGTCCAACCAGTCGCTTAGCCGGACCAACCGCACCTTTCGCCCTCATTGATTTCGTTGGCGGTTTTTGCCGGTTGTCCGACCGTTTTGCAAGCGGTTCGGGCGATGTCTAACATCAATTACGCTCAATACGCCGAGCCCGTCGCGCGGGCACTTTGCGGTGAAGTGAACACGAAGCTTTCAAAGGCTGGTGAACTGCGGTTTGGGACAAACGGCAGCCTGAAAGTGAAGATCGAAGGCCCGGAGGCTGGCACGTTCTCGAATTTCGAGACCGGCGAAGCTGGTGGACTTCTCGACCTCATCGCTCTCCATCGCGGCGGCGATCGGCGTGAAGCCCATGCTTGGCTCTCGGAACAGTACGGGCTTGAACGCACTTCACGCGGAAAAATTGTGGGCAAGAAGATTGTCGCCGTCTATCGATATGAGGACGAGGCCGGCGAGCGTGTTTTCGAAGCGGTTCGCATGGAAGGGAGAGATCCCGACACAAACCAAAGAATCAAAGTTTTTTTTCAGCGGAAAGACGAAAATACCTATGGCGTGAAAGGCTGTCGCGTCGTTCCCTACCGGCTCCCCGAATTGATGGAAGCCATCGCCCAGGAACGCCCTGTCTTCGTTGTCGAGGGTGAGAAAGACGTTGATCGGCTCGCCAAGCTGGGTGTTGTCGCGACGTGCAATTCGGAAGGCGCTGGCAAGTGGAAGCCGCAACATTCCGAATTCCTTGAAGGCGCGGATGTCGTGATCCTGCCCGACAATGACGAGCCAGGTCAAAAACACGCCCAGACCGTTGCAAGATCTTTGAAAGCAAAGGCCGCTCGCATTCGAATTGCCGAGCTTCCCGACCTCCCAAACAAAGGCGATGTGTCCGACTGGCTGGCTAAGGGTAACACCGTCGAGCGGCTTTATGAGATCGTCGAGAGCGCGTCCGATTGGCAGCCGGCCTCAACGCTAGGTCTTGTCTGGATGGGGGAGCAAAACAAGCTCCCGCCCCGCAAATGGCTCGTTAAAGGTCTTCTTGGCGAAGGCGAACTTTCCGTGATGTATGCGCCTTCGGGCGGCGGCAAGTCGTTCGTCGCACTTGATCTCGGAGCGAGGATCGCGGCCGGGCTCGACTGGTACGATCACCGCGTGACGCCATCCGCTGTTCTTTATGTGGCGGGTGAAGGTGCGACCGGGTTTCGTCAGCGCATGACGGCTTGGCAGGACCGAAACGGCGTTGACGAGCTTCCTTTTGTCATGATGCCCAGGGCGATCGATCTCTTTTCGAAAGACAACAAGTCAATCGATCTGATCGGCGATGCAATGACCGAAATTCAAGAGCGCGCCGGCCTGCCGGTTCGGCTGATCGTTCTCGACACCCTATCGCGCATGATGCACGGCGGCGTCGACAGTGAACCACGGGATATGAAGATATTCTTGGAACACGTCGAAGCACTCCGCCAAGCAACCGGCGCTCACATCCTTATCATTCACCACACAGGAAAGGAGACGGATCGCGGAATGCGAGGTTCATCCATGCTTCGTGACTTCGCGGATACGGTCCTCGCAATCGAGGCACCAAAGGAAGAAGACACCGACCATCTGCACTGGATCAAGGTCGACAAGCAGAAGGACGGAGAGGACGGCGGCAAATACCGCGCAAGGCTTTCGCAATCGACTGTGGGCACGGACGAAGACGGTGACGAGACCACCTCTTGCGTCGTGGAGCACCTCGGCGCGAGCGAGACGACCGGCCCGGCAAAACCGCAAAAAAGGCTCTCTCCTTCCGAAGAAATTGCGCGGCGCGCTCTTGCTGACCTGCTCTGCGATCAGGGCGTGACACCGCGTGACAGTCGAATTCCGCCAAGTGTCACGCACGTTGTCACGCTCGAAGCGTGGAAAGACGAGTTCCGACGCCGAGGCGACTTCACCGACCCGGATCAAGCGAGAGCCGATGCTCGCTTCCGACAAGCATGGAAACGCACCCACGAAGGCCTGATTACCAAGGGTTTGGCGATGATCATGGAGGGTCAGGCATGGCTGGTGTGACGCTGCTGTCACGCGTGACTGTCACGCGATGTCACGGCGATGCGGGAAGGCGTGACACCCTACGCCCCCCTAAGGGGGGGCTAGGGGGTGTCACGACTGACCCGCCGACCCTCGCCGAGCGGCTTGGCGAACTGGCAGAGCGGGTAGAGCGGCTTTCGCCGAGCCCGAGACGGCCTGACGGGTTTTTCGAAGATCGATCCGAGATTGCCTACGAGCTGCGGGAAGCGGCCCGGCTTGCCGGAAGGAGGGCCGGACGATGAGGCGAACGTCTTTGCTCTGGGACACTGAAGGCAAGCGGAACCGGCTCTATGGGCGGCGTTGGCGAACGGCACGGGCCGCGTTCCTCTCGGAACATCCGCTCTGCACGATGTGCGCCAAAGCTGGCAGAACCGAACCCGCAACCGTCGTGGATCACGTTGTTCCTCACAAGGGCGACGAGGCGCTGTTCTGGGATCGATCGAACTGGCAAACCCTTTGCGAGCATCATCACAACTCGGAAAAGGCCAAGATCGAGATACGCGGCTATTCCGACCGCATCGGCGATGATGGGTGGCCTGTAGACCCATCGCATCCCGCCTTGAGCGGCGAAACGATGATCAGCGGCAAATCCAAGCCCGATGGTCTCAAGCGCCTCAACGTGCCGTCCGTCATCGTCTGCGGGCCACCGGCTGCGGGCAAGTCGCGGTACTGCCAGGACAACGCCAACCCGGATGATCTCATCATCGACTTCGATGGGATCGATGCCGAGATCAACGGTCGCGCCCGGATGCGGAACAGGCTGATTGTCCCGATCCTTCGCGAGCGTAACCGTCGCATCATCGAAGCCGCTAAGCGGACCATTGGCCGTGTCTGGCTACCCATGACGCTGCCCCTTGTCGCCGATCGCCAGTGGTGGCGCTCTGCGATCGGAGCCGAGACGGTCGTGATCGAGGCAGACAGCGAGCTATGCAAGAGCCGCATCCTCGCCGACGCCGAGCGCTCTTCGACGGCGCGCGAACAGTGCGATGCTGTCGATGCGTGGTGGAGAGCCTACCGCCATGACCCTTCCGAAACGCGTCTCAAAGCACCCTGGGGGGGTGTCGAGGACGGCGAAAGCGACCCCGGACACCGGCGCCCCCACACGAATGCGTACTTAGTTTTGAAATCGGAAGGCCCGGAAGATGGGGCTTAGAGGACCCGGCGCGAACCCGGCACCGCTTCATCGATCAAAGGCCGATGCGCCGCGACCGCCTGACCTTCTGTCGCTTGCGGGCCTCGACCATCGCCCGAAGATCGCCGAGCCATGGCGCGCACCCGGCCTCACCCGAGCCGAACGCGTGATCGCCTTCATCGAGACGCTTCCGATCACTCAGGGCTCGCTGGTGGGCACCACGATGCACCTGCGGGACTGGCAACGCCGCTTCGTGGAAGATGTGTACGCCGAGAACGCCGCCGGCGAACGGCCGGTTCGCACGGCGGTCCTCTCGATGGCGCGCAAGAACGGTAAGACCCAGCTCGCCGCGGCTCTTGCCCTCTGTCACCTCTGCGGGCCCGAGTCCGAACCTCGCGGCGAGGTTTACTCAGCCGCAAATGACAAGTTTCAGGCGGGCAAGATTTTCGCCGAAATGGTCGCGATCATCGTGGAGTGCCCTGCGCTTTCGTCCCGCCTCAACATCATCCGCTTCCGCAAGGAGATTGAATGCCTCGTCGGCGACGGCAAGGGATCGCTCTTTGCCGCACTCTCGGCCGATGCAGACACGAAGCACGGCCTTTCGCCGAGCTTCATCGTCTATGACGAGCTGGGACAGGCTCCAAAGCGGGCGCTCTATGAGGCGCTGGACACCGCCATGGGCGCGCGTGACAACCCGCTGATGCTCGTGATTTCGACGCAGGCGGCGGACGATCACGCGGTAATGTCGGAGCTGGTCGATTACGGCCGGAAGGTTGTTGCCGGCGAGGTCGAAGATCCGGCCTTCCACCTGACGCTCTACAGCGCTCCCGACAACGCCGACCCGTGGGACCCGGAGACTTGGCTTGCCGCCAATCCGGCTCTCGGCGACTTCCGGTCCCTGTCGGATGTCGAGCGCCAGGCCGCACAGGCGAAGCGCGTCTCGTCAAAAGAGAACGCATTCCGCAACCTGATTCTCAATCAGCGCGTTGCCGCGCATGTTCGCTTCATCATGAAGCGGGAATGGGACGATTGCGGCGAGGCCGTCGATTTCGCCGCTCTCGACGGCCGGGAATGCTATGGCGGGCTCGATCTCGGCGCGACCCGCGATCTATCGGCCTTCGTCCTCGTCTTCCCGAACGACGACGGAACCTTCAATATCCTGCCCACGGCCTTCATGCCGGGCGGCAATATCGAGGAACGCGCCCATGAGGATCGCGCACCTTACGACGTGCGGGCAAAGCAGGGCTTCATCACGACCATGCCCGGCGTGACTACGGACCCGGCCAACATCGCCGAGGCCATCGCCGCCGCTGCGGAGCGCTACGACCTGAAGGCCGTCGCCTATGACCGCTGGCGAATTGAGGACCTGAAGCGCGAATTGGCGGAACAGGGGCTTGAACTTCCGCTCCAGCCGTTCGCGCAAAGCTTCAAGGATATGGGACCGGCCGTCGATACGCTTGAGCGTCTGGTTGCTGAGACGAGGCTGCGCCATGGCAGCAATCCGGTTCTGAATATGTGCGCGGCGAATGCCGTCGTGGAGCGAGATGCGTCGGGCAACCGGAAGCTCACGAAGGCGAAGTCGTCAGGCCGCATCGACGTGCTGGTTGCGCTCACCATGGCCTTGTCGCTCGCCGAGCGTCACGAAGGCGAACCCGCCGCCCCCGGCTGTCTGTCGATGCTGTTTGAAGATTGATCATTATTTGTCGTCGACAGCGAATAACACTGGCTGCTTCTTTGCCTCTGCGACCCGAACCGCATTACCGAAGTGCGCGAATGAAGCGACGAGGTGTTCAACCAACTCGGCATGCTCTTGGGATAAATCCGCAGCTTCAAGCTCGTCTTGGATAACATCCGATATGCTTACGCCCTTCTGACTTTTACGCAGTTGATCTCCCGCTATCGTCGTGGCGACACGAAGTATTTTTGCCATTTCCATGTTCATCGTCATTCCTTTCTAAGCCTTACCCCGGCCCCGCCGCCATTTTCCTCGATGAAGACAATACCAGCTGATTGAAGCGCTTCGCGGACTGCTGAAAGCGCTTCTGGGCTTCCCGCATATCGCTCGTTCTCGAAGTTCGTGATCGTATTCCGATGGACTTTCGCGGCGTCTGCGAGGTCTTGAAGCGACCACCTTAAAGCCGCTCTTGCCATTCGCACCTGTGCAGGCTTCACAAGCGTTCTTCCTTATGCTATCTGCACAAGTGCAGTCATCACATGTGCCATTAGCACATCAGGAAGGGAATTGCCATGCTGAACGCACCCGTTCCGGCAAGCGCTACAGGCTTGCCTCTCGACAGAAAAACCATCGAAGACCTGATCGAAAGCCTGATTGCCATGCTCGACGGCATGGATGCGGACCCCGACCTTGAACCGAGCCTCGGCTTTGAGGTTGTGGGCGCTCTGCTCGACGGCGAACAGGATGCCGACGACGAGCCTGATCTCGGCTCCTCGATCTCTTCCAGCATCGTCGGCGAGGACGATCGACCGCGTGAGTGGAAACGATACTGGACTGACGTGGATTTCGAGGGGACACCCGAGAACTGCGAGAGCGAAGCCGAAGCGGCGATGATCGCCCAAGCCAGCCTGTATGTCCCTTTCGCCGACCGCTCGCCGTGGCGGGCCGAGGAACTGCGCTTGATCGCCCTTCGCGTTCGATCGGTCGTCGCCGCGCGGGCGATGCAGGGCGAAGTTATCCACAGAATTCGCGGGTAGGCCTTTCCTCATTCAATTGCGTGAGCTATTGCTAACTCAAACGAATGAGGAACAGAATGGACCACGAACCAAAATATACGATCTCACAGATTGGAGAGGCGACGGGATACGCCCCGAACACCATCCGCACACAGTTCCAGCGCGGTTTCCTGAAGTTCATGGAGACCGACAAGAGGGCCGGCGGTAACGGGCTTGCGCATTTCCTTTCTATGCAAAGCGCCCTCTACATCGCCACGTTCGGAGCCCTCGTCGCCCAAGGCATGAGCCCTCGGATAGCCGGAGACGCGGCGGTCCAATGGGTGCACATCGGCAGTAACGACCCTTTCGGCAAGCTGCCAGAGCGGGCACCCGGCGCACTGTTTGAGGGTCCGGGCTTTACGCTCCTATGCGTTGCCGCGAACGGCGAAGCTGAGGTGAAGTTCGCCCCCTTAAAAGGCGGCTCCGTATTGGACCTGTTGGCGTCCTCACAGGGAAGGCTGACTGGCGTGACCATCATCGTTCTCAACGACATCGATCGGCAGGTGCGCAGCAAGCTCACCCCTTCGGCTTTCTCGATTTAAGGGCCATTTCTCATGAAAAAGAAGCTTGCGGAGCTGCGCGAAGAGCGCGCGGCCAAAATTACCGAAATGCGTTCGATCCACGACAAGGCCGCGAACGAAAATCGCGACCTGTCGAGCGAGGAAAACACGCGGTTCGAAGCGCTTAAGGGCGAGGAACGCTCTATCGGTTCGCAGATCGAGCGCGCCGAAAGCCTCGCCGAAATGGAGCGCCGCGCGGATGCCTCGCCCATCGATCCGGCGCGCGACCGCGAGGTTCGCTCCGAATACTCGCTCGCGAAGGCCATTCAGGAGTCAATGTCGGGACGCCTGACGGGCATCGAGGCCGAGGAACACGCCGAGCTTTCCCGCAACCGCTCTGAGACGCGCGGCGTGATGGTTCCGACATCGATCCTGCTCGAACATCGCGCCGTCACCACGTCGACGCCCGGCACAGGCCCCGGCTCGAACCTCGTCGGTCGCACCCAGGCCGCGCTTACGGAACATCCCCGGCCCACCCTTTTGATCGAAGGCCTTGGCGCAACCGTGATGCGCGATCTTACCGGCAACATCGATCTTCCCCGTCTTTCGGAAAGCGGTTCGGTCGGATGGGTTGCCGAGCATGCGGATGTCGGCCGCACCGACCCGAAGTTCTCCAAGTCCTCTATGTCGCCGAAGACTGTCGGCGGTGAATACGAGATCAGCCGGCGCATGATCCTTCAATCTTCGACGGCCATCGAAGCATTGATGCGGCGTGACCTTGGCGTTCTGTTGCGCCAGGCGCTCGACGGCGCGGCTGTCGCTGGCGCTGGGGGTGTCGCACCCACCGGCATCCTCAACACGGCGGGCATCGTCACCATTCCCGCCGAGGCCGTTCTTTCCGATACGACGGCGGAAATGATCGCCGCGCTCGAACTGGACGATCTTACGGGCTCACGGGCCTTCGTTTCGAACCCGAACGTCGCGAAAATCGTCCGCAAGCTGAAAGACGCGGATGGGCGCACCATTCCGATGGCCGAACAGTTCCACGGCGAGCGCACCGCCTGGACGAACCAGATCCCGGCAAACATCGGCGACACGTCCGACAAGAACGCCCTGATCTACGGCCAGTGGTCGGAACTAATCATCGGCTACTGGTCGGGCGTCGATATCCTCGTAAACCCGTACCACGCGGATGTGGCCAGCAAGGGCGGCGTTCTGATCCACGCCTTCCTCGACGCTGATGTCGTGGTTCGCGAGCCCAAGGCCTTCGTGGTTTCGGAGATCGCATAATGACCGTGGCGGCGAACCATCCCGAACGTCGAGCGCTCCCGGTAGAAGTCCGGGCGCGTGGGCGGCGGCTTGAAGGCTACGCCGCCACCTTCGGCCTTGAAGCGCGTATCAGCGAACATTTTTCAGAGACGATCGAGTCGGGCGCGTTCACCACGACCCTTGCAAGAGGCCGCGACGTTCTCGCTCTTGTCGACCATGATCCGAGCCGCATCCTCGCCCGGACCCGGAGCCGGACCCTGCGGCTTGCGCAGGACAGTCGCGGTCTCGCGTTTGATCTCGATGTTCCCGACACCTCGACCGGCCGCGATGTTCTCGCCCTTGCCGAACGCGGCGACATCGGCGGCATGTCGTTCGGTTTCCACGCGACGGAAGAGGACTGGCAAGGTGAACGCCGGTCCCTTCGCGCCGTCGAATTGTTCGAAGTGTCCGTCGTCCTCGCATTCCCCGCCTATGAGGGCACCGCGATAACGGCACGGTCGCAGATGCTCCCAGCCGTTCGCCGCGATCTTGCCCGGCGCTACCTCGACATTATCGGAGCTTGAACCATGGGGCTGTTGGATTTCTTCAAGCGCGAGACGCGAGCCGAGAGCATCAGGGCATCGGACCCATACCTTTCCGAGTTCTTCGGCTTTCATGATGTCGCCGGCTATCAGACACCGGACAAGGCCGCGAACCATGCTGTCGCGCAAGCCGCAATCCGCCTGATTGCCGAGACGGTTTCAAGCGTACCGCTCAAGCTGCGACGTTACCGCGCCGAAGGCGGATCAACAGCGGCAAGCGACCACCCGCTTTACGGCGTCCTGCAGGAAGCGTTTCACGATGGCATGACGGCCTTCGCCGGGCGCGAAACGCTGATTGCCTCGCTTCTCGTTCATGGGAACGCCTATGCGAAGATCGAGCGCAACGGACGCGGCCAAGTGGTTGAACTTCACCCCCTGACGAGCGGGACCGTTGCCGTCGAGCTGATCGGGAATGCCCGGCCTCGCTACCGAGTTCACGATCGCCGTGGCGGCGTCGAGATCGTTCTTGCCGAAGATATGCTTCACATTCGGATGCGGACGAAAGACGGCATCATGGGCCTGTCGCCGATCGCCGAGGCACGGGAGACGTTCGGGCTGGCACTCACCCAGCGTGAGCAAGCCAGCGCACAAGCCCGGAAGGGCTTCAATGCAGCCGGCGCAATGGTTTTCCCACAGGTATTGGGCCAGGAACAGGTCAAACAGGTGCGGGATAGTTTTCAGAAAAACCTTATCGGCGTTGCGAATACGAACAAGGTTATGGTTCTCGACGGCGGGGCCAAGTTTGAACGTTTCGCTGTCAGCGGCCGTGATGCCGAATTTCTCGACAGTCGCAAGCTCTCCAATCTCGACGTATGCCGGATTTTTGGTGTTCCGCCTTCCGCTGTCGGCATCACCGATGATGCGACCTATTCGAACATCGGCGAGGAATCGCGTGCCCTTGTGGTGCGATGCCTTGCGCCGCTGGCGAAGCGCATCGAACAACAGATGAATGCGACGCTGCTCACGCCTGAGAGCCGCAAGACGCTGTTCATCGAGCATGACATGGCCGGCCTGCTACGCGGCGACATGACGGCCCGTTACGAGGCTTACCGCGTCGGCCGCGAAGGCGGCGACGAGTACCTTTCGCCCTCGCATCGCGCCGCGCACATGCAAGGCCAGGGAGGCGAATAGGATGGCCCGCCAGCCCGTCGTGTTCAAGCAGAGTGACCTGACACGCGCGATCAAGGCCGCACGCGCGGCCGGGCTGGATGTCGGCCGTATCGAGATCGAGCCCGGTCGGATCGTCGTCATACCCGGCAAGCCGAGAGACGACGAGCCGCGCTCGTCTTGGGATGATATCTAGCCATGAAGCGCCCGAATCCATTCCCCGGCGTCACGACGTTACGGGACCGACACGGCAAGGTGCGTCATCGGTTCCGGCAGAAGGGAAAGCCGAGTTGCTACCTTTCGGGTGCCTATGGCTCTGTCGAGTTTCGGGCAGCGTATGAGAAGGCCTTTAACGGCGAGATCGTCGTGAAGTCGCGATCAACGCCCGGAACGCTGGCTTGGCTGATCGAAAGTTACCTTCAGACGAAGGACGTGGCCCAGCTCAAAGGGATCACGCGGACGAACACGCTTCGGGCGATAGAGCGCCTTCGCGTTGAGCACGGGCACCGTGTCATCGGCGAACTTCGGCCGCATCACGTCGAGCGTCTGCTTACCAAGAAAATCGAGACACCAGCCGCCGCGAATCACTTCCTCAAGCTGCTTCGCCGGATTTGCCGCTATGGCGTTCGCAAGGGCGTCTTAAAGACCGATCCGACCGCCGGCATTCGCGGATTTTCTTCAAGCGTCGACGGCTATCACACCTGGACAGACGCGGAGATTGAGAAATTCGAGCGCCATCACGGCCTTGGCTCGAAGCCCGTTCTTGCCCTTCGCATCATGCTCTACACCGGAGCGGCAAGGCAGGATGCCGCCGCCATGGGCTGGCAGAACGTGCGTGGTGAGCGCATCGCGTACCGGCGACACAAGACAGGCGGCGAAGTCGATATCCCGATCATCGAGGAGCTGGCAGAGGCCCTAGAATTGGTCGATCGCCTTCAGTTGCTGTTCGTCACTTGGGGAGAGGGTCGCGGCTACAAGCCGGAGACCTTTGCGAACTGGTTCAAAGACCAATGCGCGGCGGCAGGTCTGCCCCACTGCAACACGCATGGACTGCGAAAGGCCGGAGCCACGAGGCTGGCGAATGCAGGCGCGACCGAATTTCAGATCATGGCCTTCCTCGGACACAAAACGCCGGAAGAAGCCCGCACTTACGTAAAGAAAGCGAATAGGGCCACGCTCGGAACGGACGCTATCGAAAAGCTTCGTTCCATGTCCAACCGCGTTGCAAAGTTGGACACCAAACGCGCCAAGCCATTGAATGAAAAGGGAAATTAGATGTCGGTGGTACTCCCAACGGGACTCGAACCCGTGTTTCCGCCGTGAGAGGGCGGCGTCCTAGACCGCTAGACGATGGGAGCGTTCCGACGAGGCTCACATAGAAGGCGCCCGCCGCGGACGCAAGAGAATTCATGCCGAGAGCTGTGATTTTCTCAAGGGGTCGGCGGCTCATCCGTCTATTTGGCGAAATCATCGCCTGAAAGATTACTCGGATGCAGCCGCAGGTTCTCGCTCTATCTGATATTCGGACAGGATTGCGCCTGTCGCGGCCGACACGTTCAAAAGACGCACGGTCTGTCCGTCGCGAATGGTCAGAAGGAGCTGTCCCTCCCCGATCGCGGTGTCGACGATCTCGGCACCGGCCGGAAGCGTGATGGGAATGAGCCCGGCACTCTGGGCCGGCACAGATTCGGGCGACCCCATCGTACGATACAGGATGACGCCGAAGACGGTCATGACGGACAGGATGAGAAAGCCCATGGAGAAGATCAGGAGAAGAACCAGCTTTCGACGCAACTTTTCAGCTGCCGGATCGAGCGGCTTTTCGTCCTGGTTTTCGGTCTCTGTGGTCATTGATCGTCTTTGCCTGTCACATCTCGCCGCATGATAAGCAGCGTCAAACAACGCACTACAGGCGAGACGGTCATGGAGACAAGAGAGTTCAGGGTCGAAGCGGAGGAAGCCGGGATGCGCATCGATGCGTTCCTGGCAGGCCGGTGCAGTCCGGAATTGTCGCGCGGCAGGATCCAGGCGCTGATTGCCGCAGGTGATGTCGCCGTCGGGTCCGTCACGATCGATGCAGCCAAACGCCGCGTGCAGGAGGGAGAAGCGGTTGCCCTCAGCGTTCCAGCGCCAGTCGATCCCGATCCGGAACCGGAGGACATCCCGCTAACGATCGTGTTCGAGGATGCCGATCTGATCGTCATCGACAAGCCGGCCGGCCTCGTCGTCCATCCTGGCCCCGGGAACTGGAACGGGACGCTGGTCAACGCACTCCTCCACCATTGCGGGGACGAGCTCTCCGGCATCAACGGCGTCAAGCGCCCCGGCATCGTCCATCGGCTCGACAAGGATACCAGTGGCCTTCTGGTCGTCGCCAAGTCGGACACCGCCCATCGCGGCCTTGCCGAACAGTTCGCGGCTCACGGAGCCGATGGGCGGATGGTCCGCTCCTATCGCGCACTCGTCTGGGAAACGCCCGTGCCGGCGGTGGGACGGATCGAGACCTTGCTCGGGCGCTCATCCTCCGATCGGCTGAAGCGCGCCGTCGTCACGGCGTCCCAGCCCGATGCGCGCGTCGCGATCACGGATTATCGGCTGATCTCCAGTTCCGGCACGAAAGACGCAGACGGCGCATCCCTGGTGGAATGCCGCCTCGCGACCGGCCGGACCCACCAGATCCGCGTCCATATGGCCCATATCGGCCACCCGCTCGTCGGCGACAGCGTCTATGGATCGGGCTTCATGAGCAAGATAAATGCGCTGGAGCCCGAGGCGCGCAATGTCGTCGAAGCCTTCCGGCGGCAGGCGCTTCACGCAGCGGAACTCGGCTTCGTGCACCCGGTGACGAACGAACAGAAACACTTCGTCAGCAATCTGCCGGCCGATTTGACGGAACTCGCAGCCGCGCTCGGGATTTCCCTTCCGAATAAATCAACGGTTTTAGATGGGTAGGCGGTGAACGCCCGTCAACACGTTTTGCCTTGCGGACACGTGCAATCGCGCGTTTCAATACCCATATGGCGAGAAAGTTGGGCGCCGCGAAGGGCCCAAACGCGTCCGGCTTTGGAAGCGGACGGGAAAGGATGGAGGGACTATTATGGCCCAGATGAATTTGCCTAGCATTGCTTCTGGAGAAGGCGGTCTCAATCGATATCTCGAAGAGATCCGCCGCTTTCCGATGTTGCAGCCAGATGAAGAATACATGCTCGCCAAGCGTTACGCCGAGCACGACGACCGCAACGCGGCCCACAAGCTCGTCACGAGCCATCTCCGGCTCGTTGCGAAGATCGCCATGGGCTATCGCGGCTACGGCCTGCCGATCGGCGAAGTGGTCTCGGAGGGCAATGTCGGCCTGATGCAGGCCGTCAAGCGTTTCGATCCCGAGCGCGGTTTCCGTCTCGCGACCTATGCCATGTGGTGGATCAAGGCATCGATCCAGGAATACATCCTGCGGTCCTGGAGCCTTGTGAAGATGGGCACTACGGCCAACCAGAAGCGCCTGTTCTTCAATCTGCGCAAGATGAAGAGCCGTATCCAGGCGCTCGAGGACGGCGACCTCAACCCGGATCAGGTCAAGCAGATCGCAACCCAGCTCGGCGTCTCCGACGAAGAGGTGATCTCCATGAACCGTCGCCTGTCGGGCGATGCCTCCCTGAACTCGCCCCTGCGCGCGACGGAAGGCGAGTCGGGTGAATGGCAGGACTGGCTCGTGGACGAGGGCGAATCCCAGGAGGACGTTCTCGCTCAACAGGACGAACTGGATCAGCGCCGTGGTATGCTGCAGCGCGCGATGGGAATCCTCAACGATCGCGAGAGGCGAATCTTCGAGGCACGCCGCCTTTCCGAAGATCCGATCACGCTCGAGGCGCTTTCCGGCGAATTCGACATCAGTCGCGAGCGCGTGCGCCAGATCGAGGTTCGCGCGTTCGAGAAGGTCCAGAAGGCCGTGCAGGAGAACGTCGTCGCCGACCAACAGGCCTTGCGCCCCGTCGAAGGCGGCGCGACCGCATGATCGCGAAGTCGGATCGCTCTTGACTTGAAACGGCGCGTGAGTATTGTCGCGCGCAAATCCGCCGATGCCTCGTGCGTCGGCGGCATCGCGTTTGCGCCACGGTTTTAATCGGTGCGCGGCTGACGTGATCTCCAGATAAACACCCGCCTTCCCCGCGATTGGTTTGTGCCAAGCGGTTTTGAGGCATTGCAGAACAACGGAAGATACGATGGCCAAGGCGACCACGATCAAGATCAAGCTGCTCTCGACGGCCGATACCGGCTTTTTCTATGTGACGCGCAAGAACAGCCGCACCATGACGGACAAGATGGTGAAGCGGAAGTACGATCCTATCGCGCGCAAGCACGTCGATTTCCGCGAAGCGAAGATCAAGTAATACCGTTTTCCGGTAGCCGGAGAGTGTGGCACCACGAAGCTTCAAGGCTTTTCGGTGTCATCCGGAATGCGAAAGCCCCGATCGGGCTGTGATTTCCGTGTGACGGGCTTACACTCCAGGCGATGGTTGAACGAAAGTTACGAAACGCCGCTCTCATCGGGGCGGCGTTTTTTTTGTGCTTAGACAGCTGAAAGCGAAAGTCTGGCCACTGATTTCAAAGGCTCGTCTCTGCCGATCGGGTGCTCGATCTGCAGCCGGCCTAGACAGCGGACCGCCGTCTCGTTCGCAAGGTACGATGACCGGCGAACTGTTGGGTCCATCGCCGTCATTGCACAATCGCTGTCACGGGGCGTCTGAGTCGTTTGCCGGACGAGGCGTGAACTGCGTCTCAATTCACACGAAATCCGTTCGATCGCTTCGCGATAACGGATTTTAAAACGTGTCTGCGCAGCTTGGGGCTTTGAGATCGTCCCCGGCATAGAGCGCCGGATAGATTGTCACGTGTTCGGCTGTTTGATTGCTGGATTGTGGAGATAAGCAAAAAAGTGGCCGGCCAGCCTGCTCAACGGCACGAGGACACCGTATACGAGCAAGGCTGACCGACCGCCCCACGGGACCCAGGAGATGCGGCGGACCTGAGCATTCCATGGGGTAACCGAAACGCTTGTCTGTGTGCAGATCTGCGTTGCTACCCTCACGTCGAACGTGGCCGATATATGAGTCGTTTGCAACGCAATTCGTCGCAATTGAAGCTGTTACATTCCGACGTAGTTAACGTTTCGCGCAAATTCCATGACCTGCGAAATCGGCATCGGCCAGGCGGGTTTCCTCGAAACCGACAAAACTGACACCGCCATGCGCGAGCCCTCTTTTGCCTCGGCTAAGCCTGAAGTTTATTCCAGTTAAGACCCTAACGGCGATATGTTACGCTGCGATGGCAATCTGATTGCGCCCTGCGGTTTTCGCACGGTAGAGCGCTGCGTCGGCAGCACGCATCAGTGTCGGTCCGTCGCGTCCGCTTGCCGGAAAGACCGCAACGCCGACGCTGACAGTGACCGAAAGGTCTCGCGAGCCGGAGATCGTGAACGGCGTTGCATCGATCGAGGCTCGCAAGCGCTCTGCGGTAATGGCGGCCGTGCGCTCGTCGGCATTGGGCAGAAGCACCGCGAATTCCTCTCCGCCGACCCGGCACGGTAGATCGCTCGCCCGCATGCTGGCCTCGAGACGATGCGCGAACTCGCGCAACACCATGTCTCCGTCGTCGTGACCATAGGTATCGTTGATCTTCTTGAAGTGATCGATATCGGCCATGATCAGCGAAAACGTGCCCTGCCGCGCCTCCGCAGCAGCAACGGCGCGGATCATATGGGCATTGAGGAAGCGCCGGTTGTGCAGCCCCGTCAGTCCGTCGATGACGGCGAGTTCCAGGGTCCGCTCCAGCGTCATCCGCAAGGTTTCTTCGTAGCGGTAGCGGGCGAGCTGGGTTCGGGCACGCGCGACGAGTTCGTTTCCGTCGACCGGCCGCTGAACATAGTCATACGCACCGAGTTCGAGCGCTTTTGCGGCCGTGTCGTCGTCGTCGGAAGCGGTGACCGCAATGATGGGCAATCCGCGGGATTTTTCGCTGGCGCGACACCGGGCCAGAAACCGCATCGGTTCGGTCTTGTTGCCGGCCACGAGATCGACGACCGAGAGCACCGCCCTGCCCTCCTGAATGGCCTGGTAGGCCGTCTCGTAGTCGGAAAACTCGCGAACTGTGCCGATCGTCCGCAGGCTGCGGGCTATCCGCGCCGACTGGCGGGCATCCTCGCCCGTCACGATGATGTCCGGCAGATCCACGACATCCTTCGAGCCGAATTCCGAATCGATGAGGATATCGCTTGCCGTCTCGGCGCGCCGGCGAAGCTCGTCGGTCATCTGCTTCAGGCGGGTCAGGCTCCGCACGCGTGAGAACAGCGGCAGGTCGCGGACCGGCTTGGTCAGGAAGTCGTCGGCGCCGGCTTCGAGCCCACGAACGCGGTCGGAATGCTGATCGAGCGCCGTGATCAGAACGAGCGGAAGATGCGTGGTGCGCGGATCGGCCTTCAGGATACGGCACAGCTCGTAGCCATCCATTCCAGGCATCATGACGTCGCTGAGAACGAGATCGAGCGACTGGGAGCGGCAAATCGCAAGCGCCTCCTCACCGCTCGTCGCTTGAACGACATCGAAATATTCAGCAGCCAGACGCGCTTCGAGCAGCTTGAGATTGATCTCGTTGTCGTCGACGATCAGGATTCGTCCGCTCATCGTGGTTCCTTCTAGCCCTCACCGAGAAACGATCTTATCGTCTCGATAAACTTGGGCACGGAGATGGGCTTCGATATATAGGCCTCGCAACCGCCTTCGCGAATGCGCTCCTCATCGCCCTTCATGGCGAAGGCCGTCACCGCGATAACGGGTATCCGCTGCAGCTCGGGATCGGCCTTCAGCTGCCGCGTCACGTCGAGGCCTGAGATCTCTGGCAGTTGAATGTCCATCAGGATGAGGTCCGGGCGGTGCTCGCGAGCGAGATCGACCGCGTTCAGACCACTTCGGGTCTGGATCGTCTCGTATCCATAAGCTTCGATGAGATCGCGAAAAAGCTTCATGTTGAGTTCGTTGTCCTCAACGATCATCACGGTTTTCGCCATAGGGGTATCTCCTGCCTCGACCTATGGCCGAATGTTCGCTATCGCGTTAAATCATTAGTCGCATTTCGTTGAAGAATTGGGAATCTAAACCTCTCCATTCATTAACGATAACAGGAGGTTAATCTTTGGCTGGCCGCGACTCGACCGACACTGCGAATCCGGAGGCGATTGCCATCGACGGCTTGTCGTTCATCGCATCCGACGAAGACCTTTTCATGCGCTTTTGCGGGATCACCGGCCTGACCGCCAGTGAGATGCGTGCAGCCGCTTCGGAGCCCGGATTTCTGGCCGGCGTCCTCGACTTCATCCTTGCGCACGAGCCGACCCTGATGGCTTTTTCCGATCAGAGCGGACATGCGCCGCAAACGGTCGCCGCCGCTTCCCACCGGCTGCCTGGCGCAACGCCCCATGGCTGGGATCACCCATGAAACCTCAGACACGCGGTATCCCCATCGCCGATCTTGCGCAAACGCAGGATGCTCTCCTCGTCCTCGATATCGACGAAGTGATCCTCGAATTCATCGGCCCGTTCGAAAGCCTTCTTGCCGAGCACGGCGCGCGCCTCCACTTCGAGAGCTACAAGCTGACTGGCAATGCGCGATCGCTTTCGACTGGCGCTGCCTTGAGTGGCGGCGAACTCGACGGGTTCATGCAGATCCTTTACGCCGAGCAGGCCACCCGCCAGCCCCCGGTAGCCGGAAGCCGCGAGGCACTGGATCGTCTGACCCCCAGTGCCGATATCGTCTTTCTGACGGCCATGGAGCCGCGCTTCTACGATGAGCGCAGACGCACGCTCGACGCGGCAGGGCTCGCCTATCCGATGATCGCGACGGAGCGTTCCAAGGGCGGCGTCGTGAGCGAACTTGGCGAACGCTGGCGAGGACCCATCGTCTTCGTCGACGATCTGGTCCCCAATCTGCAAACGGTCCAGCGCAGCGTTCCGCGCGCCCATCTCGTGCAGCTCATGGCCCATCACGGCTTTCGCCCGCATCTTCCGCCGCTTCCGAAAGGCGTCTATTCCGCGACCGATTGGGCCGATGCCGCTGATCACATCGAGGCCATTCTGGGCAAGGCGAGCGGCGCTGCCCAAAACGATGAGATTTCCGTGGACGGCCGGGGATGACGCTCCCCGCCGCCCGGATCAGCATCTGCCGCGATTGCCATACGGTCGGCGATGCCGGTCAAAGACGCTGCTCTGCCTGCGGGAGCCCACGAATCGCCGCCCATCCTGAGCTCGGCCAGCTCGGTCTCGCGCATCTCGACTGCGATGCCTTCTACGCGAGCATCGAAAAGCGGGACGATCCGAGCCTTGCCAACAAGCCGGTCATCGTCGGCGGCAACACGCGCGGCGTCGTGACAACGGCCTGCTATATCGCGCGGATCCGCGGCGTGCGCTCGGCAATGCCCATGTTCAAGGCGCTGAAGCTCTGCCCGGACGCCGTCGTCGTTCGGCCGAACATGGAAAAATACGCTGGCGTCGGCCGCGAGGTCCGGCAGATGATGCGCGACCTGACGCCCCTCGTGCAGCCGGTCTCCATCGACGAAGCCTTCATGGACCTGTCCGGCACCGAGCGTCTGCACGGCGAGCCCTCCGCCGTGACCCTCGTCAAGCTCGCCGACCGGGTCGAGCGGGAAATCGGCGTCAGCGTGTCGATCGGCCTTTCGCACAACAAGTTCCTGGCGAAAATGGCGTCGGACCTCGAAAAGCCGCGCGGGTTTTCCGTCATTGGCCGGGCCGAGACACGCGATTTCCTGCGCGCACGCCCGATCTCGGCGATCTGGGGCGTGGGCGATGCCATGACCGCGAAACTGAAAGCCGACGGTCTCACCATGATTTCGCAGCTGCAGGATATGGAGGACACGGACTTCATCCGGCGCTACGGGGCCATGGGCCTGCGGCTGTCGAAGCTTGCCCACGGGATAGACGAGCGGCCTGTCGAACCGGAAAGAGAGGCAAAGAGCATCTCGGCCGAGACGACCTTCAACAGCGATCTTTACCGGGCAGACGAACTTCTCCCCTTGCTGCGACGCTTGAGCGAAAAAGTGTCGACCCGGCTGAAGGCGTCCGACCTTGCCGCCACCGGCGTTACGCTCAAACTCAAAACCAGCGATTTCAAACTGCGCACACGGCAGCGCAAATTGCAGGACCCGACGCGCCTTGCCGACCGCATCTTCGCAGCAGGCCGATCGCTTCTGGAGCACGAACTCGACGGAACGCGCTTTCGGCTGATCGGTATCGGGTGTTCGGGCTTTGCGCCCGCTTCCTCAGCCGATCCGGACGACCTCGTCGATCCGGGCTTTCAAAAGCGAGCGAAGGCCGAGGCCGCCCTCGATGCATTGCGCAACCGCTTCGGCCAGAAGGCGATCGAGACCGGCTTCACCTATGGCGCCCCCGCCCCCAAATCCGGCTCCCATCGCAGCTGATACCGACGGACACATGAATTGACCGGAAGGTCAATTCTCGTCCGACGAATGGCTCAGGCGCCGCTCGGCCTCCAGACGGCCTTATGAATCCGTTGGTTTCAAAGGCCTGTCGATATAATACCAGCGGAAACAGCCGAACGCTGCTTCACACAAGCTCGACGTCGACAACCCCTTGCGCCGCCTTGATGGCGCTCGCGATCTGCGGCGAGACGCGATATTTGTCCGCAAGCCTGATTTCGACCTCGCGTCCGCCATCATCGCGCAGGAGCACGATCGAGACCTCGCTGTCGCCGTTCGGCTGAAGATGGCTCTGGAACGCATTGATCGGGTTTTCATCCCGCAGGAAAATGCGAAGCGCCTTTTGCATGCGCACCGCCTCATCCTCGAGCGACTGCACATTGTTCGCCCGGAAGGAGACGCCCTCGGGGCGCTCCTCAGCCTGCGCCGTCACGATAACCGACGCCCCCGGCTCCATGATGTCCCGGAAGGCGTAGAGCGATTCCGAAAACAGCACCACCTCGTATTGCGCGCTCGCATCCGACATCTGGATGATGCCGATCTTGCCGCCCGAACGGGTCTTGCGCTCCTGCCGGCTCGTCACCGTACCGGCGAGCCGCACGGCGCTCGCCCCGCGCTTCACGGCGGCCACCGCATCGGTGTGAGACTGGACGCGAAGCCGCTTCAGGGTCGCGCGGTATTCATCCAGCGGATGGGCCGAAAGGTGAAAACCGATCGCCTGAAATTCGCGCAGCAGCTTTTCCGAAGAGGTCCAGAGCGGTGCCGGACCAAGACGCAACGGCTCGGGCTCGGAGGACAAGGCACCGAAGATATCGGCCTGTCCGGATGCGCGGCTCTCGGCAATGCGCGCGGCATAACCCATCATCCGCTCCACATTGCTCATGAGCACCGCGCGCTCGTGACCGAAACAGTCGAACGCGCCCGCCGCGATCAGAAATTCGAACGTGCGCTTGTTGATGATCTTCGGATCGATGCGACCGCAGAAATCTTCCAGCGATTTGAAAGATTTGTCGCCGCGTTTTTCAACGATGTGGTCGACCGCATGCTCTCCGACGCCCTTGATCGCCGCAAGCGCATAGAAGATCTTGTTTCCGGACACCTCAAACTTGCGGAATGATGTCTGGATCGACGGCGGGATGACCTCAATCCCGAGCCGGCGGGCATCGAGGCGAAATTCGTTGAGCTTTTCGGTGTTGCCGGCATCGAGCGTCATCGAGGCGGCCAGGAACTCGGCGGGATAATTCGCCTTCAGATAGGCCGTCTGGTAGGCGACCAGCGCATAGGCCGCCGCGTGAGACTTGTTGAAGCCGTAATTGGCGAACTTTGCGAGCAGGTCGAAGATCATGTCCGCCTGCTTCTTTTCGACGCCGCGCTCGACCGCGCCATCGACGAAGCGAACCCGCTGCTTGTCCATCTCCGCGCGGATCTTCTTGCCCATCGCGCGGCGGAGCATGTCGGCCTCGCCCAGCGAATAGCCGGACAAGACCTGGGCAATCTGCATCACCTGCTCCTGATAGATGATGACGCCCTGGGTCTCCTTCAGGATCGGCGCGATCTTGTCGTGGATGAAGTCCGGTTCTTCCTCGCCATGCTTTCGGGCGTTGTAGGTCGGGATATTCTCCATTGGGCCCGGACGATAAAGCGCCACGAGCGCGATGATATCCTCGAAGACGTCGGGCCGCATGCCGATCAGCGCCTTGCGCATGCCGACCGATTCCAGCTGGAACACGCCGACCGTCTCGCCGCGCGTGAGCATGTCATAGGTCAACTTGTCATCGAGCGGGATCGCCGACAGATCGATCTTCGTCTGTTTGTTGCGCTCAACGAACGACACCGCCGTCTGGAGTGTCGTGAGCGTCTTCAGCCCAAGAAAATCGAATTTGACGAGCCCGGCCGGCTCGACCCACTTCATGTTGAACTGGGTCACCGGCATGTCCGAGCGCGGGTCTCGATACATCGGGACCAGCTTGTGGAGCGGACGATCGCCGATGACGATACCCGCCGCGTGGGTCGAGGCGTGGCGATAGAGCCCCTCGAGCTTGAGCGCGATCGAGATCAGCCGATCGACGATCTCCTCCTGCTCGCGCGCCTCCTTCAGGCGCGGTTCTTCTTCGAGGGCCTGCGCGAGCGTGACCGGATTGGCTGGATTGGCCGGAACCAGCTTGCAGAGCTTGTCCACGTGCCCGTAGGACATTTCCAGCACACGTCCGACGTCGCGCAGAACCGCGCGCGCCTGCAAGGTTCCGAAGGTAATGATCTGCCCGACCTGCTCGCGGCCGTATTTTTCCTGAACATAGCGGATCACCTCTTCGCGCCGATCCTGGCAGAAATCGATGTCGAAATCCGGCATCGAGACACGCTCGGGATTGAGGAAGCGTTCGAAAAGCAGCGAGAACCGCAAGGGATCGAGGTCGGTAATCGTCAGTGCATAGGCGACGAGCGACCCCGCGCCCGAGCCACGGCCCGGCCCGACCGGGATGCCCTGATCCTTCGCCCATTTGATGAAGTCGGCAACGATCAGGAAGTAGCCGGGAAACTGCATCCGTTCGATAATCGTCAGCTCGAAGTCGAGGCGTTCCTTGTATTCTTCGACCGTGTGCCCATCCGCGATGCCGAGCTTCTCGATCCGCTTGTCGAGCCCCTCGAAGGCCTGACGGCGCAGTTCGGCAGCTTCCGCCTTTTCCGCTTCAGCGGGATCGGCATCGGCCCCGGCAAAGCGCGGCAGGATGGGTCCCCTCACCTTTGGCCGGAAGCTGCAGCGCTTTGCGACCTCGATCGTGTTCTCGATCGCCTCGGGCAGATCGGCGAACAGCGCCGCCATCTCCTGCTGGGTCTTCAGGCAGTGATCGCGCGAGAGCCGCCGACGGTCTTCGTGGCTGACCAGACGGTTCGATGCGACAGCGAGAAGTGCGTCATGGGCGTCGTAATCATCCGGGCAATAGAAAAAGGGCTCGTTGGTCGCAACGATCGGGAGATCGTGGCCATAGGCAAGTTCGAGCGTACCGGCCTCGATCCGCCGGCTGTAACCCTCTTGGCGCTGCAACTCGACATAGAGCCGATCACCATAGACCGCTTTCAGCCGCTCGAGGCGCGCCTCTGCGACCGGCATGCGATCCGCACCGATTGCAAGGCCGATCGGACCGGAGGGTCCCCCGGTCAGCGCAATGATGCCTTCGGCCAGATCGTTCAGCCAGGAGGCCTTCACATGGGGACGGGCATTGGCTTCGTGACCGAGATAGGCTTTGGACACGAGCTCGACGAGATTGGCATAGCCGATCTGTGATGCGGCGATCAGAACCATGGGCGCCGGTGAAAGCGAGGCGCGTTCGCGGTCGTTCTCGCCGTCTTCGAAGTCCACATCCAGCTGGCAGCCGATGATGGGTTGAAGCCCGGCCTTGGCCGCCTTCTCCGAGAATTCCAGCGCGCCGAAAAGATTGTTCGTGTCGGCGATACCGACAGCGGGTGCCCCGTCACCCACGGCGAACTTGATGATCTGATCCAGCTTGAGAGCGCCTTCAAGAAGCGAAAACGCGCTGTGGCTGCGCAGATGAATGAATGTCAGGCGGTCCGGGGTCTCGGTCATCACTCACCTTCGGTTCTTCATCAGGTCCGGGGAACGGGCACCGATTGCGGTAACATCGCACCCCTTGTCAGATACTTGCGACACGGCTGCGTTTAAACCGGTGCCGCATCGCGTCCACAGATTTCCGGCCGCTCGATCAATGCCGATCGGGTCGCCGACGGATCATCAAAGCCCCAGTTGACGACGCCCACGGGGATCAAACGCCCGATGCGATCATCATCAGAGAGCAGACAAAACCGGCAATAGCCAAAAGCGAGGCCAGATCCTTGGTCAATCCGATCATGTTCGTTCTCCCGTTTCCAACAGCAATGGGTGTATTTGTTCCTGTTTTGTTCTTTTTGTCAACGCAAATCGCGCACGATTGCGCGGCGCCCGGAAGGCGCCGCCGCAAGGCTTTGAGGCAAAAGGGAAATATCGATCAGCGCCGCGAACAGCGGGCGCGGGCTCAGACCGTCTTCGCGACGACCTGCCCATTATCGAGGGTCACGATGCGATCCATCCGCCCGGCGAGTTCGTGATTGTGAGTCGCGATCAGCGACGCCAATCCTGACTCGCGAACGATCTCCGTCAGGGACTGAAACACGTGATCCGACGTCGACGGGTCGAGATTGCCGGTGGGCTCGTCAGCGAGGAGTACCTGCGGTTCGTTCGCGACGGCCCGGGCGATCGCAACGCGCTGCTGTTCGCCGCCCGACAGTTCTGCGGGTCGATGATCGGCTCGGGCGGAAATCCGCATATGATCGAGAAGCGTTCTTGCCCGCGCGATGGCGTCGCTACGGGAGCGTCCGAGGATCAGCTGCGGGATCATCACGTTCTCCAGCGCCGAAAGCTCGGGCAGGAGATGGTGAAACTGGTAGACGAAGCCGATCGAACGCCGGCGCATCCCCGTGCGCGCCTTGTCCTCCATCCTCGAACAGTCCCGCGAGCCGACGATCACCTCGCCTTCGTTCGGCTTTTCCAAAAGTCCGGCGATCTGGAGAAGGGTCGATTTACCGGAGCCCGACGGCGAAACGAGAGCCACCATCTCACCGGATACGATCTTCAGATCGGCGTTCTTCAGGACGACGAGTTCGTTCTCGCCCTGGACGAAGCTTCGTCCGACATTTTTCAGCTCAAGGGCAGAGGTCATTCGTATCTCAAAGCCTCGACCGGATCGAGCCGCGATGCCTGCCAGGACGGCAGGATCGTTGCGAGGAAGGACAAGCCGATCGCCATCAGAACGACGAGCACCACTTCGGACACCTGAACTTCGGCCGGAAGCTCGCTCAGGAAGTAGATTTCCGAGTTGAAGAGATCGACACCGGAAAGCCAGGAGAAGAACTCACGGATGCTCTCGATATTAAGGCAGAAGAGCAGCCCGATGATGAACCCGGCGATCGTTCCTGAAACGCCGATGGAAGCGCCGGTGATGAAGAAGATGCGCATGATCGAGCCGCGTGTCGCGCCCATGGTCCGCAGGATCGCGATATCGCGCCCCTTGCCCTTCACCAGCATGAAAAGGCCGGAAATGATGTTGAGGGCGGCGACGAGGACGATGAGCGTGAGAATGATGAACATCACGTTCCGCTCGACCTGAAGCGCGGAAAAGAAGGACTGGTTCTGGCTTTGCCACGTCACCGAATAGACCGGTCTGTCTGCTGCGGCCTCGATGGCGGGCTGGAGCTTGGCGACATTGTCGGGATCGTCGACGAAAACCTCGACCGACTGGGTCTCGCCTTCCGAATTGAAATAGAGCTGCGCTTCGGAAAGCGGCATATAGACATAGGCCGCGTCATATTCGGAAAGCCCGATCTCGAAGATCGCCTCGACCGGATAGGATTTGACGCGCGGTGTCGTGCCCAGCGGCGTCACGTCGCCATTGGGCGAGATGAGCGTAATCAGGTCGTCGATCCGCAATCCGAGGCGTTCGGCAAGCCGCGCGCCGATCGCAACCCCGTCTCCATCGTCGAAGTTCTCGATCGAGCCTTGCTTGATGTTGTCGGAGACCGTCTTCAGGTTCCGAAGCGATGCGCCGGACACACCCTTTACCAGCGCGCCGGACGAGGACGTTCCCATGCCCTGGGCCAGAATCTGCCCCTGCACCAGCGGCATGGAATAGGCCACACCCGGCACCTGATCGATCCGCTTGGCAACCGCGTCGTAATCGGTCAGCGGGCGATCGATCGGCATCACGATGACATGGCCATTGACGCCGAGAATGCGGGTCAGAAGCTCCGTTCGAAACCCGTTCATCACCGACATGACGATGATGAGCGCGGCAACGCCCAGCATGATCCCGACGAAAGAGAAGCCGGCGATCACCGAAACGCCCGCCTCGCGCTTGCGCGAGCGCAGATAACGGCCGGCGAGCAGCCATTCGAACCGGGAAAACGGCGAGGCGCCGTCCTTGTCGCTCGTCTTCGTTTTGGCGTTGTCGGCCGTCGTCGTATTCAAGCCTTCACCCTGGCGATAACCTGTTCCATCGGAATGCTCTCGCGCGCGCCGCTTGCGCGGTCCTTGACCTCGGCCTCGCCGCTCTTGGCGCCGCGTGGACCGATAATGACCTGGGTCGGCAGTCCGATCAGATCCATCGTCGCGAATTTGCCGCCCGCCCGGCCTTCCTGGTCGTCATAAAGGACGTCGATCCCGGCCTGGGTCATCTCTGCATAGAGCTTTTCGCAAGCCGCGTCGCACTCGGCATCGCCCGGCTTCATGTTGATGAGGCCGACATCGAAGGGCGAGATCGCACGCGGCCAGATGATGCCGGCATCGTCGTGGAACGCTTCGATGGCGGCGGCGACGAGCCGGCTCGGCCCGATGCCGTAAGAGCCCATATGCACCGGCACATCCTTGCCGTCAGGGCCTGTCACGACCGCGTTCATCGCTTCGGAATATTTCGTTCCGAAATAGAAGATATGGCCGACCTCGATGCCGCGGGCGTTGAGCTGGTTCTCCGCCGGAACCGCGTTCCAGGCAGCCTCGTCGTGCATTTCGTCGGTCGCGGCATAGGGCGTCGTCCATTTCCGGACGATCGAGGCCAGCTGTTCTCCGTCGTCGAAGTCAATCGCTTCGGAGGGGATTTCCATGTCGAGATAATCGCGGTGACAGAACACCTCGCTCTCGCCGGTCGAGGCCAGGATGATGAATTCATGGCTGAGATTGCCGCCGATCGGCCCGGTGTCGGCGCGCATGGGGATCGCCTGAAGCCCGCAGCGGTCGAAGGTCCGCAGATAGGACACGAACATCCGGTGATAGGCGACCTGCGCGCTCTCGAGGTCGAGATCGAAGGAATAGGCATCCTTCATCAGGAACTCGCGGCCGCGCATCACGCCGAAGCGCGGACGAACCTCGTCCCGGAACTTCCACTGAATGTGGTAGAGATTGAGGGGCAGGCTCTTGTAGGACCGGACATAGGTGCGAAAGATGTCGGTCACCACCTCCTCATTGGTCGGCCCGTAGAGGAGATCCCGCTTGTGCCGATCGGTGATGCGGAGCATCTCCTCGCCATAGGCGTCATACCGACCGGACTCACGCCACAGGTCGGCCGACTGGATCGTCGGCATGAGAAGCTCGTTGGCTCCGGCGCGGTTCTGTTCCTCGCGGATGATGTTGCAAACCTTGTTCAACACCTTCAGACCCAGCGGCAGGAAGGTATAGAGCCCAGCCGCCTGCTGGCGGATCATTCCCGCGCGCAGCATGAGCTGGTGCGAGATGATCTCTGCTTCTCTGGGCGTTTCCTTGAGGATCGGCAGGAAATAGCGCGACAATCGCATATGATTAAACCGTCAGTTCGGCGGGGTTGAGCCGGAGCTCGTGTCCAGGCAGATCCGGCGTTTACCGGTTCGCAACCGATATGGGAAGCGCCATTTCCTTGGCAGGGGCCGTGGCGTCATCCCCCAAGCAAATAACACAACATCCATGATTTAAATACTGCATCGCAAGATGCTTTCACTGCACATCAGAAGTGCAAAACGCCGCGTTGCTTAAAAGATCACTCACTTTAAAATTTACGTGACAACGCGTGAAGAGTTGCTTATCGTCCCGCTCGTTGTCACGGTTTCGTCAAGAAAACCGGACTGAGCGGTCTAGTCTCGGGAGGACGAGATCTCCGGCGCGGATCATCCGCAGCCCCATCCTGACGGAATGGAGTGAGATCCAGACACGCAATTTTTCAAATGCAGGGCTTCGGCCCTGCATTTTTTTTGCCCTGTTTTGCCGGCCTAAATTCCAGAACGATAAGGATTTTTCGTCACTTTCCTGTACGGCGCGCGAAGAAATCAGCTGGATGGCGTGGGGATGATCTGCGGGAAATCGGAGAAGCTGAATCCGATGATCTCCGTCACCAGGTAAAAGAGCGCGAACACGATCACCGCGACGACCGTCGTGATTCCCGCCTTCTTCATCATCTGCGGATTGGTCGGCGTCTCTTCCTGGGTGCCGAGCAGCTGCTCCTCGTCTTCCGGAATACGGTTGCCGAAGGGCAGGACGGCAAAGAGCGCCGTCCACCAGATGATGAAGAAGATCGCGAGTCCCGAGACCCATCCCATGAGTCAGCTCCTCGTGGTGACAGTGCATCGCGCCAATCCGGAAGAGATCGTCCGCTCTACGCACCTGTCGTTCGCGTGTTTCGATACCGAAAACTTATAGAGTGTGTCGGCATCATGCTCTGGTCGTTTCAGACCTCTTCCAGTTCGGTCAACGTGCCGAACAGATCGGAGGGATGAAGGAAGATGACCGGCTTGCCATGGGCTCCTATCTTCGGCTCGCCATCGCCGAGAACGCGGGCACCTGCGGCCATTAACTGGTCGCGTGCCGCACGCACGTCCTTCGTCTCGTAGCAGACATGGTGCATGCCGCCTTTCGGGTTCTTGGCGAGAAAGGCGGCGATGGGCGAATCCTCGCCCAAAGGCTCAAGAAGCTCGATCTTCGTATTGTCCAGCTCGACGAAGACGACCATGACGCCATGTTCCGGCAGCGCTTGCGGTTGCGAGACCTTGGCACCGAGAGCGTCTCGATAGCGCGCGCTTGCAGCAGCAAGATCCGGTACGGCGAGCGCGACATGATTGAGGCGTCCAAGCATCGCTCTAACGTCAGTCCATTGAGATGAAGACGGTGGTCATCGGCTTCTTGCCCCAGATTTCCTGGGAGGCGTTCCGCACGGCCCGACGAACCGCTTCACGCACGAGGCTCGGGTCCTTGCGGCGGGCGTTGGGGATGCTTTCGACGGCACCGGCCGCCGCATCCACCAGCAAGTCTTCCAGATCCTCGCCGTCCTCGTCCTCGATCGGCAAACCGATCGAAACGAGATCGGGGTCGTCTTTCAGATTGCGCTTGGCGTCGAGTTCGATCAGCACCGAAACCTGTCCCACGAAGGACAAGCGTCGCCGCTCGATGATGCCCATGTCCTCGGCCGTACCCAGAAGATGGCCGTCCTTGTAGAGGCGACCGAACGGAACCTCGTCGATCACCGCGCCGTTGCCCGGCGATAACTGCACCAGATGGCCGTTCCGCGCCTCGACGACATGCTTGACACCCATTTCCCGCGCCAACTCGGCATGGGCAGCAAGGTGGGCCGGCTCGCCATGGGCCGGGATCGCGGTCCGGGGCCGGACCCACTCGTACATCTTCCGCAATTCGCTCCTGCGTGGATGGCCGGAAACGTGAACGAGACCGTCGCCGTCCTCCATGATCTTCACGCCGCGCTCGAGAAACGCGTTCTTGATCTCGATGATCGGCTTCTCGTTGCCGGGAATCGCGCGCGATGAAAAAATCACCAGGTCGTCCTTCGAAAGCGCAACGCTTGGATGCTCGTCTCGCGAGAGCCGCGCGAGCGCCGCACGGGATTCACCCTGACTTCCGGTGAGAATGATCACCACCTTGTCGCGCGGAATATGTCCGAAATCCTGCTCGCTCAGGAATTCCGGCACATCATCCATGTAGCCGGCCTCGCGGGCGACATCGATCGTCCGCCGCATGGATCGTCCCATGAGCAGGACCTGACGCCCGGCATCGGTCGCGGCGCGCGCGACGGACCGGATCCGGCCGACATTCGACGAAAAGGTCGTCACCGCCACCCGCGCTTTCGCACCCATGATGATCTTGGTGAGGGATGCCGCCACTTCGGATTCGCTTGGGCTCTCACCCTCGCGCATGGCGTTGGTCGAGTCGCAGACAAGGGTCATCACGCCCTCGTCGCCGATTTCACGAAGGCGCTTCTCGTCGGTCGGCTCGCCAAGAACCGGGGTCGCGTCGATCTTCCAGTCGCCGGTGTGCAACACCGTTCCGGCCTCCGTCCGGATCGCGAGCGCAACCGGATCCGGAATCGAATGCGTGACGTTGATCGCTTCGATTTCGAACGGCCCGATCCTGAAGCGATCGCCCGCCTTGAAGACTTCGACGGGGATCTTCGGCGCACCGGGCTCTCCCTCGCGCTTTGCCGCAAGCAAGCCGGCGGTGAACGCCGTGGCATAAACGGGAGACTTCAAACGCGGCCAGAGATCCAGGAGCGCGCCATAGTGATCCTCGTGGGCATGGGTGATGACGATGCCCTTGAGCGCCTTCACATGTTCCTCGATGAACCGAATGTCTGGAAAGACGAGGTCCACGCCAGGCATGTCCGGCCCTGCGAAGGAAATGCCGCAATCGACCATGATCCATTCGCGATCATGCTCCGGACCATAGCCATAAAGGGCGAGGTTCATTCCGATCTCGCCAATGCCGCCAAGCGGCACGAATACCATTTGTGTCAAGCTGTCATACTTCCATGCGTTCGGCACGGCGCGATATCGGCGCCGGGCTCGTTTCTCTCTTCATTTTCGTTCGTTCACCGCGCCACGTTCATGCGTGTCGCGAAAGATCTCAGTATGTCGCCCGCCGGTCGGTAAAGACCGCTTGTCTCTCATGGTCAGGCCGGCGCTTCGATCCGAAGAGAGCGCTCAGGCAAAGAATACGTCTCCAGCCGATATAGGTTTCTTCGTGCCATTCGCGAGAGCGAGGATCAAACGTCCATCGCGGTCGAGCGTCTCGAAGGACCCGGCCAGCGTTTTGTCGGGAAGCCGGACCGTGCAGGGTTTTCCAAGGCCGACACAATGACTGAGCCAATCGTTGCGAATGTCCGCGAAGTTCGAGCCTGCGTCAAATCGCTTGAGCTGGCGAGACCATTCGTCCGCCAGAGCCTCGAAAACCGTTTCGATGGTGCCGCGGAAGCCCTCGTCCCTCAGCGATGTCACACCATAGGGCGCATCATCTGGCTTGTGCGCGATATTGATACCACAGCCTAGAATGAGGACATGACGCCCGTCGGCGAGCCGACTTGCCTCCAGCAGGATACCGACAAGCTTCTTGCCATCGACGAGAATATCGTTCGGCCACTTCGTCTGCGTCTCTGCCGGTGGTTCGACAAATCGCGCGACGGCATCGCGGATGGCGACGGACGCAACAAAGGGTAACTTGCCAAGTTCGGCTTGCGGCGCGACATCGATGCCGAGCCAACTCGCATAGAGATTGCCGGCTTCGGAGACCCACTTCCGGCCCATCCGGCCCCGGCCCTCCAGCTGACGCTCGCCGGTCACCCAGAGATTACCTTGGTCGCCTGATCGCGCCGCCTCGAGAGCCAGCGTATTGGTCGAAGAAACGTCCGCAAATGCAAGCCGGCGATATCCCATGGAGCCGGCCCGCAGTTCGATCAAAAGAACGACTGCGCAGCTTCACCGGCAGCCGCGAAGACAGGTGCACCGACCAGAAGATAGACCGGGAACACGAAGAGACCGGAAACCCAGAGAACGAGCTTGAGCTCGAACGGCGCGGGCAGGAACGGCTTCACCTCTTCGTCGAACCACATGAGCTTCACGATGCGCAGATAGTAGAAGAGGCCCACCACACTCGCGAGAACGCCGATGATGGCAAGCCCATAGAGCTTCGCCTCGATCGCGGCCATGAAAACGAAATATTTGGCGAAGAACCCAGCCAGCGGCGGCAGTCCGGCGAGCGACAGCATCATGATCGACAGGAAGGTCGCCATCACCGGGTTCGTTCTCGACAGTCCGGCGAGATCGTCGATCTGCTCCGTCGGGCCGTCGTCCCGGCGCATGGCCAAAATGACGGCGAAGGTGCCGAGCGTCGTTGCAAGATAGATCGCCATGTAGAGCGCGACGCCGCGAACGCCCTCCATATTGGCGGCCGCAAGACCCACCAATGCGTAGCCCATATGCCCGATCGAGGAATAGGCCATCAGTCGCTTGATGTTCCTCTGCCCGATAGCCGCGAAGGCACCAAACACCATCGAGGCGATCGAGATAAAGACAATGACCTGCTGCCAGTCGACGGCGACCGGCAAAAAGCCATCCATGACGAAGCGTACGAGCAGCGCCATGGCTGCGATTTTCGGAGCGCCCGCCAGAAGCGCCGTGATTGGAGTCGGCGCACCTTCGTAGACGTCGGGCGTCCACATATGGAACGGCACGGCGGAAATCTTGAAGGCGAGACCGGCAAGCAGGAAGACAAGTCCGACAAGCAGTCCGAGGGAGCGATCGCCTTCGGTCAATGTCTGGGCAATCGCGCTGAGCTCGATCTGGCCGGTAAAACCGTAGATCATCGACGCGCCATAGAGCAGCATGCCCGAGGACAATGCACCCAGAACGAAATATTTGAGGCCGGCTTCGGTCGAGCGAACACTGTCCCGGTTGATCGCAGCGAGGACATAAATGGCAAGCGACTGAAGTTCGAGACCGAGATAAAGCGTGATCAGATCACCCGCCGACACCATGACGAGCATGCCCAGCGTGGAAAGAACGATCAGAACCGGAAACTCGAAGCGATTGAAACGCTCGCTCTCGGCATAACCAGCGGACATCACGATCGCCGCCGCCGAACCGATCAGCACCAGGACCTTCATAAAGGCTGAAAAACTGTCGCTGACGATCGAACCACCGAATGCGACACCCTGGGGCGCCACGAAAATCAACCAGAGCGCGGCAATAATCAGGAGGGCAACGGACAGAGACGTGACCAGTTGCGCGCTGTTCCCGCCTTTGAAGACACCGACCATCAGAAGGATCATCGCACCGATGGCCAGAATGAACTCGGGCCCGACGATGGAAAGACTCGCGGAAAGATCCGGAACCATAATTACTTGGTCCTTCGCGTTAGTGCTGATGCAGGACGATGCCGGCAGATTCCAGCGACGTCACATAGCGGGAGACGAGGGTCTGAACGGGCGCCGACGTCAACTCGAAGATTGGCATCGGATAGATGCCGAAGAAGATCGTGAGAACGACCAACGGGTAGAGGACGCATTTCTCACGCCGCGACAGATCGGTCAGATGCCTCAGGCTCTCCTTCTCCAGCGGTCCGAAAATCGCACGGCGATAGAGCCAGAGCGCATAGGCGGCCGAAAGAATGAGGCCGAGCGCGGCCAAGATGGCCACCCAGGTGTTGGCCTGAAACGCACCGATCAGCGTCAGGAACTCGCCGATGAACCCCGACGTGCCGGGTAGACCCACATTGGCCATTGTGAAGATCATGAACACGACGGCGAATTTCGGCATCACGTTCACGATACCGCCGTAAGCGGCGATCTCACGCGTGTGGGTCCGATCGTAGATGGCACCGACGCAGAAGAACAGCGCGGCGGAGACGATGCCGTGAGAGAGCATCAGGAACATCGCGCCCTCGACACCCTCGACCGTGCCGGTGAACATGCCCATCGTCACGAAGCCCATATGCGCAACGGAGGAGTAGGCAACGAGCTTCTTCATGTCCGTCTGCATCAGCGCCACGAGCGAGGCATAGACGATCGCGATTACCGACAGCGCGAAGATCAGGGGCGCAAAAGCATGCGATGCTTCCGGAAACATCGGCAGGCTGTAGCGCAGGATGCCGAAGCCACCAAGCTTCAGAAGAACGCCGGCCAGAACGCCGGAGGCTGCGGTCGGCGCCTCAACATGCGCATCTGGCAACCAGGTATGGACCGGCCACATCGGCATCTTCACGGCGAAAGCGGCGAAGAAACCGAGGAAGAGCCATGTCTCCATCGCGGGCGGGAAATCGTAGTCGAGAAGAATCGGAACGCTTGTCGTGCCAGCGGTCCAGTACATCGCCATGATCGACAGCAGCATGAACACCGAGCCGAGGAACGTGTAGAGAAACAGCTTCATCGACGCGTAGACACGACGGTGATGGCCCCAGATACCGATGACGAAATACAACGGAATGAGGGCACCTTCGAAGAAGATGTAGAACAACACGAGATCGAGCGAGGCGAAGACACCGATGACCATCGTCTCGAGCACGAGAAAACAGATCATATAGGCCTTCACCCGATCCGTGATCGCCTCCCAGGAGGCCAGGATACAGAACGGCATCAGGATCGTCGTCAAAAGGACGAAGAGCAGCGAAATGCCGTCGATGCCCACCTCATAGTTCAGGCTGGGACCGAGCCACTCGGCCTTCTCGACGAACTGGAAGCCCGCATCCGACGAGTCGAAATCCACCAGGAGCCACAACGAAACGATCAGCGTGAAGATCGTCGTGTAGAGAGCGACGTTCCTCACATTCCGCCGCGCGAGCTCGTTATCGTCCTTGATGAAAAGGATCAGAATCGTACCGACGAGCGGCAGGAACGTGACGGTCGAAAGGATCGGCCAATCGGTCATCAATTTGCTCCCCCGAGCATCGTCCAGGTGACCAACGCGGCAACACCGATCAGCATCGCGAAGGCATAATGATAAAGATAACCGCTCTGCAACCGAACCACCCAGCCGGTCACGTCAAGCACCCTTGCTGAAACCCCGTCCGGCCCGAAGCCGTCGATGATCTTCCCGTCCCCCGTCTTCCAGAGAAAACGACCGACAACCTGCGCGGGCCGCACGAAGAGGAAGTTGTAGAGCTCGTCGAAGTACCACTTGTTCAGCAGGAAGTTATAGAGGCCCCGATGCCGTTTAGCGGTGTCTTTCGCCAGCTGCGGTTTGCGGATGTAGAAGGCGTAGGCGAGAATGAAGCCGATGGCCATCATGATCGTCGGCTGAATGGCGATCCAGAACGGTGTCTCGTGCAGGGCGTGGAGAATGTGATTCTCTGGACCCGTATACAACGCCGATTGCCAGAACTCGACGTAGTCATCCCCGATGAACTCGCTGTGAAAGAGAATTCCCCAGAGAGCCGCACCCACGGCGAGCAGCATGAGCGGGATTAGCATCACCTTCGGCGATTCATGGACATGATGCATCACGTCTGCAGCCGCACGAGGCTTACCGTGGAACGTCAAGAAGATCAGACGCCAGGAATAGAAACTGGTGAGAAGCGCAGCGATGACCGTCATGCCCCAGGCGTAGCCCGCGAAGGCATTGTGACCCGCATAGGCCGCTTCGATGATCGCGTCCTTCGAATAATAGCCGGCGGTGAACGGGAAGCCCGTGATCGCCAACGTGCCGATCACCATCATCCAGTAAGTGACAGGAATGCGCTTCCTCAGGCCACCCATGCGCCGCATGTCCTGCTCGTCGGAAACCGCATGGATCACCGAGCCTGCGCAGAGGAACAGAAGTGCCTTGAAGAACGCGTGCGTGAAGAGGTGGAAGATCGCCACCGAATAGGCACCCATGCCCAGCGCGACGAACATGTAGCCGAGCTGCGAACAGGTCGAATAGGCGATCACCCGCTTGATATCGTTCTGAACAAGACCAATCGATGCGGCGAAGAGCGCGGTCGTCGCTCCGATGAACGTCACGAAGGTCAGTGCGGTCGGGCTCAATTCGAAGAGCGGCGACATACGCGCCAGCATGAAGACGCCCGCAGTGACCATCGTCGCGGCATGGATGAGAGCCGAAACCGGTGTCGGACCTTCCATCGCGTCCGGCAGCCAGGTGTGAAGGCCGAGCTGGGCCGACTTGCCCATGGCACCGACGAAGAGAAGGAGGCAGACGCAGGTGATGGCGCCGCCCATGGTCAACGCATAGCCTGCGAAGTTCAGAACGACGTCGCCGGTCGCCGCAGCGCCGTGGCCAGCGGCTTCAGCCGCCGCCTCTCCGCCATGCGAACCCATAGTGGCCGCAAGGTCGGCCGCGCCTGCGAAGATCGTGTCGAGATTGACAGAGCCGAACAGAACGAAGACGCCAAAGATGCCAAGAACGAAGCCGAAGTCGCCGACGCGGTTGACTACGAAGGCCTTCATCGCCGCCGCATTGGCCGACGGCTTTTTATACCAGAAGCCGATCAGCAGATAGGAGGCGAGACCCACGCCCTCCCAGCCGAAGAACATCTGGACGAGGTTATCAGCTGTCACCAGCATGAGCATGGCGAAGGTGAAGAGCGACAGATAGGCGAAGAACCGCGGCCGGTGCGGATCGTGATGCATATAGCCGATGGAATAGATGTGGACGAGCGCCGACACCGAATTCACCACGATCAGCATCACCAGCGTCAGCCGGTCGATCTTGAGCGCCCAGGAAACATCGAGACTGCCTGACTGCATCCAGTGCAGAAGGTTGATCGGCGACGCTGGGTCTTCGCCGCTGAAGGTCAGGAAAGCGATCCAGGACAGAACCGCCGCGACGACCAGAAAGCCCGACGTAATGTATTCCGACGCTTTCGCGCCGATCATATTGCCTGCGAAACCGGCTATCAGAAAGCCGGCGAGCGGGAGAAGGACGATGATCTGATACACGTTTCGATCAGCCTTTCATCGTGTTGACGTCGTCGACGGCAATCGAGCCGCGATTTCGGAAGAAGACCACAAGGATCGCGAGGCCAATCGCGGCCTCTGCCGCCGCCACCGTAAGAACGAAGAGGGCGAAGACCTGCCCCGCGAGATCGTTCAGGAAGGCCGAAAAGGCGATGAAATTGATATTCACCGCGAGCAGGATCAGCTCGACCGACATCAGGATCGTGATGATATTCTTCCGGTTCATGAAAATGCCGAAGACGCCGATCACGAATAGGATCGCCGCGACGGTCAAGTATTGGCTGAGACCGACTTCCATGTTCTCAAGCCCCTCGCTCGTTCGTCATTAAATTCCGCGCCCGCTCTCGACCTTCTTGACCTCGATCGCCGTCGAAGGATTGCGCGCGACCTGATCCGGTATCGACTGGCGACGCACCTTCTCCTTGTGGCGAAGCGTCAGAACGATCGCACCGACCATTGCGACAAAGAGGATCAAACCGGCAAGCTGAAAGAACAGGATGTACCGGGTGTAAAGCACGTTTCCGAGCGCTTCGATGTTCGAGGCGCCGCCCGCTTCCACCATCGGCAGCGTCGTCTGGGTCGCCATCGTCGGATCACTCACCGAACCCGATCCCGCGATGATGAGTTCTGCCAGAAGAAGGACGGCGATGATCGCGCCGAATGGCGCATACTGGACGGCGCGAGACTTGAGCTGACCAATGTCGAGATCGAGCATCATCACGACGAACAGGAAGAGGATCGCCACCGCGCCCACATAGACGACGATGAGAATCAGCGCGAGGAATTCCGCCCCCGCAAGCAAGAACAGGCCCGCCGATGCGACGAAGGTCAGAATCAGGAAAAGCACGGAGTGAACCGGATTCTTTGAGAGGACGACCATCAGGGCGCTGCCGACAGCGATGAAGGCGAATATGTAGAAAAAGAATGCCTGCAGACCGAGCATCGAAGCTCCCTATAGTCGTTCTCGCGGGGTCCTTACGAACCTCGACAAACCCTGCCGAACCGCTGCGTATGTCACCGTTCGCCGGTTCGGGCCCGGCTTACCTGTATGGCGCATCGAGCGCAATGTTGCGCGCGATTTCCCGCTCCCAGCGATCGCCGTTCGCGAGCAATTTCTGCTTGTCGTAGTACAGTTCCTCACGGGTTTCCGTGGCGAACTCGAAATTCGGACCTTCGACGATGGCGTCCACCGGACAGGCTTCCTGGCAGAAGCCGCAATAGATGCACTTCACCATGTCGATGTCGTAGCGGACGGTGCGGCGGGTTCCATCGTTCTGGCGCGGGCCAGCCTCGATCGTGATGGCCTGGGCAGGGCATATCGCCTCGCAGAGCTTACAGGCAATGCAGCGCTCCTGACCGTTCGGATATCGGCGAAGCGCATGCTCGCCGCGAAAACGCGGAGAGACGGGCCCCTTCTCGAACGGATAGTTGATCGTCGCCTTGGGTGCGAAGAAGTAGCGGAGCGCGAGGCCGAAGGCCTGGACGAACTCGACGAGAAAGAGCGATCGAACCGTTTGTGCGATTGCGGTCAAAATTGACCTCCAAGAAGTTTGAACCCTAGGGCTCCGAAAACTACGGCGTACAAAATAGGGAAAAGCGTTCGGCTTTCGCGATCCATACGATTGGCCATCTTTTCAATATCAGCGGGCTTTCCCGTCCAAGGGTTTGCAATCCCGGACCTTGCATGCCTTTCGAGCGTCCGCAAGCCTTGCTTACGCATATGTCGGCCACCGTATACGCCGAAAATTAAACCGAAGATGGCCCCAACTATACCTCCAAGAATGGCGACCATTGTAGCAGCCTTCGCATTAACTTCTGCCGACCTTAAGAGCCGAACAGAATGTACTTTCCAAAATACCAGCCGGCGATCGGGAAGAAGATGAGCTGAGAGATCCTGACGATCTCGATGATCAGACCACCTCCGACACGCTCCGTCGGCTGTTGCTCCTTCAATCGGTCTCGAACGAGACCGAGGATTACGAAATCGGCAATGCCGATAACCAAACCGACCAGTGCCCCGATCAGCCCCATCGACATCAAGCGGCTGCACCCCAGCCGAAGATCTGCACCACGAATGCCGTGATCACGACCATCGCGAGCGACAGCGGAAGGAAAACCTTCCAACCGAGCCGCATCAGCTGGTCGTAGCGGTAGCGAGGCACGAACGCCTTCACCATGGCGAACATGAAGAACACCAGCCCTGCTTTCAGCATGAACCAGATGAAGCCCGGGACCCAGTTCAGCAGGAAGAAATCGACCGGCGGAAGCCAGCCGCCCAGGAACAGGATCGTCGTCAGGCAGCACATCAGGGTGATGGCCGCATACTCGCCGAGCATGAACATCATATACGGGGTGGAGCCATATTCGACCATGAAGCCGGCGACGAGTTCCGACTCCGCTTCAGGAAGATCGAAGGGCGGACGGTTCGTCTCGGCAAGTGCCGAGATGAAGAACACGATGAACATCGGGAAGAGGCCGAGCCAGTGCCAGTCGAGGAAACTCGCCGGCAGGCCGATCATGGTGCCCAAACCCGTCGTCTGCGCGAGCACGATCTCGGAAAGGTTCAAAGACCCAACGCAGAGGAGGACGGAGACGATGACGAAGCCGATGGAAACCTCATAGGACACCATCTGCGCGGCCGATCGCAGCGCGCCGAGAAATGCGTATTTGGAGTTCGAAGCCCAGCCGCCCATGATGACGCCGTAGACCTCGAGAGAGGAAATGGCGAAAACGAAGAGAATGCCAAGATTGATGTCGGCGATCACCCAGCCCTGCGCCACGGGAATCACGGCAAATGTCGCCAGCGCCAGAGTCACGGCAACAAGCGGCGCCAGAAGGAAGACCGGTTTGTCGGACGAAGCCGGAATGACCGGTTCTTTCAGCGCGAATTTCAGGAGGTCGGCAAAGGACTGGAACATGCCCCAGGGCCCGACCACGTTCGGCCCCCTGCGCATCTGCACCGCCGCCCAGATCTTGCGATCGGCAAGCAGGATATAGGCGATCAGAACGAGGAGAACGACCAGGAACAGGACGCTCTGCGCAAGGATGATCAGGCCGGGCCAGAGGTAGAGCGAGAAGAAGTCTGTCACGCCGTTTCGTCCTTATTCCGCCGCTTCCAGTTGCGCCTGGCTCGCCAGACGCGAGCACTCGGCCATGACCTTCGAGGCCCGCGCGATCGGGTTCGTCAGGTAGAAGTCGGTCACATTCGAAGTCAGCGGCATGGATTGCAGCTTTTCGGCCCGGTCCGCAAGACCGGTGATCGATCCGCTGTCGGCCGGAACGATGGAATCGGACTTCATGAAGCCGTGCTCGGCGTAAAGCTCCTTGCGAAGCTGCATCAGCGAATCGAAGGGCAATTGCTTTTCGATGACTGCGGATAGGGCTCGGATGACAGCCCAGTCCTCCTTCGCGTCACCCGGAGGGAACGATGCGCGGCTCGCCACCTGTGCACGGCCCTCCAGATTGACGTAGGTTCCCGACTTTTCCGTATAGGCGGCAGTCGGCAGGATCACGTCAGCGCGGCTTGCACCCTTGTCGCCATGACTTCCGAGATAAACCACGAACGGCCCGGCCGGGATGTCGATCTCGTCGGCGCCCATGTTGAAGAGAAGCTCGACACCGCCGGACGCCATCTCGGCTGCCGTCTGACCGTTATCACCGGGCACAAAGCCGATATCCAGACCGCCAACACGCGACGCAGCAGTCTGCATCACGTTGAAACCGTTCCAGGTGTCCGTGACAGCGCCGATCTCGCGTGCAAGAGCTGCCGCGGAGGCAAGGATAGCCGAGCCATTTTCACCGGTCAGGGCGCCCTGCCCCACGATGATCATGGGACGCTCAGCGCCCTTCAGCGCCTCGAAGAAGCCCTGGCTCGCACCTTCGATGTCGGACAGTGTGTCCGTGCCAGCGCCGAGGTAGGTGTAGTCGTAGCGAAGATCGGTGTTCTCGCCAATGACGCCGATCGGGAACCCCTCCATCCGCCAGCGCTTGCGGATGCGCGCATTCAGAACAGAGGCTTCGAAGCGCGGATTGGCACCGATGATGAGGAGTGCATCGGCATCCTCGATCCCGGCGATCGTCGTGTTGAAGATATAGGATGAACGGCCATCGGCCGGATGGCTGACGGAGCCATCCTGACGGCAATCCATATTCGCAGAACCGATCTCGCCCATGAGGCGCTTCATCGCCCACATGTCTTCAACGGCCGACAGATCACCGGCGATCGCCCCGACCTTCGATGCCTCGGTCGATCCAAGCCTTGTCTTGACCGCCGCGAACGCTTCAGGCCAGCTCGCAGGCTGGAGGCGTCCGTCCTTGCGGACATAGGGCTTGTCCAGCCGCTGAACGCGTAAACCGTCCCAGACAAAACGGGTCTTGTCGGAGATCCATTCCTCGTTGATTGCCTCGTTCGTGCGCGGCAGGATGCGCATCACTTCCCGGCCGCGCGTATCGACGCGGATGCCAGAGCCGACCGCATCCATCACGTCGATCGTCTCGGTCTTCGTCAGCTCCCAGGGCCGCGCCTGGAACGCGTAAGGACGCGAGGTCAACGCACCAACGGGACACAGGTCGATAACATTGCCCTGAAGCTCGGAGGTCATCGCCTGTTCGAGATAGGTGGTGATCTCGGCATCCTCGCCGCGGCCGACAAGGCCCAGCTCGGAAATGCCGGCAACTTCCGTCGTGAAGCGGACACAGCGCGTGCAGTGGATGCAGCGCGTCATGATCGTCTTGACGAGCGGGCCGATATATTTGTCCTCGACCGCGCGCTTGTTCTCCACATAACGCGAAGAATCAACGCCATAGGCCATCGCCTGATCCTGCAGATCGCATTCGCCGCCCTGATCGCAGATCGGGCAGTCGAGCGGATGGTTGATCAGCAGGAACTCCATCACGCCTTCGCGGGCCTTCTTGACCATCGGCGTGGTGGTAAAGACCTCCGGCAGCTCACCGTTCGGCCCCTTGCGCAGATCCTTCACGCCCATGGCGCAGGACGCGGCAGGCTTCGGCGGGCCGCCCTTCACCTCGACAAGGCACATACGGCAATTGCCTGCAATCGACAGGCGCTCATGGAAGCAGAAGCGGGGTATCTCGGCGCCCGCTTCCTCACACGCCTGCAGTAGGGTGTAATGATCGGGAACATCGACCTCGCGGCCGTCGACTTTGAGCTGTGTCATCGTCTTTCAAACTTCCTCTCCCAGGTGACCGAAGCGCTTCTCAACGCTCTCGGCTCCCGGCAAACTTGAACGCACCCCGCAAGCGCGGGCACTCTCCTGCCCTACTCTGCCGCCACGAGATGCGGCCGGTCGAGATCGGCATTGCGCGAGAATTCGTCGATCCGGCGCTCGATCTCAGGGCGGAAATGGCGCATCAGACCCTGGATTGGCCACGCGGCCGCGTCGCCGAGGGCACAAATCGTGTGGCCTTCCACCTGCTTCGTCACCTGAAGCAGCATGTCGATTTCGCTTTTCTTCGCGTTGCCGACGACCATCCGCTCCATCACGCGCCACATCCAGCCGGTGCCTTCGCGGCAAGGTGTGCATTGGCCGCAGCTCTCGTGCTTGTAGAAGTAGGATATACGCGCGATCGCCTTCACGATGTCGGTCGACTTGTCCATCACGATAACCGCCGCGGTTCCGAGGGAGGTCTTGATCTCCTTCAGCCCGTCGAAATCCATGGGCGCGTCGATGATATCCTTGGCTGGCACGACCGGAACCGAGGAGCCCCCCGGAATCACGGCCAGCAGGTTGTCCCAGCCGCCGCGAACCCCGCCGCAATGCTTGTCGACAAGCTCTCTGAACGAGATGCCCATCGCCTCTTCAACAGTGCAGGGCTGTTCGACATGACCGGAAATGCAGAAAAGCTTTGTGCCGGTGTTGTTCTCGCGACCGATGCCGGCGAACCAACCGCCACCGCGACGCAGGATCGTTGGGGCGACCGCGATCGACTCGACATTGTTGACCGTGGTGGGGCAACCGTAAAGCCCCACATTGGCCGGGAATGGCGGCTTCAGCCGAGGCTGGCCCTTCTTGCCCTCGAGGCTTTCGAGCAGCGCCGTTTCTTCACCGCAGATATAAGCACCGGCACCATGGTGAACCACGACGTCGAAGTCCCAGCCGCACTTGTTGTCCCTGCCGAGTAGGCCGGCCTCGTAGCATTCGTCGACGGCCCTCTGAAGCGCTTCGCGCTCACGGATATACTCGCCGCGAATGTAGATATACGCGGTGTGAGCGCCCATCGAAAAGCCGGCGATCACGCATCCCTCGATCAGCGTGAACGGGTCGTTCCGCATGATCTCCCGGTCCTTGCAGGTGCCAGGCTCGGACTCGTCGGCATTGACGACGAGATAGTGCGGCCGACCGGCGCTCTCCTTCGGCATGAAGGACCATTTGAGCCCGGTCGGAAAGCCTGCGCCACCACGGCCACGAAGGCCCGAAGCCTTCATCTCGTTGATGATCCAGTCGCGACCCTTCTCGATGATGTCCTTCGTGCCATCGAAATGACCACGCTTCATCGCCGCCTTGAGGCTCTTGTCGCGAAGACCATAGATATTCGTGAAGATGCGGTCCTTGTCGGCTAGCATGCGATCCGCTCCTTCTTAAGCTTCCGAATTGCCGTCGCCGGCACCATAATCCGCCCGCTCCCTGGCCTGATCGACCCAGCGATCGCGAACGGCTCGCCCACGGAAATTAAGATAGTTGTCGATCCAGATAAGCTCTTCGCGTCGCCATGCCGCGATCTGCCAGTAGTGGAAGACGCCAACCTCGTTGAGCTTGCTCTCGATGACAGGGCCGATGCCCTTGATCTGCTTCAGATCGTCAGCCTCGCCTCCCCTAGGCGCATCAAGGAGGTCCGCTGGCTTCTCACCCTCGCCGAGATCCCCGAGATCGTCGGGCTCCGAGCTGTCTTGAGCGGCGCTATCGAAGGTGTCGTCGAAAACGGGTCCGGCCGTTGCGTCCTGCGTGCCGGTACGCGCACCTTCGATCGGGCGACCTTCAGCGGCCAGACGGTCCGGCTCGGACTCGCCCTCTCGTGCCCGTTCGATGTCGGTTCCGACGGCGTCGTCGACGACCTTGAAATCCTGAATTACGGCGTCGCGGGCCGAGGCTTCCTTGTCGAGAAAAGTCCCGCCAGACATCTCGGGCGTCGCGCTTTGGTCATCGCCCGTGACAGCACCAGACTCGGCCGCGTCCCGTTCCGCCTGATCGGTCCCGCCGCTTTCCGTGCCGCCTTCCTGGCCTGCACCGGGAGAATGAGCTTCGCTGACCAGTTCGTCGCTCTCCCGGTCCTCGGCCGATTGCGGCGCATCGGCGCCGGCATCGATCGATGGATCGGTGTAGGCGGAGTAACTGTCTGGGCGCCCAGCTTCCGAGGGCGGCGTCGAGGTCGCCTCTCCGGCGCCTTCCCCTTGAGGAGACGAGCCGTTTGCCGGCCCATGCGCGCCTTCCTGCTTCTGCTTGGCGATCAGATCGTCATAATCTTCGGTCAGAGACGTCAGACCACCGATCGGCACGGACTGATGCCGCCCGTTCTGCGGACCGGCCGTCACCTTGGCACCGTTTCCGGCGTCGAACTCGTCGATGATCTCTTCCAGACGTTCCGGCGTCAGGTCCTCATACGCATCCTTGAAGATCATGATCATCGGCGCGTTCACGCAGGCGCCCTGACACTCGACTTCTTCCCAGGACAGCGTTCCGGACTCATTGCGGTGGAACGGTTCCGGATGGATCTTCTTCTTGCAGACCGCCTTGAGATCCTCGGCTCCGCGAAGCATGCACGGCGTCGTGCCGCAAACCTGGACATGAGCGCGCGTGCCGATCGGCTGAAGCATGAACTGCGTATAGAAGGTCGCAACCTCGAGAACGCGGATCAGCGGCATGGAGAGGCGCTCGGCGACGTGCTCGATCGCGGCCTTCGTGACCCAGCCTTCCTGATCCTGTGCGCGCATCAGGAGTGGGATCACGGCCGACTGCTGCCGACCTTCAGGATATTTGCGGACGGTGGCATCGGCCCAAGCGGCGTTCTCGTCTGAAAACGCGAAGCCTTCGGGCTGGATGCTGTCATCGGCAAGACGTCGAACGGACATCGGACCTCGACTCTGGAACCATTTCAATTCATTCGGTTTGGCCGCGTTCTATCACAGGCAAACCAAAACGCCAGCGCTTGATAGACCTGTTATCGCACTGCGGCAAACCGCGCGAGACATTCGGAATCAGTCAGTGTCCGAAAAGTCGGCGAAAAAAGCCGGGTTGGCAAGCGAAAGGCCGGACAAACGCCATTTCATTTGAACTACGCTCACAAAGCCCGATGCCCGGCGGCCTGCAGAATGAAATACCCACCACCACTTCCCGCCGCTGCGCCCGACAATTGGGAGGATCGAGCCTACCCAAGCACGCGTCGAAACACAGCGGTCCAGGCGCAATCGCGCTTTCCTCCCCAAGGGCTCTGGATCAGAATGGGATTTCGTCGTCGAAATCGCGTGATCCGCCACCGCCGCCGCCGCCGCCGTAGCCGCCGCCCCCGCCGGAGCCGCCATAGTCGCCACCGCCGCGCGACCCGCCCGACGGCGGACCACCGCGCGACCCGCCGCCGCCATAGTCTCCACCGCCGCCTTCACCGCGCCCGTCGAGCATGGTCAACGTGCAATTGAAGCCCTGCAGCACGACCTCGGTCGAATAGCGATCCTGCCCGTCCTGCCCCTGCCATTTGCGGGTCTGTAGCTGGCCCTCGATATAAACCTTGGAGCCTTTCTTCACATACTGCTCGATGACCTTGTTCAAGCCTTCGTTGAAGCACACGACCCGGTGCCATTCGGTCTTTTCACGCCGCTCGCCGGAATTTCGGTCGCGCCAGCTTTCCGAGGTCGCGACCGAAAAGTTCGCAATCGGCTTGCCGTCCTGCGTTCGCCGCATTTCGGGATCGGCCCCGAGATTGCCGACGAGAATGACCTTGTTGACGCTGCCCGCCATAAAAAACTCCTTCACACGATTGCGCGCGAACCTAACGACGCGCCTGCGACCACGAAAGGGCTGAGCCTCGATCGTTCACAGAAAAGGCTTGCGGTTCCCAATCAGCGATACGGAACAAAGTTAGAACAAAGCCTTTCCTTGAGTCAATCTGTGCTTTAAACTCGGTGAGGGCTTCCATAGATAGGCCGCATCCCTGCTCCCCTTCTTATTGCCGGTATTCCTCATGTCCGATCTCAAGACGATCTCCATTCGCGGCGCGCGCGAACACAACCTGAAGAATGTCGATCTCGACGTTCCGCGCGACAAGCTGATCGTGATGACGGGCCTCTCCGGCTCCGGAAAGTCCTCCCTCGCGTTCGATACGATCTATGCGGAGGGTCAGCGGCGTTATGTCGAAAGCCTGTCGGCCTATGCCCGGCAGTTTCTTGAGATGATGCAGAAGCCTGACGTCGATTCCATCGAGGGCCTGTCGCCGGCGATCTCCATCGAACAGAAGACGACGTCGAAAAATCCGCGCTCGACCGTCGCGACGGTCACCGAAATCTACGACTATATGCGCCTGCTGTTTGCCCGCGTGGGCGTGCCGATCTCACCGGCGACGGGCCTGCCGATCGAGAGCCAGACGGTAAGCCAGATGGTCGACCGGGTGCTCGCGCTCGAAGAGGGTACGCGGCTTTATCTGCTCGCGCCGATCATCCGGGGCCGCAAGGGCGAATATCGCAAGGAACTGGCGGAGCTGCAGAAAAAAGGCTTTCAGCGCGTCAAGGTGGACGGCGATTATTACGAGGTCGCCGATGTGCCGGCGCTCGACAAGAAGTACAAGCACGACATCGACGTGGTGGTCGATCGCATCGTGGTGCGTGAAGACATGAAGTCGCGCCTCGCCGACTCAATCGAAACCGCACTCGGCATGGCGGACGGCCTGGCTGTCGCCGAATTCGCCGACAAGCCGCTGCCGAAGGAGCGGCTCGCCAATGCCGGGGCGAATCGCAACAAGAACGAGACGCACGAACGGCTGCTGTTTTCGGAAAAGTTCGCCTGTCCGGTCTCCGGTTTCACCATCCCGGAAATCGAGCCACGCCTGTTTTCCTTCAACAATCCGTTTGGGGCCTGTCCGAAATGCGACGGCCTCGGCTCGCAGCAGGCCGTTGATCCCAAGCTCGTGGTGCCGAACGAGAACATGACGCTGAAGAACGGCGCGATCGCGCCCTGGGCTAAATCGACTTCTCCCTATTACGGGCAGACCCTCGACGGCCTCGGCAAGCATTACGGTTTCAAGCAGACCGACAAATGGGCCGATCTCTCCGACGAGGCCAAGGATGTCATCCTCAACGGGACCGGCAAAGAGAAGATCGAGTTTCGGTTCAAGGACGGGCTGCGCGCCTATTCCACGACGAAGACCTTCGAGGGCGTCGTCACGAATCTCGCCCGGCGCTGGCGCGAGACCGATTCGGCCTTCATGCGCGAAGAGATCGAGCGCTTCATGTCGGCAACGCCCTGCCCGGCCTGCAACGGCAACCGGCTGAAGCCCGAGGCTCTGGCGGTGAAGATTGCCGGCCAGCACATCGGCGAGGTCGCCGATCTCTCCATTCGCCATGCGGTCAACTGGTTCGAAGACCTGCCGCAGCACCTGAGCGACAAGCAGAACGAGATCGCCGTTCGCATCCTAAAGGAAATCCGCGACCGACTCCGCTTCCTCAACGATGTGGGGCTCGATTATCTGACGCTCTCGCGCTCGTCGGGTACGCTGTCCGGCGGCGAAAGCCAGCGCATTCGCCTTGCCTCGCAGATCGGCTCTGGTCTCACGGGCGTCCTCTACGTGCTGGACGAGCCCTCGATCGGCCTCCACCAGCGCGACAACGAGCGCCTGCTTGTCACGCTCAAGCATTTGCGGGACATTGGCAACACGGTGATCGTGGTCGAGCATGACGAGGACGCGATCCGCACGGCCGATTTCGTAGTCGATATCGGCCCGGCGGCGGGCGTTCATGGCGGCGAGATCATCGCTTCGGGCACGCCCGAAGACATCATGGAGACGCCTGACTCGATCACGGGTCAGTATCTGTCCGGCGAGATGGGCGTACCCGTGCCCCAGAACAGGCGGAAGGCCAAGAAGGGCAAATCCGTCAAGGTCGTCGGCGCGCGCGGCAACAACCTCAAAAACGTCAGCGCCGAGATTCCGCTGGGCCTGTTTTCCTGCGTCACCGGCGTTTCAGGCGGCGGCAAGTCGACCTTCCTGATCGAGACGCTGTTCAAGGCCGCGTCGCGCCGCATCGCAAACGGTCGGGACGTACCGGCCGAACACGACCGGGTCGAGGGTCTGGAACACCTCGACAAGGTCATCGACATCGATCAGTCGCCCATCGGCCGCACGCCACGCTCGAATCCGGCGACCTATACCGGTGCCTTTACGCCGATCCGCGACTGGTTCGCAGGGCTTCCCGAGGCCAAGGCGCGCGGCTATCAGCCCGGCCGTTTCTCCTTCAACGTGAAGGGCGGACGCTGCGAGGCCTGCCAGGGCGACGGCGTCATCAAGATCGAGATGCACTTTCTCCCAGACGTCTACGTCACCTGCGATGTCTGCGACGGCAAGCGCTACAACCGCGAAACGCTGGAAGTCACCTACAGGGAAAAATCGATCGCCGACGTGCTCGATATGACCGTCGATGAAGGCGTCGACTTCTTCGCGCCCGTTCCGGCTGTCCGAGACAAGCTCGTGGCCCTGAAGGAAGTCGGGCTTGGCTACGTCAAGGTCGGCCAGCAGGCAACGACGCTTTCGGGCGGCGAGGCCCAGCGCGTGAAGCTTGCCAAGGAACTCTCCCGCAAGGCAACAGGCAAGACGCTCTACATCCTCGACGAGCCGACGACGGGCCTCCACTTCCACGATGTCGCGAAGCTTCTGGAAGTGCTGCACGGTCTTGTCGAGCGCGGCAATACGGTGGTGGTCATCGAGCACAATCTCGAGGTCATCAAGACGGCCGACTGGCTTGTCGACATTGGCCCCGAGGGCGGCGATGGCGGCGGCGAGATCGTCGCGACCGGCACGCCGGAGGACATCTGCAAAGAGAAGCGCTCCTATACCGGCCGCTTCCTCAAGGAGCTGTTAGAACGCCGTCCGACGAAGAAGGTGACGAAGATCGCGGCGGAGTAGATCTCACCACAGTATCTCCACCCCGAGTGTCTCGAACTCGGGTCGGCGGTGGTGACAGGGGCTCCAAGCGATCTGGCCTGTGCCGCGATCAATCGATCGAACGGGTCTCGATGATCGGAGAGGAGTTGTCCGGCGCGCATTGCCTGCTGACAGGTCAAGTCGACGAGGGTCATCCGCTCAGCCTCCACGTTTCGCAGTAGCGGCCTAATACCGGCGGACCTTTGAAACCATCGGTTTCATGGGTCGCCGGCAGCCCGAGCGGCGTTTGAGCCGTTTGCCGGGCGTGGATTGACCCAACGGGTCAATTCATTCGTCCGGCGGTATAACACGGCAGCGACCTGCGGCAGCTTGCCGACCCGGTGCTTCTGGGCGATCTCGAAGCCGGACATCGGACTCACGAGAATGGTGTTCTCATCATCCGCCACGACATTTTTCGCCAAATCGGAGAGACGCTGCGGCTCGAAAAACCACCAGATCAGCACATGCGTATCGATCAAAGTGATCATTTCAATGGATAAGTGGCGTGGCCGCCCTCCCTCTCCTCAAGATCTTCCTCGCTGGGAGGCTGAAGGAATATGTCGCTTGGCATATCCCCTGCGAGATGGGCGAGAGCGCCCGGAATCCGCGGCCCCGTCCGCTTCATTTCCACCGGCATCAGGCGCACAGCCGGCCGGTTTCTCCGGGCGATCACGATCTCCTCACCCGCCTCGGCACGGGTAACTAGGCTGGAAAGTTCTGTCTTGGCTTGATGCATGTTCACGATTGTCGCCATGAGCAATATCCAGCTAGCTTCCTGGCTAGCTGCAATCTCCGAGCTATGGTCAATGCCCAAACAACGCCAACAGCATAGATGAACGCCAACACGGAGGATCACATCCGCCGCACCAACCAGACCGTGTGGTAATCGCAGTCCGGGTCTTCGTTTCGCTGTTCGATCACTTCAAAACCGGTTTCGGATAGAAGGATTCGATAATCCTGGTTTTCGAGACTGGCGGCATAGAGCGGTTCGTCTTCGAACTCGCTGATCACTTCGCCCGCTCGGGGTCCGGTCGTGAAAAGGAGCGGCGCCCCTTGAGTGGAATGAGCCGCAAAGATCGGGAACATCCCCCGTTGGTCGGCCGGCGAAAGCAGAAAAAAGCTGTCCCAGGCAATGAGGCCGTCGAAACGTTCTCCGAGCGATAATGTCCGCATGTCGGCTTCGAGCCAGCGATGGTCCGGAAATCGATTGCGCGCGAGATCCAGCATCGCCTGAGAGCTGTCGATGCCCGTGATTCTGCACCCGCGCTCCGTGAGATAGGTGCCGATCGGCTCGCCCATGCCACAGCCGATGTCGAGAATACGGGGCTTGTGCGGCATGGCATCGACGAAGCGGTCGAGCCAGCCTTTTTCAAAAAGAGCGCGGGTGCGAAGACGATCGAACGCTAACGCGTGGCGTTTGTAGATATCCACCACATTGCCGGCTGCCTCAGAAAGCTTAGCGCGTTCCTCTTTCACCCGCCATTTGCTTTCGCCGGAATACGCCGCACGGCGCTCAGCGCCACGCCCTTTTCGTCGAATCGCTCCAGCGTGTCGTTGAGCGGCTCGATCGCCGTCATCATGTGATAGGCGTTGGCGTGAATGAGGCGCTGGCCGTCCATCATGATGCCCACATGGCCCGGCCAGAAGATGAGGTCGCCGCGTTGAAGGGCTTCGATGCCGGCGATCCGCGTTCCCAGTTCACGCGCCTGATCGCTCGAATCGCGCGGAGCGTCGATCCCCGCCATCTGGCAGGACAGCTGCACAAGCGCCGAGCAATCGATGCCGAGCGCGCTCTTGCCGCCCCAGAGATAAGGCGTCTCGAGGAACCGTTCGGCAACGGACACGAAATCCGCCGCATCCTCGCCAAACGCTTCGGCATGCTGTTTCACGATGGCGCCGCCACCATCCAGCAGATGATAGCGGGCGTTGTGGTCCTCCGCCTCGCCGACCGCTTTCACCAGCGCGCCCATGGGCAGGTCCGCGACTGGCGGACGCTTGATGTCGGGTTCGGGAAAGAGCAGCGTGCGCGGGACGGAAATCCGGTGGGTCGGCATGTCCGCCTCGCCCACCTCGTCGAGACGGCTCAGCGCCGCAAACGGGGTGTAGCCGACATAGCCGTCCTCATCGAGCTGCACCCAGGCCCATGGCTCCCCGTCGACCACGATCTCGTCGAAGACCAGCAGGCGCTCGCCGAAGAGGGCCTCGGTGTCGAGCGCTGAATCGTGCGCGGGCGCACGATGGATCGGGGCGAGCGGCACGGATACGACACCTGGCTGCCCCTCGATGAACCGTTCAGCCGAAACGCTCCCCTTAAGCCGAATATCGGCCAGGTCTTCGCGATAGGCGTTGAGGCGTGGATTGAGATGATCGGTCATTCTTCTCGTCGATGCGTTCTTGTCGTCGATGCGTTCGAGATCACTTCGCCGGATAACGCGCCGCGAGCACGTCGAAAAGGGCGCGGATTGCATAGGCTTCGCCCCCGACCGGACCAATCGACGAGGCCTTCGGTCGCCAGCCATAGATATCGAAATGGGCCCAGGTCTTCGCTTTTTCGACAAAGCCGTCGAGGAAGAGCGCGGCCGTGATTGCACCGGCAAAGCCGCCGGGACTGATATTGTTGATATCGGCGACCTTGGAGGAGAGATCCGAACGATAGGGCCGATAGAGGGGAAGACGCCAGGAGGGATCGGCAAGGCGCAGGCCCGCTTCAGAAACGGCGTCGACGAGCGCGGAATCATCGCTGAAGAATGCCGGAAGATCGGCACCCAGCGCGACACGTGCAGCGCCCGTGAGCGTTGCCATGTCGATCATGATCTCCGGCTCTTCCTCATCGCCATAGGCGAGCGCGTCGGCAAGGACCAGACGACCTTCGGCGTCGGTGTTGCCGATCTCCACCGTTTTGCCATTGCGGCTTGTGAGAATGTCGCTCGGCCGAAATGCGTTGCCTGAGATAGAATTCTCCACCGCAGGAATCAGAACCCGGAGCCTGACATCGAGCTTCTGCGCCATGATCATGGAGGCAAGGCCGATGACATTGGCCGCACCGCCCATATCCTTCTTCATTAGAAGCATGCTGGACGACGGCTTGATGTCGAGCCCGCCTGTATCGAAGCAAACGCCCTTGCCGACGAGGGTCACCTTGGGTGCGTCCGGACGCCCCCAGTTGAGATCGATCAACCGCGGTGCCGAGGCGCTTGCGCGGCCGACGGCATGGATCATCGGAAAATTCTGTTCGACCAGCGCATCGCCGGCAATCACGGAAACCGAGGCACCGCCGCGTTCCGCGAGATCGCGCACCGCCTGTTCGAGTTCCGCCGGCCCCATGTCGTTGACCGGCGTGTTGATGAGATCGCGGGCAAGACAAACGCCATCGGCGATCGCCGCGATGCGATCGAGGTCCGCCCTCTCGCCGAGATGAAAGCGCAGGCCGGGTTTTTCATCCGCCTCGTCTGTTTTTCCCGTCTTGTAGCGGTCGAACGTGTAGGCCCCAAGCTTTAGCGCCAACCCGAAAAGCTCCGCGTCGACATTGGCCTCCGCCGGCAGGTGCCAGTCTCCGTCCGGCAGCTTACGGCTCAGAACACCGGCGAGCAGCGCCGCTCTCGCACCATCGCTCGGGTCGCGCTCGTCGGCACGGCCAAGGCCGAGAAGAACAGAGCGCACGCCCCCCTCGCCCGGTACGAGACAGATCGTGCCGGCCTCGCCGTCGAACCGCGAAAGCTCCGCCCAGTCCCGCGTCTCGCCCAGAAGGGCGTCGCGCTCTCCGGGCCGGACAGGCACGATGGGTCGGGACAGGGCAGCACGTTCGGATACGAAAGAGACGGACATCGGCACTCCGGGACCATTGGCGGCAATTAACCAGCCATTAGGGTTAACGATTTATGTTCGAGCCATCGCCCGATGGCCGGCGTCTATGTCGGACATCCAAATCCGTCGAAACGGAGACGAGAGCTCAGCGCATGCGCAAGTTTAGTTCGATATCGGCCTCAAGAAAGGCCCTTCTCGTCGCAACGTCGATCGCCGCGCTCGGCCTTGCCGGTTGCGCCAACAAAGTGAGCTACGAGACGACCGGCTCTATCTCGCGAACAGCGCCCTCTTCCCAATCGCCGGCGCAGGCCCCCGCGAAAACCGTGGCGGCAATGTCGTCGGGCGAGCTTCGCAACGCCGTCGACGCCTATGGCCGGCAGTATGAAGCCAATCCGCGCAACAAGCAGGTCGGCCTTGCCTATTCGGCGGCCCTACAGATGGCCGGGCGAAACGACCAGTCACTTGCCGTCATGCGCCAGGTCGCGATCGCCCACCCGAAAGATCGCGACGTTCTGGCCGCCTATGGCAAGGCGCTGGCCGCAGCCGGCGACCTGTCAAAAGCCCTCGACACAATCCGCCGCGCCCAAACACCCGACTATCCAGACTGGCGCCTGTATTCGGCCGAAGGCGCGATTCTCGACCAGATGGGCAAATCAGCAGAGGCGCGCGCGCTTTTCGAAAAAGCGCTCGTCCTGAAGCCGAACGAGGCGACGGTCCTGTCCAATCTCGGCATGTCCTATCTGCTCGCCGACGACCTGCCCTCTGCCGAACGCTATCTGCGGGCAGCGCTCCAGCAGCCGGACAGCGATGCCCGCATCCGGCAGAACCTCGCGCTCGTGATCGGGCTTCAGGGACGGTTCGAGGAGGCCGAGAAGGTCGCGGCCGGCGCGCTGTCTCCCGAGGAGGCCAGGGGCAATGTCGCATTTCTTCGCGAGATGCTGTCGCAGAACAACACCTGGTCCAAGCTGAAGCAGGAAGATAACGGCGGGGCCTGATGCCCCGGAACCGGCTCCGGCTCGCCCGTTGAAAGGTGACCGCTTGGCAATTTTAGCCGGATCGGTCGTGAGCCTGTCCAGTTGACATTAAGCGAGACCGATTCCAATTCAGCCCCCATGCGAGTAGCGGAAGCCGACATCCTCATCATCCCGGGCTATAAGGGCTCGCCGGACAATCACTGGCAAACCCGGTGGGAGCGCAAGCTCTCCACGGCACGGCGCGTCGAACAGCGGGAATGGTCAAAGCCCGTCCGGGAGGATTGGGTCGCGGCGGTCGCCAAGGCGATCGAGGCGGCGGAAAAGCCGGTAATCCTCGTCGCCCACTCCCTTGGCGTCGCAACTGCGGTTCACGCCGCGCAGGAATCGACGAACCGCATTGCGGGCGGCTTCTTCGTGGCCCCGCCGGACGTCGAGAATGCCGCCATCAGACCCAAACACCTGATGACCTTTGGGCCCTATCCGCGCATTCCGCTCGCCTTCCCTTCGATCGTGGTGGCAAGTCGCAACGACGTCTTCTCGCCGTTCGACGCCGCCGAGGATATCGCCGGCGCCTGGGGCTCGCTGTTCATCGATGCGGGCGAGGCCGGTCACATCAACGGCGATTCGGGCCACGGGCCCTGGCCGGAAGGCTTGCTCACCTTCGGCAAGTTCATGAGCAAGCTCCCCGCCACCAAGTGAGCGCAACACAGGGCTGTCGATCAGCCCTTAGCGTCACGCGCCAGCGCCTGAGCGCCCATGGCGATCACTTTCAGGTCGGCGCTGATGCCCACATAGTCGTAGCCGCGGCTCCAATAGTCCTTGGCATGTCCCGCATCGCCGGCATAGGCGGCGGCCACCTTCCCGTTCCGGCTTGCCGCTTCGCAAACCTTGTCCATGGCATCTCTCAGGCGGTCGCCCTCGATATCGACGCGACTGTCGTCGGAGAGCGCGATCGACAGATCGGACGGTCCGACAAAAAGCCCGTCGATGCCGTCGATTGCCGCGATTTCGTCCAGCGCGTCGAGCGCCGTGCGCGTCTCGATCATGGCGAAGGCGAAGGTCTCCGCGTTCGCGGTCTCGACATAGGCGTCCACATCGCCGTTCTTGGCGAGAGGCGCGGCTCGCATCGGCGCATAGGACCTGAGGCCGAGCGGCGGATACTTCATGTGCTTGACGAAGTCGCGCGCGTCTTCTGCGGTCTCGATCATCGGCATGATGACGCCGCGCGCGCCCATGTCGAGGACCCAGGAGGCAGTGCCGAACGCGCTCACCGGAACGCGGACGATCGCGCCCTTTCCAAAGCCGTAGGAACGGGTGATTGCATCGCGCACGTCGCCCCGATCGAGGAGCCCATGCTGCATATCGAGGGTCACCAGATCGTAATCCGCCCCTAGGAAGGCCTCCTGGGTGAACGGGTCGGGCGAAGCGAGCCAGGCCGAAAGCGCCGGTCTGTCCGCGACGAGCGCGGAAAATCGCTCCTTCGGGGATGACGAAGACCTCATTCGCTCATCACCTGCTCTTCGGCTTCTTTCAAAAGCTCGCCCATCTTGGCGTGGATTTCCTCGGCCGAGATGTCTTCCTCACTCAGATCCGCCTTGAGATGGTCGGAAATGTTGTCGTCCCCCGGCTTCTCGAAATCGATGCGAACCAGATTCTGGGCATAGGCATTGGCATCGGGACCCGTTTTCCCGAGCTTTTCCGCGGCCCAGAGCCCGATCAGCTTGTTGCGCCGCGCCCTTATGCGAAACTTCAGTTCCTGATCATGAATGAAGCGATTTTCAAAATCGCGCTCGCGATCGGCCATGGTCATGAGGGATCTCCCTTTTCATTCCTGCAATCGGAGCCTGGCCCCGAAGACGGCTGATTCCGTCCACCACAATATGGCGAAGTGCGCAAAAGGCGATAAGGCAGTCAGGACAAATCGACGGCGAAAAACCCGTGTATCAAGCAGGCAATGCCAGTATCGCCACGCACTCTCGCCTTGACCTTTGGCCGGCCGATCACGACCTTGATCGAGATCGTCCCCCATCATGACGCGTCCACCGATTGTGATGGCGGGCGCAATGGTCTATTCACGCAGAAAAAGCGGCCCTTGAGACGGCTTCCGGCTGGGTTCCGCAAGGCAAGAACAGAGTATGCTATGACACGTCGCCGCCGCATCTACGAAGGCAAGGGCAAGATCCTCTACGAAGGTCCCGAACCCGGAACGCTCGTCCAGTTCTTCAAGGACGACGCGACCGCCTTCAACAAGAAGAAGCACGAAATCGTCGACGGCAAGGGCGTCCTCAACAACCGCATTTCCGAATATATCTTCGGCCATCTGAACAAGATGGGCATCCCGACCCACTTTATTAAGCGACTCAACATGCGTGAGCAGCTGATCAAGGAAGTCGAGATCATTCCGCTGGAAGTGGTGGTCCGCAACATCGCGGCCGGCTCTCTGGCCAAGCGCCTTGGCATCGAGGAGGGCACCGTGCTGCCGCGCTCGATCATCGAATTCTACTACAAGGCCGATCAGCTCGACGATCCGATGGTCTCCGAAGAGCACATCACGGCCTTCGGCTGGGCGAGCCCGCAAGAAATCGACGACATCATGGCGCTCGCCATCAGGGTCAACGACTTCCTGTCCGGTCTCTTCCTCGGCGTCGGCATCCAGCTCATCGACTTCAAGATCGAAACCGGCCGCCTCTTCGAGGGCGACATGATGCGGATCGTCGTCGCCGACGAGATCTCGCCGGATTCCTGCCGCCTCTGGGATATCAACACCCAGGAGAAGATGGACAAGGATCGCTTCCGCCGCGACATGGGCGGCCTTGTCGAGGCCTATCAAGAAGTCGCGCGCCGGCTTGGCATCATGAACGAAAACGAGCCACCCCGCCCCTCCGGGCCGGTGTTGGTCAAGTAAGACGGCCGGACCCCGTCAAGCAGCCGGCACCGGCATTGAAGATCATTCATTCGAAAGACAGGCAGATCCCGTGATCAAGGCGCGTATCGTCGTAACCCTCAAAAAAGGCGTTCTCGATCCCCAAGGCAAGGCGATCGAAGGCGCCCTCGGCCATCTCGGCTTCGAAGGCGTCGATCAGGTCCGCCAGGGCAAGGTCTTCGATCTGCAGCTGGAGGGCGACGACAAGACGGCGGCGGAAAAGCAGCTTTCCGAGATGTGCGAGAAGCTGCTCGCCAACACAGTGATCGAAGACTATTCGATCACGCTCGATTGATCGGCAGCGCAGGATCATGAACACAACCGTCGTCCTCCTCCCCGGCCTCAATCGCGACCGCGACATGATCGCGGCCCTGAAAACCATTACCGGCAAGGCGCCCCAGACGGCGTGGCAGACTGAAACAGCGCTGCCGAAGTCCGATCTGATCGTCATTCCGGGCGGCTTTTCCTTCGGCGATTATCTTCGCTCCGGCGCGATAGCCGCCCGCTCGCCCGTGATGCGGGCCGTTGCGGAGGCCGCAGAAAAGGGTGTGCCTGTGCTCGGCGTGTGCAACGGCTTCCAGATCCTTTGCGAGGCAGGCCTTCTGCCGGGCGCTCTGATGCGCAACACGACGCTGCGCTTCGTCTGCCGCGAGGTGAAGCTCGAAGTCACGAACGCCGACACGCGCTTTACCGGCGGCTATTCCCAAGGTCAGGTCATCCGCTGTCCCGTCGCCCATCACGACGGCAATTATTTCGCCGAAGGGGACACCTTGTCCGCGCTTCAGGACAATGACCGGATTGTCTTCCGCTATGCCGAGGGCACCAATCCGAACGGCGCGATCAACGATATCGCCGGCATCGTGAATGCGGCCGGCAATGTTCTCGGCATGATGCCCCACCCCGAAAACCTCATCGAACCCGAACATGGCGGAACCGACGGACGCGCGATCTTCGAAAGCGCCCTCGGCCTCTCGCAGCAGGCCGCGGCGTGATGATGACCGGGCTGCGGCACCTTCGAAAGCACCGGACGCCGACCCTCGTGCTCGGCGCAACCTTGATTGTCGCCGCCTGCTCCACCACCGCTCCGACACCCGAAACCGCTCCCTCGGAAATGGGTCTCGACCTGATGGAGCGATTGACGCTCAATTCCGATCGCTGCTGGTTCAAATCCGGTGATCCGGCCTTCGAGCCCTACAGCCTGTCGCCTGAACTCGCCTCGTTCTCCGGCAAGCCGCGCTTCCTGCTGACGCCGGCTGGCGAACCTGAGGCCCGACCGCTTCTGGTGGTAGAGGGCAAATCCGGCTCGTCCGATGTCGCGGTCTACGGCCCGCTGCTCGGCGAAGAGATCGGCCAGAGAGCGCAGGCGGATATCGCCCGCTGGCGCAATGGCAGCGACGACTGCGTCGCCTGACGCTTATCACCAACGCAGGCGTTTTGAGCTTACCAAAAAGCGTGCCGCCCCTCGCCCGGCGATAGGCGCAAAAAAGCCGCCGGGACTGACCGACGGCTTTCCGAAAGCCCATGCTTTCCAATGATCGGGATTATCAGTCGAGCCGCTCGATCCGCAACATCTGTGGCTGGCCGCCGAGATGGCCGTCATCGGAGATTGCGCGCAAGGCCTCGCGAACAGCGCTTTCCGTCGTCTCGTGGGTGACGAGAATCACCTGCGCATTGGCCGTGTCGCCGTCACCGGCGCGGCGGCGCTGGACGATGGACGCCAGGGAGATTTCGTTTTCCGCCATGCGCGTTGCGATCGACGCGAACGCGCCGACCTGATCGCGCACGGAGAGGCGGATGTAATAGCCGCCTTCGTGGGCGCGCATACGGGCGCGAACATAGGGCTGAAGCTTGTCCACCGGAATGCCGAGGGTCGGCAGAACCACGCCGGATGCAACATCCATGATGTCGGACAAGACGGCCGATGCCGTGGCATCGCCACCTGCGCCAGGACCTGCAAGCATGATCGAGCCGAGAAGATCGGTATCGACCGCCACCGCATTCGTGACACCGGAGACCTGAGCCATGGAAGCCGCGGCGGGGATCAGCGCGGGGTGAACCCGCTGCTCTATGCCGGTATCGGTCTTCTGGGCGACGGCGAGAAGCTTGATCGAATAGCCGAGCTCACTCGCTGCGGCGATGTCTTCGGACGTGACGGTCTCGATCCCCTCGACATAGATCGAGTCGGCGTCGATCTCGGTGCCGAAGGCGAGAGAGGTCAGAATTCCGAGTTTGTGGGCGGCATCGAAGCCGCCGATGTCGAAGGTCGGGTCGGCCTCGGCATAACCGAGTGCCTGCGCATCCTTCAGGCAGGCATCGAAGGAGAGGCCCTCGCGCTCCATTCGGGTCAGCATGTAATTGCAGGTGCCGTTCAAAATGCCGTAGACGCGGCTCACTTCGTTGCCGGAGAGGCCTTCCCGCATCGCCTTGATAATGGGAATGCCGCCCGCCACCGCTGCTTCGTAAAGAAGCTCGGTCCCGTGGTCGGCGGCGATCTTTGCAAGCTCCATGCCGTGATGGGCAAGCAGCGCCTTGTTGGCCGTCACGACCGGAATACCGCGCTCCAGCGCGGCCTTCACGCAATCAAACGCTGCCCCTTCCGAGCCACCGATCAATTCCACGAAGCCATCGATCTCAGCCTCTCGGGCGAGTGAAACCGGGTCGCCGTACCAGGAAAGGCCGCTCGCATCGAAACCGCGATCCTTCGTCTTGTCGCGCGCCGAAACCGCCACGAGATCGATCTGCCGGCCAGAGCGCCGAGTGATCGAGTCGGTTTTGGTCTGGAGAAGACGCGCGAGGCTGGCGCCAACGGTGCCAAGGCCCGCAATTCCGATCCGCAATGGTTTCGTCATGGATATCAGTCGCAATTCGTCAGCAAACGGCCAACGCGACGTTCGTTCGAAGGTCGCGCGGCTGAAAAGGTTTCGATGGCGGTTGCGCTAACCCGAACGGACGACAATTGAAAGGCCGGACGGACCGGCCTTTCAAGCAAGACCTCAGGCGCGGGCGCGCATTGGAACGATCTTTTGCCCGTCTTCCTCGCCGCTTGCAAGGAAGCGCTTCAGGTTCCGCGCGGCCTGACGGATGCGATGCTCGTTCTCGACCAGTGCGATCCGCACGTGATCGTCGCCATATTCACCGAACCCGATTCCCGGAGCGACGGCGATATCGGCATGTTCGACCAGAAGCTTGGAGAATTCGAGCGAACCCATCTGCTTGTAGGCGTCGGGCAGCGGAACCCAGGCGAACATGGTCGAGGATGGCGCAGGCACGGCCCAGCCGGCCCGGCCGAACGCATCGACGAGAACATCGCGGCGCTTCTTGTAGACCTGACGGATCTCCGCAACCGCCTGATCGCCCTGATTGATCGCGGTCGCCGCCGCAACCTGGACCGGAGTGAAGGCGCCATAATCCAGATAGGATTTGACCCGGCCGAGAGCCGCGCAGAGCCGCTCGTTGCCGACGGCGAAGCCGATCCGCCAGCCCGGCATGGAATAGCTCTTCGACATGGAGGTGAATTCGACGGCGACATCCATCGCGCCTTCGACCTCGAGAATCGAGGGCGGAGGAACGTCGTCGAAATAGATCTCCGAATAGGCGAGGTCCGAAAGAACGATGATCTCGTGCTTCTTCGCGAAGTCGACGACGTCCTTGTAGAATTCGCGGGTCGCCGTGTAGGCCGTCGGATTGCCCGGAAAGTTCAGGACGACGGCGATCGGCTTCGGGATCGAGTGAACGACCGCCCGTTCCATCGCTCGCAGGAAGTCCTCGTCGGGCTTGGCCGGCAAGGCACGAATGGTGCCACCCGACATGATGAAGCCGAAGGCATGGATCGGATAGGTCGGGTTTGGGCACAGGATGACGTCGCCGGGCGCGGTAATCGCCTGCGCCATATTGGCGAAGCCCTCCTTCGAGCCAAGCGTCGCCACCACCTGCCGGTTCGGATCGAGCTTCACGTTGAAGCGCCGTTCGTAGAAGGCGGCCTGGGCCTTGCGCAGGCCGTTGATGCCGCGCGAAGCCGAATAGCGATGGGCACGCGGGTCGCGCGCGACCTCACACAGCTTGTCGACGATGAAGTCCGGCGTCGGCAGGTCCGGATTGCCCATGCCGAGATCGATGATGTCGGCACCCTTGGCGCGCGCGGCCGCCTTCAGCCGGTTGACCTCCTCGAAAACGTAAGGGGGCAGACGGCGGATCTTGTAATAGTCTTCCATGGGTCGTGTATCCATGCGGCAACTCCTGGCCGCTCAATTGGAATTTTAGAACGACCGAAGCGAAATCAGTTGGTCGCTTGTTCCGTCGCTTCGATCTGGCGCAGGACGTCTTCTGGTCGCGGCCCGCGCTCCGTCGTCCCGGAAGCAGCGGGCTGGGTGGCCGCCTCCGCGTTGAGCGAGGAAACGGCCCGGGCCTGCCTTTCGCGCGCGCTTTGGGCTCGCGAGAGCGCCGAGGAATAGTCCGTGTTGGCCGAAGCGCCTGCCCGCTGGGCGGCGATGCCATTGTAGCGCGCATCCAGAACAGCGACGTTTTCGTCGGCAAGTTGCGGCGCGGCGGCACCGGGATAGGCACCGAGAAGGGGATAGCCGTCTTCGTCGAGCCGCTGCTGCGATGCGACGGCCTCAGCCTCGCTCAAACGCAGGGCGCCCAGCGAGTCGTCTTCCTCACCGGGAAAAATCGACTGACAGCCCGTCAGCGCAAGCGCGCCGACAAGGATGCTCGAGACAAGGAGAGCGCCAAATTTAGTGGACATGACGAGGGGCCTGTTTGAAATCGTCGATCGTGTCATACCTTAAAAGAAACAATTTACAAAACCGTGCCCGCTTCTAAAGAACGGCTATATCGAAAGAGCTGCAAGAACCGGTTCAAGACGGATTGGAAACGCATCTGTAGCGGATCGTCCAGGGAGGAAGAAACGATGGCGGACAAGCAAACCGGCTCAAAACCGATCACGGAACCTGTTCCCTTCACGACCGACTATACGGTCAAGGATCCCGAACAATTCGCCATGAACATGGCGAGAATGATGGAACATCTCGGAAAAGCGGCCAGTGCGTGGGTCGAGCCACGCGAAAAAGGCAACTACATCGATACCGGCCCGGTCGCGATGGCCGAGATCATCGAAACGCTCTCGAAAGTCGGCGAATACTGGATGACCGATCCAGCGCGTGCAATCGAAGCACAGACCCGGCTTTTCGCGGGCTACATGACAGTGTGGAACAACTCCATCCGCCGGTTCGCCGGCGAAGACCTGAACGGCGAGGCAGCACCGCCGAAGAAAGCCGACAAGCGCTTCTCCCACGAGGACTGGGACCAGAACTTCTTCTTCGATTTTCTGAAACAGGCCTATCTCATGACGACCCGCTGGGCCGACGAGCTGGTCGAGGAGGCGAACGGCCTCGACGATCACACCCGGCACAAGGCGGCGTTCTATATGCGGCAGGTCTCGAATGCCCTGTCGCCGACCAATTTCATCATGACGAACCCCGAGCTTTATCGGGAAACGATGCAGACGAACGGCCAGAACCTCGTCAAGGGCATGAAGATGTTCGCCGAGGACATCGCAGCCGGCAAAGGCAATCTGCGCCTGCGGCAGGCTGATTATTCGGCCTTCACGATTGGCGAGGACATCGCGCTCACCGAAGGCAAGGTAATCGCCCAGAACGAGCTCTGCCAGATCATCCAGTACTCACCGGCGACCGACGAGGTCTTCAAGACGCCTGTCGTGATCTGCCCGCCCTGGATCAACAAATACTACATCCTCGATCTCAAGCCTGAGAAAAGCTACATCAAGTGGCTCGTCGATGAGGGGCATACGGTGTTCGTGATTTCCTGGGTCAACCCGGACGAACGGCACGCCGAGAAGACCTGGAAGGACTATATCGAGGACGGCATCGCCTTCGGCCTCGACAGCGCCGAGAAGGCAACCGGCGAAAAAGCATATAATATGGTCGGCTACTGCGTGGGCGGCACGCTGCTCTCGGCCGGCATCGGTTATCTGAAGGCGAAGGGCGACACCCGTGCGAAGACGGCGACCCTGTTCGCGACCCAGGTCGACTTCAAATATGCCGGCGACCTTCTCGTCTTCGTCGACGAAGAGCAGCTGAAGACGCTCGAAGCCACCATGGATGCGAGGGGCTATCTCGAGGGCACGCAGATGGCTCAGGCCTTCAACATGCTCCGGTCGGCCGATCTGATCTGGCCCTATTTCGTGAACAACTATCTGAAGGGCAAGGACCCAGTCCCCTTCGACCTTCTGTTCTGGAACGCCGACTCAACCCGCATGCCGAAGGCCAACCACATCTTTTACATGCGAAATTGCTATCTTGAGAACAATCTCTCGGAGGGCAGGATGGTCATCGGCGATACGAGGATCGATCTCGGCGCCGTCGACATCCCGATCTACAACCTCGCGACGAAGGAAGATCATATCGCGCCGCCGGAAAGCGTCTACCGCGGTTCGAAATGCTTCGGCGGAGATGTGAGCTACATTCTCGCAGGCTCCGGCCACATCGCCGGCGTCGTCAATCATCCGTCCCGCAACAAGTATCAGTACTGGACCGGCGCCGCGCCGCAGGCGGATGGCGAGTTCAAGGACTGGTTCGAAAAGGCCGAGGAGCATCCGGGTTCCTGGTGGCCGCACTGGTCGAAATGGATCGCCGAAAAGACCGGCACCGAGAAGGTCAAAGCGCGCAAGCCGGGCGGCGGAAAGCTGAAGCCGATCGAGGATGCGCCGGGCAGCTATGTGAAGGTCAAGGCGTGATCACCGCGCCTCTCGGCTCTGTCCGCATCGCAGCGGGCGCGGCCCTCGCTTTCACGCTGTTTGCCGGGACAGCGCATACGCAGGGGCTTGCGATCGTCGAAGCGCCTGAGGCCGGGTCCGGGGTCTGCACGGCCAACGATCCGGCCAGTGGCTTTGCCTGCGCGACGGAAAAATGCATCGCGGAAAGCGGATTGACGGAAGAAGACTGCGTTCCCGTCCGCTGGTGCCTCGGCAATGGCTGGACCGGCGATATCTTCCTCCAGACCGGCGATGGCTTTCACTACCATCGCTATGTCTGCGACGCGTCCTCCTCGGATGAACTCGATGCCATCGTCGAGACGATTTGCGGCGGACCGGATACCGAAGGCTTCCTCGAATGCTCCCTTGTCCGCAGTTGGGACCCGGACGGAGCGGAAGTCGAAGCGGCGATGCCGGCAGAATAGAGCGTCATCCCGGCGGGCCTTTGAAACCGCCGGTGTTATGAAACGGTCGAACTTATCCGGTTTCTGCAGCGCTTTTCTTATGGCCGAGCAGTCCCGCACTGATCGCGATATGGGTCAGCAGGGCGTCGGTCGGCGCTTCAAGCTTTGCACGAATGCGGTAGTGATTGTTCTGAACCGTCTTGAGACTCAGCGACAATCCGTCTGCAATGGCGTCGTCGGTCATGCCGAGGGCGATCATCCGCAGGATTTCCGTTTCGCGCGGACTCAAGCCGGCAAGCGGCGTGCCGCCATCCAGATGATCGTTTGCAATTTCCCGGGCGATATCTTCGCTCATGGCGCGGCGCCCGTTCAGCGCGGTTTCGATCGCCGCCAGCAGTTCCACCGGGTCGCTGCTCTTCGTCACGTAACCGATCGCTCCAGCCTCGAAGGCCTTCAGCGCATAGGCCGGATTCTGGTGCATGGAGAAGACGAGGATGCGCGCTGCGTGATCCCATTGCCGAATGTGACGTAGCGCTTCGAGACCGCCCGGCCCCGGCAGAGACAGGTCCATCACCACGAGGTCCGGCTTGCTCGTCCGAAAAAGGCGATAGGCCTCCGTAGCGGTTTCGGCCTCGGCGACAATCCGATGGGCGGTGCGGCTCTCAATCAACCTGCGATAGCCTTCGCGCACGATGGGATGATCGTCTACGAGGAGAATAGTCTTGCCCGGCATCATTCGGCGGCCTCTGCGAACGGCGCCCCTTGAGGAATCAACGCCGCAATATGCGTACCCCCGCCGGTTGTAACGACAGACAGTCGTCCCCCGAGGGCAGACACGCGTTCACGCATGCCGATCAGCCCCGATCCGCCGACCATGTCGTTTGCACTCTCACAGCCGACACCATCGTCGACCACGGTGACCTCTATCGAAGGTTCGGGCGCGGCCCGTGGAAAACGGATCGACACTCGCGCCTCGCTCGCATTGGCATGACGCGCGACATTCGTCAGGCATTCCTGGACGATTCGGTAGATCGCGACCGCGATCTCGCTCGGTGTCTCATCGAGCTCCTTCGGCGCTTCGATCGTCACCCGCGTGCGACCTGAAAGGCTGGAATTCCACTCGTGTACGAGGGCATGGAGCGAGGCGCGAAGTCCGATTTCAGCGAGATCCGGCGGTCGCAAACGGGAGAACGCACCCTTCAGCGTTTCCATCATTCGCCGCTCGATCTTTGCAAGGGTCGCCGCATCCCGCGCAATATCCGGCCTGTCCTTCGACGCGTTTCCCTCGATCGACGAAGTGAGCGCGAGCGCAGCGGTAAGGCACTGGCCGAACTCGTCATGCAGATCCCGCGCGAGATTTCGCCGCTCGTCCTCCTGAACCGCGAAGAGCCGCTTCATCAGCATACGACGATCGTCCAGCGAGAGTTCGAGACGCTTGGCCAATGCGTCGACGGCAGCCGCGATCTGGTCGAACTCACGGGTGCCGGAGCGCGCGATCCGCGTTTTCAGCGCCCCGTCCTTCAGCGCATCGAGACCCAGCACGATCGAACCGACGGGCCGCAAGGCATGGGCCACCGCAATGATCGAGAGAATTGCGATCGCTGCCGAAAGGCCTGCGGCGAGCCCAGTGAGGATGCGGGCCTGCTGCCAAACGCGGGTTGCGGCAGCAACGGGATCATAGAATGTTTTCAGGCGGTAGCCATCACGGCCATAGATCGGGACCTCGCCTATGACCGGATCGAATGGACCGAGCACCTTGCCGACGCCCTTTCGAAACCAGGCCGGCGGGATCTCGCCGAAGATGTTCCAGCCGGCACACAGACGCCGGCTCATGTCCGGATTGTTCACTTGAGTAAAGAGCACGCAGGTCCCCGGCGTCATGACGAGGACGATATCGATCGACGTCAGCTTGAGAATGTTCTCGATCGGATATCCGTTGCCGCCGCGATGCATGCGTTCGAGCTGATAGGAGACGCGCGCCTGTGTCGAGGCAATGTCGTTCTCGATTGCCCGGCTCGTATCGACGGCCACGACGGAGAGCGCGACGCCAAGCGCAACGAATGCGACCGCCATCAGACGGATTGCGAGCTTGATCGTGAGGCTCACCTGCCCCGACGCCTCCCTTTGTCGATCAGCGCCTATCAGCACCGATACGACGTGTTCACGCAAGTCGGCCAGGAAAGGGTCGGGCAATATGCCCTGACCCGGCCGGGGAATTCGGCCATTTCAATTTGCGATCATCTGCGTGATAAATCCACCTGCCGACATTCAGGATGAGGGCACGTCCCGGATATCGGCTTCCTGGGGAGGAACCATCGTTTTGACGTCATCGCTTGCCGAACGCCAGAGGCCGCAAGACATGTCCACGGAAGCTCCTGGCGCGGAGCGTCCCGCCCACCGACTTGCGGGCCTTCAGGCCCAGGTCGAGAGGGGCCTGATCGGCCGCTCCGGCCTTGTCGAGCGCCTGATGATCGCGCTTCTGTGCGGCGGCCATCTCCTGCTCGAAGGCCCGCCCGGTCTTGCCAAGACCCGCGCAGTCAAGCTGTTGTCGGATGGTCTCGAAAGCTCGTTCTCGCGCATCCAGTGTACGCCGGACCTGATGCCGGCCGATCTGACGGGAACCCAGGTCTTCCGGCCGGAAGCAGGCAAGTTCGAATTCGTGGAAGGGCCGATCTTCCACTCTCTCGTCCTCGTCGACGAGATCAACCGCGCCCCGCCCAAGGTTCAGTCCGCTCTTCTAGAAGCGATGGCGGAAACGCAGGTGACGGCGGGCGGCGTCACCTACAGGCTGCCCGAGCCCTTCATGGTAGTCGCCACCCAGAACTCGATCGAACACGAGGGCACCTTTCCCCTGCCGGAAGCGCAGCTCGACCGGTTCCTGATGCATGTCCTGATCGATCTGCCCGATGCTCGCTCGGAACTTGAAATCCTCGAACTCGTCGAGAGCGAGGGCGCCGGCACGATTTCCAGGGCCGGCGATCCGATCCCCGGCGAGCAAATCCTCGCTGCAAGACGGGAAGCCGCGAAGATCCATCTCGCGCCTGCCTTGAAGGACTTCGTCGTTCGTCTCGTCATGGCAACCCGCAATCCGGCCGCAGCGCCCGAGGTCCATGCCAAGATCGAGCACGCGGTGAGCCCGCGTGGCACGCTGGCCCTTGCGGCCGGTGCCCGCGCCCGTGCTTATCTCAGGGGCCGTGACTACGCGATCCCCGAAGACGTGACCGAAATCGCGCCGGACATCCTCGCCCACCGGATCATCCCGACCTGGCGGGCCACGGCCGAGGGCGCGACCGGCCGTTCTCTCGTCGCCGGACTGCTCGCCGCCATCGAGCCGAACTGATGGCCCTTCCCGGCTCTCGCGCGGCCGAAGGCCCGACATGGATCGATGCCGAGACGATGTTCGCGATGCGCCACATCGTGCGCAACGTCCCCGAACGGCTTCTCAGCCCGACGGGCCGGCCCGGCGGCTATATCGGCAAGAAGCGCGGCAACGGTCTCGAAATCGTCGATGTCAGGCTTTTTTCCGAAGGCGACGACGCCCGCCATATCGACGCGGCGGCGACCGCTCGCACGGCCAAGACCCATGTCCGCACCTTTCGCGACGAGCGTGACCGGGCGGCTCTGCTGATCGCCGATTTCCGATCGGCCATGCTCTGGGGCACGAAGACGCGGCTGCGCTCGGTCGCCGCAGCGGGAGCCCTGGCTCTAGTCGGCTGGCGCGTCGTAGAGGGTGGTGGCCGGGTTTCGCTGCTGACAGAGGGCTGTCACGGCAGTCTTTATCTTCCGCCTCGCTCCCGCGAGCGGGCCATGGCCGCTGCGACTGCAGCACTGGAAGAGGCACACAAGGCAAGCATTGCCGCCCTTGATCAAGGCACGCCGAGGGAAGCCTCCCTGGAAACGATGTTGGAGCAGGCCATCGCCCGATCCACAAGCGGGACGACGCTCGTACTTGCATCCTCGCTGGACGATGCAGACGAGAGTTTCGACAAGCTGCTTCTCGCCGCCCGTCGTCGCTTCGATATCGTGCTTCTTCTCATCCGGGACCGGTTCGAAAGGGCCGCCCCCCGTGGCGCCTATCCCTATCTCGTCATGGGCGAGGCGACACCTGCCTCCATGCGCTGGGCATTCGTTCCCAAGGCAGAGGCGAGCCGCGAGGATGAACGGATCGAACGGCTGCGCAGCTCCGGTATCGATCTGCGCGTAATCGAGGCCGACACGGACTGGACGGACATGGCGCTCGCTCTGGAGGCGGTGGATGGACCCCGATCTTATCGCTGAACTTCGACCGATCCGCCTGCCCCCCGGCTTCGACGCTTTCGACCTCTCCGGGGCGCTCGCGGTGTTCTCGCTCGCGATCCTCGCCGGCCTTCTTCTCGCAGTCCTGCTGCGCCTTGCCACCGTGCCCAAGCCGTCCATCCGGCGGGCGGTCATCGAGCGGCTCGACGGGGCGAAACAGCTGGAACCGGGAGAGCGCCTTCTCGCCCAGGCGCAGGCCATCGGCCTTCTGGAAACCGGCTTTGAGAAGCGGCGGCGCAAGCCGAAGCTGAAATCAACCGAACCTCTGGAGCGGCTGAAGACGGAGATCCATCAGGCGCTTTATCGCCGCGATCCCGGCCTCGATTGCGACCGGATCGATCGGGAGATCCTTGGTCTTGTCGGCAAGGCGCGGACCTGAGCGCATGTGGAGTTTTGCAAGCCCCCTCGCCTTTCTCGTCCTGCCTCTTCCATTTCTGGCGATGCGACTGCTTCCCGGTCGCCGCGCGGTCACCGGCGCGCTAATGGTACCAGCCACCATCGGGCGCAGCTTTCCGGAAACCGTGGGCGATGCGGTCAGACTGCGCGTCAAGCGGGCGATCCCGCTCGTCCTCTGGCTTGCCCTCGTCACGGCCATCGCCGGGCCGCAAAAGCTCGATCAGGTGGACGCCCTGCCCGCTACCGGCCGCGACCTAATCCTCGCCATCGATCTGTCCGGCAGCATGGAGCGCGATGACTTCGATCTCGACGGTCGCACCGTGACGCGCCTCGATGCGGTGAAGGCGGTTGCCAAGGAGTTCGTGACGAGCCGCGCTGGCGATCGGGTGGGCCTCATCCTCTTCGCCGAATTCGCCTATGCCGCCGCCCCGCTGACATTCGACGTCGCCGCAGTCTCACGGATTATCGAGGAGGCGACGATCGGCATTTCCGGCCGCTCGACGGCGATCGCCGGAGGGCTCGGCCTTGCGCTGAAGCGCCTGAAGAGATCCGATGCCCGGTCCCGCGTCGTCATCCTTCTTTCGGACGGGTCCGATACCAGCGGCAACGTATTGCCGCGTGATTCGGCACGGCTTGCCGAACAGCTTGGGGTGACGGTCCACACCATTGCTCTCGGCCCCGAGGACATGGAGACCGCACCGAAGACGCGAGACGCCGTCGATACGGCAACGCTTCGCGACATCGCAAAGCTCAGCGGCGGCCAGACCTTCCGTGTCCGCAACACCAACGACCTCAGAGCCGTGACAGCCGAGATCGACCGGCTCGAAGCCAGCGGCTTCGACCAGCCGGCCGCCACCATCAGACGCGACTACTGGCCCTATCCGGCGATGCTCGCGCTTCTCATGTCCGTCGTCCTGATCGCAAGCCGGAGGGCGATGTGATGCTGGAGCTCGGCCCCTTCTTCCTCCTGAGGCCATGGTGGCTTCTGTGTTTCGCCGCGCTCGCAGCTCTCGCTGTCATCGCTCTTCGCCGTGCGCGTGGTCTCGGTGCATGGGAGAGCGCGGTCGATCCGGCGCTTCTTGCGGCCATGGAAAGGTTCGGGCGGATCGTGCCCGGAAAGGCGCGTCGTATTCTGCCGCCGATCGGCACCGCCGCCACGTTGATCCTTGCGCTGTCGGGGCCTGCGACACGAATCGCCAATCCCGAAACATTTCGCAATCTCGACGGTGTTGTTCTCGCCGTCGACCTGTCCCGATCGATCGTCGAAGGCGGCAGCCTCGACGATGCGCAGGTCGCGGCCCAGAGCGTTCTTCAAAACTCCGCGGGCCGGCCCGTCGCCCTTCTGGTCTATGCTGGCGAGGCCTATGTCGCGAGCGCCTTCACGACCGATGCCCTTGCCCTGTCGCCGCTGATCGCGGTTCTCGGCAAGGATATCGTGCCAAATCCGGGTTCGCGGACCGACAGAGCCCTCGCGCTCGCCGAAAGGATGTTCGCGGAAGCCAACATCCTCTCCGGCGATGTCGTCGTCGTCACCGACGGCGACGGCCTGACGCCGGAGGCCTTCAACATCGCGGGCGATCTCGCCGAAGCCGATATCCATGTCAGCGCCTTTGTTGTCGAACCGAGCGAAAACCACGAGGACATGCCCAAGCCGGACATGTCCGGGCTCGAACGGCTCACCCGGATCGGCGACGGTGGCCTCGGGGAGGCAATTGCTCCCTCCGCCCTCGCCCTGTCCATCGGTCGCAGGGCCGCACGCGACCTTGCCACCGGCGATGCCGCGGCCTTGTTCTTCCGCGACTATGGGCGCTACCTGCTTTTCCTCGCCCTGCCCTTCGCGCTGCTTCTTTTCAGGAGAGCCACCTGACATGCGCTGGCTTCTGATTCTGTGCTGCTGTCTGATCTCCGCCATCGCGGCCATGGCCGCAGGCCCTGAGGCCTTCGGCAAGATCGCACTTGTCGCGGGCTTTCCCAACATCGCCGCTCGGCTCGTCGACGATCCGCAGATCGACGGAATCGCGAAATTCGAAGCGGGCGATTACCGGCAAGCCGATGAGCTCTTCGCCGCATCCGGCCGGCAAGCGACCTACAACCGGGCAATGTCGCTCGCAGCGCTCGGCGATTACGCCCTGAGCGTCGCCTATTTCGATGCCGTCCTTTTCGTGGACCCGGCTGACGAGGACGCCCGGTTCAACCGCGATCTCATCGCAAGACGGGTTCCCGACGTCGTTTCGGAGTCCAATGAGATCGACGGCGTGGCAGCGACCGTGGAAACCGAGGAGTCGGAAGCGCAGGCGACGAAGCGGGACATCCTCGAAACCCAGCCCGTGCTCGCTCAGCGCAGCATTCTCGATCCGCGTGTCGAGCGCATCACCGCTGCCACCGAAGGCTGGCTGGAAACGCTTCCCGACGAGCCCGCCATCTATCTCGCGCGCCGGATCAGGGCCGAGAACGAACGGCGGCAGGATCTCGGCCTCGCCAATCCGCCGGAGGACAACGCATGGTGACGTCTCGCTTCCGGCGTCGTTTCGTCTGCCTCGCCGCTCTCCTCTGGCTGATCTTGCCACTCTGCGCTCTCGCAGAGGCCGATCCGAGGGTCGCGGACGGCGACACGCGCCTCCTCATCGAAATCGAAGCAGGCAGCGAAACGCCCTTTGTCGGCGAAATGATCCTCGTCACGATCACCGGCTATTACGATGTCACCATCGCGCTGGAGAAATTCGAGAGCATCGATCTGCCGAACTTCACCTGGATCCAGCTCGGGCGGGACAACTGGTCGCGCGGCCGGATCGGTGGCCGCGAATTCGTCACCATGGAACGAAAGCTCGCGCTTTATCCGCAGAAGGCCGGCATCCAGCGGATCGGACCGTTCAGGCACAATCTGACGCTGATGGAGGGCAAATCCGAGCGGTTCAAACACCAGGTCGTATCCGAAGAAATCCATATCGAGATCAAGGCGAAACCGAAGACCAATGGCGGCTGGTGGTTGCCGGCCAGGGAAGTCGTCATGACCGACGACTGGGACATGGACCCGGCGCGCATGGCCAATGGTGCGACCGCCACCCGCACGATCAGGATCGTTGCCGACGGTCAGCCTGCCGAGATGCTGCCGAATCCACCCCTGATGACCGCGCCCTGGCTGATTTCCTTTATCGCACCCGAAAAGCGTTCGACGGAGATCACCCGCGATGGCCCGGTCGGCACGGTGGAGTGGACGTGGCGATTGCGGCCGGCGAAGTCCGAGCCCGGCGAAATAAGGGCGTTCCGCATTCCCTGGTTCGACACGACGAGCCGCAACATGCGCGAACTCGTCATCGAATCCCAGCGCGTCGCATTCGCCGCGATCGAACAGCAGCAAGAGACGGAAGATCTCGGCCCGAACCTTACCGGCATTGCGCTTCCCGCTCTTCTCGGGCTGCTCGTTCCCGTCATAGCAATCCTGCCGGGACGACGTTTTCTATCGGTGCGGCAGATCGGGTCGCGCATTGCCGGCAGGGTCCCGTCGCGGGACGCGCTCGCCCTTCGCTTGGCGCTCTGGCGCGGCGATGCGCGGGCCTATCGAAGACACGCGGCCCGGCTTTTCTCGCGATCAGGCGCTGACTGCGAGCAGTTGATCGGTGATCTCGACCGATCGCTTTTCGGCGGTTCGCAAGAGGCAGGCTTGCGGCCCGATCTGCGGGCGATCCATCGCAGACTGATCGCCGAGAACGCTTTTCAAACCCGGTAGGCAGCCTCGATCTCGGCGACGAGCGGCGATAGACGCGGATTCGAAAACAAAACAGCCGGGACGCGGACCGCACCCCGGCTGTTTGAATGTTCGAAAGCCTGAATGAAAATCAGCGCTTCAGATTGACCAGCAGTTCCAGCATCTCGGAGCCGGTCTGGAAGGTCTTGGAGTTTGCTGAATAGGACCGCTGGGATTCAATCATCGTCGTCAGTTCCTGCGCGAGGTCGACATTCGACTGTTCGAGAGCGCCGGACTGGATCGAGCCGAAACCATTGTCGCCAGCAAATCCAATCTGCGCTTCGCCCGAATCCTTCGTTGTCCTGAAGACGTTACCGGAGAGCAATTCCAGCCGATCCGGGCTTTTGAAGTTCGCCATCTGCGCCTGGTAGACGTCAATCGTGTCGCCACTTTGCAGCAGCGCGCTGATCGTGCCGTCGTCAGTCACGCGGAAATCCGTCACGGCCGAGGCGGGATTCCCGTCTCGCTCGATATTTGCGGTGAAGGATGCGTCATATTCGGTGACGTTGCCGAAGTTCACCGTCATGGCCTCACCGGCACGACCCGGCAGCACGCCCGTAAACGTATAGGGTCCAGGCGCTGGATCGGGTTTGCCGGTTGCTGGATTGAAGGCGACGTTCTGGGTGCCCAGAACGGTCGTCGCGCCCGTATCATCGGTGTGGGAGAAGTTCAGGGTCCATGCATTGTCGCCGGTCTTGACGGCAAACATGTCGACATTGCTCTTTGAGCCGACGCCATCATAGACCGCGACAGAAGACTTGAAATTGTAGGTTGCCGGGTTGTTGGGAGCTGCCGGGTCGAAAGCCGTTGCCGGAACGTTGGACGAAAGCGGAAACTGGAGGTCGGAGATGGTCAGCGCGGTGGTCGCCTTGGGCTCCATGATCTTGCCGACCGGCAGGTTCACCTGCTCGACGGCGCCTGTCTCCAGATTCTGGCCGGTCAGACGATATCCGGCCGAGTTGACCAGATAGGTTGCCTGCGCGTCGGGATCGTAGCGCTGAACGAAGGCGCCCGCACGCGTATAATACTGGCCGCCATTCTGGTCCTGGACGACAAACATGCCGTTGCCCTGGATCGCAAGATCCGTCGACGAGGACGTCGTCATCGCCGAGCCCTGGACACTCACCGCAGTCCGCGTCTGGGCCTGCACCGAACCGGACTGATAGTCCTGGCCAGAACCATTGAGCACCATCGTGGAAAATTCGATCTCGCTCCGCTTGTAGCCGGTCGTAGACGAATTCGCGATATTGTCCGAGACTGCGGATAGTCTGTTTGCCTGGGCATTCATGCCCGAAACACTGGTGCGGAAAACGCCGTTAATGCTCATCGAAGATTGCCCGTAATTGCCATGTCGGTCGTTAAGGCACGTTAGGCGTCTTCGCTGGTCCGAAGATGGAATTAAGGTTTTGTTTACTTCAAACCTCGGTCTCGGCAGCTTTTGACATTAGCGTTTCGCGGCTCATTACGAAACCGCCTTCGGCCCAGATCTGCTTCAGCCGCCGCATTTCCCGGCCGAGATCGGGTCCGGGCGAATAACCCGCCGCGATCATGTCCTCTCCGGACAACGGAAATTCCGGTGAAGAGAAACGTTCTGCGATCGAGAGCTGAGCCGACAGACGGCTCGATGCGTCAAGGTTCTCCTTGTGGCGGGCAAGCGCCAGTGCCAGCTTCAGCCGGTCGACGATCGCGATTTCGTCCCCGAAATAGAGCCGGGTCCGCAGTGATCCGTCGCTTTCCTCGGCATTCGGGTTTTCGGCGTTGGCATAGGCGAGAAGCCGGTCACGCTCCCTGGTCGAGAGCTTCAACCGCCCGGCCAGCTCGTTGATTCGCGCGGCATCCGGCGGAATGATCGCGAGAAGCCGCAGCAGTGGATCGGCGGGCCAAACGAACTGGCGCTCCGCGTCGGTCAGCGGATGAATATTGTCGATACCCCAGCGCTCGCTTTCAGGAAGAACGGCCGTCAGCACGCCGGCCTGCCGCATCCACAAAAGGGCGCGGCTCGGGTCCGGTGCGCCGAGCAGTTTCTTCAGCTCCATCCAGATCCGCTCGGCAGAGAGTTTCGCAAGGCCAGTTTTCAGCTTCGCCGAGGCGCGAATACCTTCTGCATCGGGACGGCCCCGGCCATACCAGGCAAAGAATCGATAGAATCGAAGGATGCGCAGATAGTCCTCGCGAATGCGGCTTTCCGCATCGCCGATGAAACGCAGGACCTGGCCTTCGATATCGGCAAGTCCGCCGACCGGATCGAAGATCTCCCCGTCGGCCGTCGCATAGAGCGCATTGATAGTGAAATCCCGGCGCTTCGCGTCGGCCTCCCAATCGCGGCCGAATTTCACCTCGGCATGGCGCCCATCGGTCGCGACATCCTCGCGCAGGGTCGTAACCTCAAACGGCCGGCCACCGGCGACGACCGTAATCGTGCCGTGCTCGATCCCCGTGGGAACCGCCTTGAACCCGCCCGCCTCGACCCGGCGCACGGTTTCCTCGGGCAGGCAGGTCGTCGCGATATCGATGTCGGAGACCGGCGCGCCAAGCAGCGTGTTGCGGACGGGACCGCCGACGATCCGGGCCTCCTCGTCGCCCTCGTTGAGGACGGCCAGCACGGATTGCAGGATGGGATCGCGGAGCCAGTCTTCATCGATCCGGGTCTCGGTCATGCGTAATATCTTTCGTACAGCGTTCTCAGAATTCCGGCCGTCACGCCCCAGATATAGCGTTCGCCATAGGGCATCTCGTAGAAATGGCGCTCGACGCCACCCCAGACCTTCGAGGCCCTCACATGGTTCGCCTCGGTCATGAGAAAAGAGAGCGGGGTCTCGAAGATGTCGGCGACCTCGGCCGGATTGGCTTCAAGCTCGAAATCGGGAGCGACGATCCCAATGACAGGCGTGATCCGAAACCCGGTCGTGGTCAGGTAGCGCGGCAGCCGACCGAGAACCTCCACGCGGTCCGGCGCAAGCGCGATTTCCTCCCGGGCCTCACGAAGCGCGGCGTCTTCCGGCGAGGCGTCGCTCGCATCCACAGAGCCGCCCGGAAAGGCGATCTGTCCGGAATGCTTGCGCAGGGACTGGGTGCGTTGGGTCAGAATGACGCTGGCGCCGCCATCACGATCGACGACCGGGATGAGCACCGCCGCCTCCCGTGCGTTCTTGTGCTCCATCAGCTGGACGATGTCCGGGTTGAGGAGGTGATCGCCGAATTCCTGTTCGGGCGCGGGCAGATCCGCCCGTGCCTCGAAGCGCAGGCGCAGATCATCGGCGGTAAAGAGCCCTTCGTCCCTCGCAATCTTTCGCGCCGTTTCACTCATCGAACAGATTGCCTCTCGGTCCATGGAAGCGAACACCGCCTGATTGGATGAAGATACCCGCGTCATCTTCCTTCAGCCATTCGGCGATCTCCATTGCGACAGGTCGCGACAGCTTGGCGCGCAGCCTGCCTCTCACGACCAGATAGGGCGCGAACGCCTCGTCGAGCTTCTCCGGCAACTGAAGCGCGTGATCCGGTCCGGCTGTCACGATGTCGCCGGTATTGGTGCGAAATGTCAGCGCTGGCTCGCCGTCCACGTCGTGTCGCGCCACCTCGACCGCGATGAAATGGGCGTCGTCAACAGTGATTCTCAGTTTCTCGACCGGCGTGACGAGATAGGTTTCTCCGTCGTCCTCCACCTTCAGGACCGAGGCGAAGAGACGCACCAGCGCTTCGCGTTCGATCGGACTGCCCTGATAGAACCAGCGTCCGTCGCCGGCGATGCGCATGTCCATATCGCCGCAGAATGGTGGGTTCCACCGCTCCACAGGCGCGCCAGCGGCGGATGCGCCCTCGGCGCGGGCGGCCAGAGCCTTCAATCCGGCGAGATCGATATCGTTCGTCTTGTCCATGAAGCGCCATATAGATTGCTTTCGCCCGCATCGGCACCCTCGCATCGACAAAGGATCGAGGCAGCGCGCCGGGACGGTCACGAAAGTGTTGAACGGCCAAGCTTGCCTCAAAAGAGGCGAACAGCTTTCATAACGTCTAGATTGTATTGAATTGGCCGGCGCGAAAGCGACCGGTCAGGTCGCGCCGGACAGAATACGAAATGCGGTCTTCGGGCGAAGCCGGCGCTACCGAAAAATCTGAAAAGACGGCTTGAGGCGGAACGTGGTTTGCGTGCGATACCGCCGATGCCCGAACCATTCGCACGACGATCGAAGGACCTGACATGACGGCTCATACACCCACCGATGCGAGGCTCTCCGAAGCGGAAATCGTCGCGCAGGCCGAACGGGCCCTCGCCGATATCGCCGAGGTGAAGACAACGGTCGGAACGGTGATCTTCGGCCAGGAAAGCGTCGTGGAGCAGAGCCTCATCGCCATTCTCGCGGGCGGTCACGGTCTTCTGGTCGGTGTTCCGGGCCTTGCCAAGACCAAGCTCGTCGACACCCTCGGCGGGGCCCTCGGTCTCAATGCACGCCGCATCCAGTTCACGCCGGACCTGATGCCCTCCGATATCATCGGAACGGAGGTCATGGATCAGGACGAAGCCGGGCGGCGCTCGTTCCGCTATGTGCGAGGTCCGGTCTTCGCCCAGCTCCTGATGGCCGACGAAATCAACCGCGCCTCGCCGCGCACCCAGTCGGCACTGCTCCAGTCCATGCAGGAATATCACGTCACGGTGGCGGGCGAGCGGCACGATCTGCCAAGGCCGTTCCACGTCCTCGCGACCCAGAACCCGCTGGAGCAGGAGGGCACCTATCCGCTTCCGGAAGCCCAGCTCGACCGCTTCCTCATGCAGATCGACGTCTTCTATCCCGATATCGACGCCGAACGCCGCATCCTGCTCGAAACCACCGGCGGACCGTCCGACGATACGGTCGACGGCGTCGTCACCGCCGAACGGCTCATCGAGATCCAGTCGCTCGTCCGCCGCATGCCGGTGTCCGAAAGTGTCGTCGAGGCGATCCTGAGGCTCGTGCGGTCGGCCCGTCCCGGCAACGGGCATAAGGAAGCCGACGACCACATCTCCTGGGGGCCGGGCCCGCGCGCATCGCAGGCGCTGATGACCTGCGTCAGGGCTCGCGCCCTTTACGAGGGCCGGCTCGCCCCTTCGATCGACGACGTCATGGCGCTTGCCGAACCCATCCTCCAGCATCGCATGGCGCTCAACTTCGCAGCGCGCGCCGAAGGCATGAGCGTTCGAGACGTGATCGCCACCCTTAAGCGCGACGCCGCGTGATTTTGAAACGATAGGCTCGATATCCAAGAATGCCGATCGGTACGACAACGGACCTGACACCATCCTCCGACGCGCTCGTCCGGGCCCGTCAGCGCGCTGCGTTGATGCCGGACCTTCTCGTCGAGGCCAACCGTGTGGTGGCGACCGTGATCGCCGGCTGGCACGGGCGCAAGCGCCGGGGCGTCGGCGAGAATTTCTGGCAGTTTCGCCCCTTCGTGCAAGGCGAGCAGGTCGCGCGCATCGACTGGCGCCGCTCGGCCCGCGACGATCATCTCTATTTGCGCGACCGGGAATGGGAGGCCGCCCACACGGTCTGGCTCTGGGCGGACCCCTCGCCCTCCATGCGGTTCCAGTCGAACGCTGCGCAGGTGTCCAAGGAATCGCGCGCTCTGGTCCTCACGCTCGCACTCGCCGAAATCCTGTCACGCTCGGGCGAGCGGATCGGCTATCCGGGCGTGATCGATCCGATTTCGGCCCGCAATGCCGCCGAGCGGATCGCGGCTGCGCTGTCCACCCGCAGGCCGGACGATCACTTTCCGCCCGACGATCGGTTCCGCCAGCATTCGGAGGTCGTCCTGATTTCCGATTTCCTCGATCCGATCGAGGAGACCCTCGCACGGATCGACCGCATTGGGGGTCGCGGCGTGCGCGGTCATCTCGTCATGGTCAACGATCCCGCCGAAGAGGTCTTCCCGTATAACGGCCGCACCGAATTCCGCGATCCGGAAACAGGCGCGAAACTGACGGCGGGCCGCGCGGAAACACTTCGCGCGGACTACCGGAACATCATGGCGGCCCGGCGCGAAACGCTGTCGCGCCATAGCCGGCGTCTCGGCTGGAGCTTTATTGCCCACCGCACGGACCATCTCGCATCGGAAGTTCTCGTCGCGCTGCATGGCCAGCTGTCCGGCGTCCCGCAAGTTTCACGGAGAAACGCTTGATCGCAGGTCTCAGCCTTTCTTTCGGAGCACCGCTGGTCCTCGCCGGCCTTCTGGCGCTACCGGTCATCTGGTGGCTCCTGAAGCTGACGCCGCCGCGTCCGCAAACGGAATCGTTTCCGCCGCTACGCATACTTCAGCGCGTTCTGAAGAGCGAAGAGACGCCGTCGAAATCGCCCTGGTGGCTGACGCTGCTCCGCTTGCTTCTCGCCGCCCTCATCATCTTCGCGCTCGCCGCTCCGACGCTCAATCCGCGTGAGACCCTCATTTCCGGGACGGGTCCCGTCGCGCTGGTGATCGACAATGGGTGGGCGAACGCCAGCAATTGGGACGAGACGATTTCGACCGCCGAAGCGATTATCAGCCAGGCGGCGGATGCCGGACGGCCGGTCTCTCTCGTTCTGACGGCCGAAGGCACGGACAACGATGCGACGCCGGTGGAGCCGACAACGGCGCGCGAACGTCTCGCCGCAGCATTGCCGCGTCCGATCCCGGTCAATCGAGGCGCTGCCTTCCAGCGCCTTCAGACAGCGCTTGCGGGCAATCAGCTTGGCTCGCTTGCCCTCCTTTCAGACGGCCTCGACGCGGAGGCAACCGACCGCGCTGCAGAGATCGCGGGCCAGCTGGGGGCTGCCGAGACCCTGCTCTACGAGCCTTCGATCGAAGGCATCACGGCACTGACGGCCGCCGACAATTCGACCGACGCGCTCGTGGTCGACGCCATTCGGCCATCCGGCCGCGAGACCGGCTTTCAGGCCGAACTTCTCGCCGTCGATTCCCAGGGCCGCGAGGTCGCGCGAACGCAGATCGGCTTCGGCTCGGGCGAGACCGAGGCGCAAGCCCGTTTCGCCATACCGGTCGAACTTCGCAACGACATCGCGCGGCTCGAGGTCGAAAATGGCGACAACGCCGCGGAAGTCCGGCTGGTCGATGATTCTTTCCGCCGTCGCCGTGTCGCGCTCGTTTCAGGCGAAGCAGCCGATCTGGCGCAGCCGCTCCTGTCGCCGCTCTACTATATCAGCAGGGCCCTGGCCCCCTATGCCGATATCGTTCGCGCCCAGAGCGCCGATCTGTCGGAGACGATACCAAACCTCATTGCGCAGCGCCCCTCGGTCATCGTTCTCGCCGATATCGGCGTCTTGCCGGACAATGCGCGCGAGGCGCTGGAGACCTTTGTCGAAAATGGCGGCTATCTCGTCCGGTTCGCCGGACCGCGCCTTGCCGCGACCACCGGCGAGGATACGCTGGTTCCGGTCAATCTGCGCCAGGGCGAGCGGCAGCTCGGCGGTGCGATGTCCTGGGTCGAGCCCCAGACGGTCGCTCCGATGGATGCAGACAGCCCGTTTGCGGGCATCACGGTGCCAAACGACGTGACCGTTTCGCGGCAGGTGCTCGCGGAACCCTCGATCGAGCTTGCCGACCGGACCTGGGCAAGTCTTGCGGACGGCACCCCCCTCGTCACCGCCGAGACGGTCGGTGCCGGCACCATCGTCCTCTTCCACGTAACGGCCGAGGCGACATGGTCGAACCTTCCGATCAGCGGCGCCTTCGTCGACATGCTGCGACGGATCGTGTCCCTGTCGCGGGCTGATGGCGGTGCCTCGTCCAATGGCGAATCCGCCGCCGAAAGCCTGCCACCTTATCGGGTTCTTTCTGCGGACGGGCGTCTGATCTCCCCCGGACCGGATATCGAGCCGATCGAAGCCGGCTCCGAAGTCACTGTCGACGCGGCCCATCCCCCCGGCCTGTACGGTAGCGAGGATGGCTATCGTGCTCTCAATCTCTTTTCTGCCGGTGCCGAGCTTGCCCCGCTTCCAGCACTCGATTGGGGATCGGAGACGACAGGCCTGCAATATGAAAGCGAGGAGGCCGTCGATCTGGCGCCCTGGCTTCTGGCCGCCGCTCTCTTCCTGTTCGCGCTCGATGCGCTCGCGCTTCTCTGGCTGAACGGCGGCTTCGCGCGGCTTCGCGGTCTCGGCACACGCCGGGGCGAATCCGCCCTCCCCGCAATTTTGGTGGCCCTTCTCGGCGCGGGCTTCCTGATCGCGCTGACGCCCGGACCTGCCCTGGCGCAGACGGGGCTGGAGCCCGAGGCGGGCCAATCCTCGTCCACCCGCCCGCTCGACCTCGGGGACATGGAGCGCGCGGTTCGGGCGACCGAGGCGACACACCTTGCCTACGTCCAAACAGGCGATGAAGCCGTCGACGACCTCTCGGCGGCGGGACTGTCCGGTCTGTCGCAGTTCATCGCCTCAAAGACCGCTCTCGAACCGGGCGAGCCCATGGGCGTCGACATCGAAACCGACGAACTCGCCTTCTATCCGCTGATCTACTGGCCCATCGACCCGACGACGCCAATGCCGTCCGAACACGCCATCAGCCGGATCGACGCCTATATGAAACAGGGCGGCACCGTTCTCTTCGATGTCGCAAGCGATGCCATGACGGGGTTTTCCAGCAGCAGTCCTTCATCGGGGGAGATGCGGCTGAGAGAGATCATCGGCGATCTCGATATCCCGCCGCTCGAGCCCGTCCCTCCTGATCATGTCCTGACGAAATCCTTCTATATTCTCGACGAGTTCGTGGGTCGTTACACAGACTCGGAGCTCTGGGTCGAAAGCCTCGTCGAGGATGCCGAGGGCGAGATGCGCCCGGCACGCGGCGGCGACGGTGTCTCGTCCATCATGATCACGTCGAACGATTTCGCCAGCGCCTGGGCCGTGGACGATGCGGGACTGTTCCTGTTCCCCACCAACACCTCGGACCCGAGACAGCGTGAACTTGCCTATCGCGCGGGCACGAACATCGTCATGTATGTTCTGACCGGCAACTACAAAGCCGATCAGGTCCATATTCCGGCGCTTCTCGAAAGGCTCGGTCAGTAATGAACTGGTCCATCGACTTCGCCCCGTTCTTCTCCTGGACGACAATCCTCGTCCTTGCCGTTCCGGCCGTGATCATCGCGGCGGGGTTGATCCTTGCGGGAATGCGCGGTGCCTTCGTGCGCGTCGCGGCTCTCGCCGCGCTCATCGTCGCGCTGATCAACCCGGTGATGCTGCGCGAGGACCGCGATCCGCTGAAATCCGTCGTCGCCATCGTCGCCGATCGCAGCCAGAGCCAGACGATCGAAGACCGCGATGCGGAAACAACGGCGGCCGTGGACGCACTCCGCGCCAGCCTTGCGCGGTTCCCGGAATTCGAGGTTCGGACCGTCGAGGCTCGATCCGGCGAAAGCCCCGATAGCGATGCGACGACGGCGCTGTTTTCGGCGCTCTCCAGCGCGCTTGACGACGTTCCGCCCTCGCGGGTCGCCGGAGCGATCATGGTCACGGATGGTCAGGTCCACGATATACCGGCCAATGCATCACGACTTGGTTTTTCCGCACCGCTTCACGGTCTCATCACAGGCCGCGAGGACGAGTTCGACCGAAGGGTCGAAATCCTGTCTGCGCCTCGCTTCGGCCTCGTCGACGAACCGCAGGAGCTGACCTATCAGGTGTTCGAAAGCGGTCCGTCGAGTGGCGGCCCCGTATCCGTCGATATCTTCCTGAACGGCGATCTCATCTCGCGGGAAACCGCCCAGGTCGGGGTCGAGAGCCGGCTGTCGTTCGAATTGCCGCGCGCCGGCCGCAACATTCTCGAGGTTCAGGTCGCTCGCGACGCGACCGAAATCACGGACGTCAACAACCGCTCGATCGCGATCGTCGACGGCATCCGTGAAAATCTCCGCGTGCTGCTCGTCTCGGGCGAGCCCCATGCCGGCGAACGGACCTGGCGCAACCTTCTGAAATCGGACGCCGCGATCGACCTCGTTCATTTCACCATTCTGCGTCCGCCAGAAAAGCAGGACGGAACGCCGATCAACGAACTCTCGCTGATCGCCTTCCCGACCCGAGAACTCTTCGTCGAGAAGATCGACGATTTCGACCTCATCATCTTCGATCGATACCAGGAACGCGGCGTGCTGCCGGCGCTCTATTTCGATTACATTGCGCAGTATGTGGAAAACGGCGGCGCGATGCTGATCGCGTCGGGCCCGGAATATGCCGGTCGCGACAGCGTCGCCAACACGCCGCTGCAATCCGTCCTGCCTGCCCTTCCGAGCGGCGGCATCGACGAAAAGCCGTTCTATCCAACGCTTTCCGAGCTTGGTGCCAAGCATCCCGTAACCCGTGACCTGCCGGGTTCGAATGTCGAGCCGCCGGACTGGTCGCCCTGGTTCCGTTATATCGATGTCGGCGAGACCGAGGGCGACGCGGTGATGAACGGCCCGGACGGCAAGCCTCTCCTGCTTCTGGACCGGGTCGGCGAAGGCCGGATCGCGCTGCTGCTATCGGATCAGGAATGGCTCTGGTCGCGCGGCTACGAGGGGGGCGGACCGCATGTCGCGCTGTTCCGCCGGCTCGCGCATTGGCTGATGCGGGAACCGGAGCTGGAGGAAGAGGCCTTGCGCGCCGAAGCGGTCGGCTCCAACCTGGTCGTGAAACGCCAGACCATTGGCGACGATCCAGGCCCTGCGACCATCATCACCCCGTCTGGCGAGGCGGTGGAGATCGCTTTGTCCGAACGGGAACCCGGTATCTGGGAAGGTCGGCTGGAAACGGACGAGCTCGGCCTCTTTCAGGTCGCCAATGGCGACTTGCGCGCGCTTGCCAATGTCGGTCCGGTCAATCCGCGCGAATATCGCGAGGCCATCTCGACGGGCGAGAAGCTTGCACCGATTGCGGAGGAAACGCGCGGTTCGGTGCGTCGCATCGTCGAAGACGGCGAAGTGGAGGTTCCGCGTATCGTTCCGGTCTCCGGGCGGGCCAGCGCCGACGGACGCAACTGGATCGGCCTTCGCACTACAGACGAGACAGTGCTGAGAGGCGTCGATCGCACGCCGCTCTTCGGCGGCTTCCTTGGGCTCGCAGTGCTGCTGCTCGCCCTCTCGGCCACTTGGTATCGCGAGGGTCGCTAAAGCGCGATGCCGGGACGGTGCAGGGCGTTTCGCGCTCTGCTTGTTTCCAGGCTGCGCAGAGCTATTCTCGCATCTACGGGTGCGGGCGCCGTTTCGCTCTCACAACGACCTTTCGACGCCATCGAAAACGCGCGTGAGATCGGGTTGCGACAAAACGGTAAGAGACGCAGTTTTGATCAATGAAACGATGCCGATGCCACTTCGTCATCAAAACTTATGGTATTGGTCATGACACCTGGTGCCACGATGCGAAACTGGGATGAGCAGGATGGCGAGCGATCTGAATTCAGAAACACGCGAGATCGCAGGGCGACTCGAGCAGCTGACGCGGCGGATGCACTCGCAGGGCTATACCGCCCGGCTGTTTCCGGCCCAATGGGCTGCCCTGCGCTATCTCAACAGTTCGCCTGAAAATCTGCGCACCGCGATCGACCTCGCGCGCTTTCAGGGGCTCGCCTCCGGAGCCGTCGCCCGCACGGTCCGAACCCTCATCAGCAAGGGTTTCATCGAGAAGCGCGGCACGATCGGACGGGGACGCGCCGAACGGCTCGATCTCACCGAGCGAGGACGCACGCTTTTGAAGAAAGATCCGATGAGGACGATCGAGGCCGCGGTCGAAACGCTCGACGAGACCCGAAAAGCAGCTTTGACCGACAGTCTTCGGGTCTTGCTTCAAGCCCTGGGCGGCGATGTCGACGAAACGCCGAAGGATGGGCAGGACAAGAATCAGGATTGAGGCCGGTCGAACCCCGCCGACATGCAGTGGAAGCCGGGATCAGTACAACCGGCCGCCGATCGGGACATCCTCGTCCGGGCAGATCAGCACGACCTCGCCGCTATCGTCCGGCACGCCAAGCGTCAGGACTTCGGACATGAACTTGCCGATCTGGCGGGGCGGAAAATTCACGACGGCCAAGACCTTCTTGCCGATGAGATCGGCTGGCTCGTAGTGTTTGGTGATCTGCGCCGAAGACTTCTTGACGCCGATTGAGCCGCCGAAATCGATCCGCAACTTGATCGCCGGCTTGCGGGCCTCCGGGAAAGGCTCGGCCTCGACGATCGTCCCGACGCGGATATCCACCCTCAGGAAATCGTCGAACGAAATCGTCTCTGTCTGCTGAGCGTCCATGGGCCTGCCCGCCGGTTATTCTCTTCCGCTCATCCTGCCGACGCGCCGGGTTATTGAAACACTGGTTCCCGCTCGCCGGCCCGATGGCTCAATCCTTCGAAAGCTCGATCGCACGGTCTCGCGCGGCTTTCACGGTTTTTTCGATGAGAGGCGGAAGGCCGGTCTCCTCGTTCATCAAGACGGACAAGCCGGCTTCCGTCGTGCCGTTCGGGGACGTGACGTTCTTGCGAAGCTTGGCGGGAGGCTCATCCGAGCGCACCATGAGTTCGCCAGCGCCAGCCACCGTGTGCATCGCGAGCCGGAGCGCGAGATCGCGCGGAAGCCCGACGGCTTCGCCGGCCTTCGCCATGCATTCGGCAAGATGAAAAACATAGGCCGGACCGCTGCCGGAAACACCGGTAACGGCATCGATCAGGTCTTCGGTTTCGACCCATTCCACCGGTCCCGACGCGGACAGCAGCTCATCGGCCGTCTGCCTTTGGTCCTCGGACACCGCGTCATTGGCAAACGCCCCCGTCACGCCGCGCCCGATCAGCGACGGCGTGTTGGGCATGGCGCGAACGATCGGCCGCTCGCCGATGAGCGTCTTCAACTTGTCCACCAACGTTCCGGCGGCGATCGACACGGCCAGTGTCCGCTCCGATAATGCCGGTTCGAGCGCGGGCAAAGCCTTCGTCATCATCTGCGGCTTGACCGCGATCAGCACGACGTCCGCATCGAAATCCGAAGGGACTTCGGTCTCATGGCGAAATCCGTGGGTTTCGACGAGACGGGCGAGCGCATCTCCGCGGTTCGGATCGACGACCAGCAGCGCATCGGGGCTGAGGCCGCCGTCAAGCCAGCCTCCCATCAATGCGCAACCCATATTGCCGCCGCCGAGAACGAGGATGCGCTTGCCGTCGAATGCCATCGCGTCAGGCCTCGCCAACCGTGTCGAACATGGCCGCGGCCAGCGCCTCGGACGCCGTCTTGTTGGCCCAGATCACATACTGGAACGCCTGGTAGAAGCGGTCCGACTGATCGACCGCATTCGCCAGCATCGCCTCGGCTTGTCCGCTCGTCGCCTCGACGCCGCCCGCAAGCAGCAGCGAGTTGCGGAACATCACCGCGCCTTCTGCATCCCAATAGCCGAAATGGCCGAGCACCAGCTTGTCGTTGATGAGAGCGATCAAACGCCCGATCTCGTCACGCCGATGGGGCGGGACCTTCAGATCGAACGCGCAGCCGAGATGCAGCGCCTCCAGATTGTCGATCCATGAGAAAGAAACTGCGTAATCGGACCAGACGCCCTGGACAGTCATCGCCAGTTCGTCCTGACAGGACCGTTCGAACACCCAGTCGTGCGCCGACGCGACCCATTCGATCGTGTCGACGGGGTGAGCTTGCCTGAAGCCCTCGTCCTCAAAAAGATGACTCATGTTGTTTCCTCGTGTGCCGCATCTTGCCATCCCGCTTGGAATGGCGCGAAAAAGAGTCGCCGCCGCCTATGGCGAATCACCTTCTGAAAGCAGCATACAGACGCAGAGTCCGAGGCTTAAGTCCCTCTCCGAGTTTTTCACAATTCCGAAACATTTACCGAATTCGCGGCGCCTCGCCGGTGAGTCGAAAGACGAGTCGCGACAGGGCTTTGGGGCCGTCAACGAGCGCGCAGATTTCCTGTGGAGAGCCTGTGGATAACCATGGATCAGGCTCTCGAGGTCTGAAGCTCGGACGCGATCGTCAGGACGATTGGCCGCCCAGCTTTTCCTCAAGCGCCGCGATCCGCGCCTTCAGGGCCTCGTTCTCCGAGCGGGCCTTGATCGCCATCTCGCGAACGGCCTCGAATTCCTCGCGCTGCACGACGTCCATCTGGCTCATCAGACGTTCGCCCTGAGCGCGAAAAAACGTCTCGGCCTCGCGGCGCGCGCCTTGCGCGGCACCGGCGGCGTCGGTCATCACGCGTGCGAATTCGTCGAGAATGCGGTTAGGAGCCTGATTGCGCATGGGGGCGATCCTTCTTGAATGCCTGAGGTCGATTTAGAACGGTCAGCACCTGAGGTAGAGACGCATCGTGCGAGCGGCAATGCCGATGAGCTCGCTCGGTCGCTATTATTCGATGAAACGGCTGTTTTGACGCCCGGGATGCCTGAAGTGGCATGCCCGTTATCGAAAGCCCATCAGATTGACCATCCAAAGCAAAATAAGCGCGCACCGCGGATCAAATTCATAACATAAGATAATATGATGCGATCGTTCAATTCCTAATCATTTGCGTTGATGAACATCACGTCAACCAAGCGGTAATATCAAAGGATCAATACTGCTGGGAAGCATAATCTCGAAAACTGTAAAACCTTCAGCGCTATGTATCAAAACAACGACTTAGCGAAGGATCACAATCCCAACTTACCGAATTTCGGTCCGGCCCAGAATTAGTAAGTATAAAATGTGTATTCTAAAGACCATCCTCAAACGACTGATAAGGGATCAATCGGGAAACTATGCCATGCTGGCAGCTCTCGCCATGTTTCCGCTCGCGCTCGTGGCCGGCGGCGCGACGGATCTGGCGGGTGCTCAGCGAGCTGTTAGCAACACGCAACACGCAGCGGATATCGCTGTCCTGGCCGCGACTAAGCTATCGGGAACCCTCTCGGAAAAGCGCACACAGGCAGATCTCATTTTCAAGACCAACCTGCCAAAAGGTATTACAGTCGGCACGCCGAACCTGCAGATCGAGGGGGGCCGACACGTCTACACAGTACAACTGTCTTACAAGACGAACTTCCTGCGCTTGATCAACACGGCTTCGATCGACAAAATGATCACAGCGGTCGCCGCAACTGCCGATACACCGCTCGATGTCGTCATGGTTCTCGACAGCTCGGGATCGATGTCGTCCGACAACCGAATTATTGAGCTTCGCAGTGCGGTTAAACTGTTTCTCGACGAGTTCACCAGCGGAGGGAAAACGCAGGCGGCTCTTGTTCCTTTCGACACCCAGATAAGGGTCGACAACGCAAATTTCCCGATCGGCTATTCGTCGACCGCAGGAAATCCGTACAATTCGACCACCCAGTGCTCCCTTCTGACCGACCCTGACGACAAGGCGGCATGTGAAGCATCTGCCTCGCTGGGACCGGCGAAAGCGAACTGTTCGCTTTTAAGCAACAGCACCGATCGCAATCGCTGCTCAAGCAGCAACACCGGATTCACCGTCAATACATCTCGCTGCTATTCCGCACTTCTTTCCAATACAACCTACTGGACATTTGAGTACAATGGTCGTCTCATCGTCCGCAAGTCGAGCAGCTTCAGTCTTGGCTGCCTGATCAGCTTCGATCTCATGGGACTGTTGAGTTTAGGGCAGGAAATTTATAACCAACCCATGCCCAATGGATATCGATCACAGACGGTCTCTAAGGGGTATGGGACGGACACCGAGACCTCGAACAACGATCTTCTCTTGAACGGGACCAACGATCTTCTCGCCTGGAGCGGATGCATCGTGGATCGCTCCCGGGAATACGACGTCCTGCCGGATCCGGTAAATTTTGCCGAGAAAAAGTCGATCTACCCTCAAGCGAATTGCTCTGTCGACACGCTGTACCCCATCCGCGGCCTGACCAACGATCTGACGTCACTCAAAACAGCTGTTGATGGCCTTAGGCCATCTGGCAATACGAATGTGACGATCGGGATCCAGTGGGGTATGGAGGTTTTCTCTCCACCAGCGCCTTTTACGTCGGCGCAAGCCGATCCGAACGTCCGCAAAGTGATGATTGTCCTCACCGACGGCTATAACACCCAGAACCGTTGGTGGGGCCGCGATCAGAAAGACCTCATCGATGCGCGAACCGCATTGGCCTGTGAGAATGCCAAGGGCACCGGCATCGAACTCTTCACAATCAATCTCATCGGCGGCGACGAAGCGCTTCTGAAGCCATGCGCGAGTGGCAAGGATTATTACTTCGCGATCCAGTCCGCTTCGGAACTGACGGAAACGTTCCGGGCGATCGCTTCTTCAGTCAAGCGAATACGGCTTGTCCAATAGAAGGCACCATCTTTCCTTCTCAAAAGAGCCCTATCGCTATCGGTGAGCCGAGGTCGAAGACGGAGAGGTTCTTGCTGAGCCAAGCGTACCAGATGAATGCGCGCTCCTCCTTCAAAGAAACAGGATCGTTTCGCCCGCGCGTTCGGCTTGGTCGGCACGATGCAATGTTTCGTTCAGTAGCGTTCGCACGAAAGTCGTAGCAACATCTCGCACGCGCTGGATTTTGGAACTGAACCCGGGAAAACCGCGCAAATCGGTCCTGTAGCCGCAAGCATTCGGCGGCGAGACGGCTCTCGATTGGCGAGCCCTCGCCTTGACCCGGCCAAACTGCCTCGCCAAACCGGCCGCAAACCGAATCAAGCGCGGCCTGCTCTCCTGGCCACGCGAAAGACAGGCCCACCGATGATCCCTTTCACCGCTTTCGGCGTCTTGAGCTATCCGCAGATCGATCCCGTTTTCCTCGACCTCGGAGTTCTGCAACTGCGCTGGTACGGCCTTGCCTATGTGGTCGGCATACTTTGCGGATGGCTTTACGGCCGCGCCATCGTCAGCAATCCCAAACTCTGGCCGGACGGCGTCTCGCCACTGACGAAGACCGAGACGGATGATTTCGTTCTCTACATCACGCTTGGCATCGTTCTTGGTGGGCGCCTCGGATCGGTGTTCTTCTATGATTTCGAACGCTATCTCGCCGATCCGCTGGCCGTCTTCCGGGTATGGGAAGGCGGCATGTCCTTCCATGGCGGGTTGATCGGCGTGGTCATCGCGATCCTCATCTTCTGCCGCGTCCAGAAGGTTCCGCTCTGGTCCATGCTCGACATCGCGGCGGCTTGCACGCCCTTCGGCCTGTTCTTCGGGCGGATCGCGAACTTCATCAACGGCGAACTCTGGGGCGCGCCAACCACCGTTCCATGGGCAATGGTCTTTCCGGGAGCGGGCCCCGAACCGCGCCATCCGAGCCAGCTCTACGAGGCAGCGCTCGAAGGCATCCTTCTCTTCATCATTCTTCGCATCGCGACCCACCATTTCGGCATGTTCAAGCGGCCGCGCTTCGTCGGTGGCCTGTTCCTGTTCGCCTATGCCTCGGCGCGCATCTTCGTGGAGTTCTTCCGCATGCCGGACATCCAGCTCGGCTATTTCTACGGCGGCTGGCTGACCATGGGCATGATCCTGTCGATCCCCATGCTGCTCATCGGTCTCTGGGGCATGGCATTCTCGAAATACCACTCCCATGCCTCCGACCCGCGGATCACGGCCAAGCGTGCGAAGGCCGAAGCGGACGCATCGGCCGCTTGACCGCGATGCTGTCAGAAAAGATCGCCCGGGAGATCGGCGAGCGCGGACCGATGACCGTCGAGCGCTTCTGGGAGATCGCGCTTTTCGACCGGAAAGACGGCTATTATTCCACGCACGAACCGTTCGGGCGCGCCGGCGATTTCACGACGGCGCCCGAAATCAGCCAGATGTTCGGCGAACTGATTGGCGCGTGGTGCGCCAGCGTCTGGGCCGCGCTCGGACGCCCCTCGCCCTTTCTCCTGGCGGAGATCGGTCCGGGGCGCGGCACGCTGATGGCCGACATCCTGCGCACGCTTCGGCGAACTGCGCCGGACTGTCTTGCCGCATCGCGCATCCGGCTCGTCGAAACCAGCGAGCGCCTCGCCGCGCTTCAGGCAAGCCGGCTCGAAGGGTTCGATTTGCCGATCAAGCGCGTCCGGCGGATCGAAGAGCTCGAATCCATGCCGATGATCGTCGTTGCGAACGAGCTGTTCGACGCGATCGCGATCCGGCAGGCCGTTCTCGACAAGGGGGCCTGGCGGGAGCGAAGGATCGATCTCTCAGCCGATGGAGGCTTTGTCTTCGTCCTCGGCGACGCTTTGGCTCGCCTTCCCGTCTGGCTCTCGGCCATCGACACAAGCAGGCTCGAGGAGGGAGCGATCGCGGAATATTCTCCGGCGCGAGAAACCCTTGCTGCAGGTCTTGGCCAGCGTCTTCACACCGATGGCGGCGCAGGTCTCTTCATCGATTATGGCCATGCCATCTCACAGGTCGGCGATACCTTTCAGGCCCTTTCGGAGCATCGCTATGTTCCGGTTCTCGATCGTCCCGGAGAGGCGGATCTGACCAGCCATGTCGATTTCGAAAGCCTCGCTCACCGCTTTACCGAGGGCGGATTGATGTCGTCGCCCATCCGGACCCAAGGCAATTTCCTTCTGTCCATGGGCCTTCTGGAGCGCGCCGGCCGCCTCGGCGCTCCCCTCGACGAAACAGGCCGAAACCAGATTCGCGCAGATGTTCAACGGCTTGCAGGAAACGGACCGAAGGATATGGGCGATCTTTTCAAGGTAATGGGCGTTTCCTCTGCGCCCATCGACCTTCCGCCATTCTCGGCGTCAGGGGGCGATTGACTTCCCCTCGCCCCTCAACCACCATCCGCCGCGAACACGAAGATCACGGCGCGAGGCGGCGCGAGGGTGCTGAACGAAAACCAAGTTGAAACGGCCGAGGCCTTCGGACCGTCGATTACCCATGGGTTCTTCACCCGTGAAGGCGGGGTCTCGACGGGACTTTATGCTTCGCTCAATGCCGGCCTCGGCTCAGATGACGACCGTGAGGCCGTTATCGAAAACCGCTCGCGTGCCATGGGCTTCATGGGACTTTCTCCCGACCTTTTGGCAACGCCCTGGCAGATCCATTCGCCGACTGCGGTGATCGTCGAGGCGCCTTTCGGTGACGAGCGGCCAAAAGCCGATGCCGTCGTCACGAAGACGACGGGGCTTGCCGTCGGCGTGGTCACGGCCGATTGCGGCCCGATCCTGTTCGCGGACAGCGAAGCAGGCGTCGTCGGCGCGGCCCATGCCGGCTGGAAAGGTGCGACCGGCGGCGTTATCGAGGCGACGCTCGAAGCGATGGTCAGCCTTGGCGCCAGGCTGTCGCGCATCACCGCCGTCCTCGGCCCGACCATCAGTCAGGCCAATTACGAAGTTGGTGCCGAACGTCTCGACGAAGCCGTGCAAGCTGCCGGCCCATCGGCGCGGCGCTTTTTCGAGGAAGGCGCGCCGGGAAAATACCAGTTTGATCTGCCGGGCCTCATCCTCGAGCGCCTTGAAAAGGCAGGCGTCGACGGGCGATCCGTCAACCTGTGCACCTATGGCGATCAGCGGTTCTTTTCGTTCCGCCGGTCGACCCATAACGGCGATCCGGATTATGGACGCCAGCTCTCAGCAATCGCTGTCAAAGGCTGAACCTAATGCTGCATTTCACTCGCGAGGAATTCGAAGCCCGCCAGGCGCGCCTGATTGCGCGGATGAAGGAGGAGAAGCTCGACGCGCTGATGCTCTTCTCGCAGGAATCGATGTACTGGCTGACAGGCTACGATACGTTCGGCTTCTGCTTCTTCCAGTGCCTCGTCTTCACCGCCGACGGTCAGATGCGGCTTCTCACGCGCTCGGCCGACATGCGGCAGGCGCGGCAGACCTCGATCATCGAGACCGTCATCATCTGGCGCGATCGTGGCAATGCCGATCCGGTGATCGAACTGCGCGACATGCTGGAGGATATGGATCTTCTCGGCGCGAAGATCGGCGTCGAATGGTCGACCCACGGCCTGACGGCGTCGAACGGCAGGATGGTGGAGGAGCGTCTCGGCTCTTTCGCCTCCCTCAAGGATGCCTCGCTTCTGATCCCGTTGATCCGCGCCGTGAAGACGCCGGCCGAGATCACCCAGGTCCGTGAAGCGGCGCGGCTTGCCGACGAGGCTTACGAAGACCTTCTTCCGCTCATCAAGCCGGGCGCCGACGAGGGCGAACTTCTCTCGGTGCTTCAGGGCACGATCCTCAGGAAGGGTGGCGATTATCCGGCCAATCCCTTCATCATCGGCTCGGGAGAAGCAGCGCTTCTCTGCCGCTACAAATCAGGGCGAACCAAGCTTAAAGAACAGGACCAGCTCACACTGGAATGGGCGGGCGTGAAGGCGCAGTACCATTCGGCGCTGATGCGCACGGTCATCATCGGCGAGCCGAGCGAACGGCACCGCGAACTCCATAACGCCGCGACCGAAGCGCTCGAAGCGGTGGAAAAGACGATGCGGCCGGGCAAAACCTTCGGCGACGTCTTCGACGCCCATGCGACGGTGATGGAAGCGCACGATCTCGCTCGCCATCGCCTCTCGGCCTGCGGTTATTCCCTGGGCGCCCGATATGCACCCTCATGGATGGATGCACCGATGTTCATGTCCGGGAATGCGACAGAAATCGAGCCGAACATGACCTTGTTCGCCCATATGATCATCATGGACTCCGAGAGCGGCACCGCGATGACCCTTGGCCGGACCTATCTCACGACCGACGGCGCGCCGGAGCCCTTCTCGAAGCTCTCTCTGGACCTCCCCGTGATCAGACCCTGAACGGGCAAGAACGGCAAGACTCCGTTTACTTTGCCGTAAAACTTATAGGCATTGAGGTGAGGTTCTCTTCACCACCCATCAAGCTTTTTCTCCCAGCGTCACGAGACATCATGTTCCTCCCGCCGGACGGAGCGACTAACGGGATAAGCAAGAGGCTTGACCAGCGTGACCGGAAAGCGACGCTTCGATCGAAAGACGGCGACCCTCCTCGTCGCGGCCCTCACGCCGGCTATGCTCAATGCATGCTCCACGATGGACATGATTTCGGGGATCGATGGCAACCTCGTTCCGCCTGCATCGATTGGCTCGGGTGGCGGCGTCTACGGTTCGCCGTCCGTGACATCGGCAAGTTCCGGTAATCAGGGTTCGGGCGGCTATGGCGGCCCGTCCGCGCCGACACCGCCCTACCCCGTGGAAAAGCTGGGCGAGGTCTCCCAGTCGTCCGGCGTTGATTATTCACAGCCGGTGCAGCAGTCTCCGGCCAGCCAGCAAAGCGCCGGCATCCAGCAGAACAACAGCTTGATGCAGAACGCCTCGTTCCAGCGAAACGACACCTATCAGCAGGCCGCTCCAGCCGGGAATACGATCCAGTCGGCCCCGCTCCTTGCGCCGCCAACAAGCCAGCAGCCGATCCAGCAGCCTGCCGAGACGGTCGCCCAGCCAGTGGCAGAGCCGGCCTATTCCAGCGAACAGGAAACGTTCACAGAGGTTCAAGAGGCCAGCCTCGCGCCGCCGCCCTCCCAACCGGCTCCGGCACCTCAACCGCAAAGCCAGATCGCAGCAGTCGGCCAGACGAGCTCCGAGGTCCAGTTCCTGCCGCTCGTCGGCGCCCCCAACGAACAGGCCAATATTCTCGCCCAGGCCCTTGCCGACGAAGCAAACCGTTCGGGCGTCACCATTCGACCGGCCTCCGAGAAACAGGCCTCGGTCCGCCTGAAAGGCTATTTCAGCGCGTTCGACGAAGGCGATCAATCGGTGCTGGTCTATGTCTGGGATGTTCTGGATCAAAACGACGAGCGTATTCACCGCATCCAGGGACAGGAGCGCTTTGCCAGGTCGCCCGATGGATCATGGGCAGGTGTCGATCGCGCGGTGCTCGACCGCGTCGCGAGAACGACGCTTCAGGAAGCACAGAGCCTTCCACAGGCCTCGGGATGACATCAAGGCAACAGGCCGTAACCATGTCCGACAAGTCCGAACGACGTTTGGGTTGAAGTTTCCGGGCAGGCTGGTAAAGCGCGCTTGCGATAGCGGCGCGTCCCCGGGAGCCGTTCGGCAGGCTCCCGACGCGATGGATGTGACGGAACAGCCGAGACACGGACCAGCGTGATGAAAATTTTCAGCGGCAACTCCAATCGGTCGCTTGCGGAAGCGATGGCGAAATATCTCGAGCTTCCGATGGGTCAGGCCTTGGTGCGCCGGTTCGCCGATCAGGAAATCTTCGTGGAGATTCAGGAAAATGTCCGCGGCGAGGATGTCTTCATTCTCCAGTCGACATCCTACCCTGCGAACGATCACCTGATGGAGCTCCTGATCATCATTGACGCGATGCGCCGCGCCTCGGCCAAGCGTATTACGGCCGTCATCCCCTATTTCGGATACGCCCGGCAGGACCGTAAGGCTGGAGGCCGCACCCCGATCTCGGCCAAGCTCGTTGCGAACCTCATCACCCATGCCGGCGCCGACCGCGTGATGACGCTCGATCTCCATGCCGGTCAGATCCAGGGCTTCTTCGACATTCCGACCGACAACCTCTTTGCAATTCCGCTCTTTGCCCGGGACATCAAGGAGCATCAGGACCTGTCGAATCTCACCGTCGTCTCGCCGGACGTGGGCGGCGTGGTTCGCGCTCGGGCGCTGGCAAAGCGGCTCGATGCTCAGCTCGCCATCGTCGACAAGCGCCGCGAACGGCCCGGCGAATCGGAAGTCATGAACATCATCGGCGACGTCGAGGGCCGGAACTGCATCCTGATCGACGACATCATCGATTCGGGTGGCACGCTGTGCAACGCGGCGGCGGCACTCGTCGAAGCCGGCGCGAACAGCGCCTCGGCCTATATCACGCACGGCGTCCTATCGGGCGGCGCGGCGGCCCGTATCGCCGCATCGAGCCTTCAGGAGCTCGTCATCACGGATTCGATCGAGCCCACCAAGGCGATCCGCGAGACCGAGAATATCCGCATCGTAACGACCGCCAACCTTCTTGGCGAAGCGATCGCGCGGACGGCCTCGGAAGAGTCGGTTTCCAGCCTCTTCGACTGAGCGAACGCCCCTCATATTCGCCGCGCCATCTCAAGCGACCGCGGCTTGAAAGGGGTGGCTTTCCTTCGCTCCTGTCCTACCCTTTTTGCGAGGATGTGAGGCAAACAGCGAAATGACGGAAAGCAGATCGGTCGTTTTCGCGGGATCAAACGGCAACCGGATTTCCGCGCGGCTCGAAGTTCCCGACACCGATCCGGTCGCCTATGCTCTGTTTTGCCCCTGCTTCACTTGCGGCAAGGATTTTCTTGCCAGCGTCAAGGTGAGCCGGGCGCTCGCGGAGGCAGGCATTGCCACCTTGCGCTTCGACTTTGCAGGCATCGGCCAGAGCGAAGGCGATTTCGAGCAGACGAGTTTCTCCACCAATCTCGAGGATACGATTGCGGCTGCCGCTTTCCTGCGGGAGCGATATGCCGCTCCCAAACTGGTCGTCGGACACAGCCTCGGCGGCTCGGTTGCGATCGCAGCGGGAAGCGAGATTGCCGAATGCACGTCCGTCGCGACGATCGCCGCGCCGTACGATGCCTGGCATGTGATCCATAATTTCGAGGAAGCGCTCGATGCGATCCGGAAAGATGGCCGGGCCGAGGTCGAACTCGGCGGCCGAACCTTCACCATCGCCCGGAAATTCGTCGACGACCTGAAGGATCAGCCCCAACCCGAACGGATCGATGCGCTCGATGCGGCCCTTCTGGTTCTGCACTCACCGACCGACGATGTGGTCGGGATCGAGAATGCTCGCATGATCCACGAGCGCGCCCGGCATTCCAAGAGCTTCGTATCCCTCGAAGGCGCCACACATTTCCTGACCGAAGGAGCTGATGCCGAATACGCTGCCGGCATCATCGCGGCCTGGGCAAGCCGCTATTTCTGACGCGCGACCGCAAATCGTCTCCATCGCTCTGCCGCGTTGAGAAAGCCGCGCGATCCGAGACCAAAAGGTTCAGCCAGCATCTCGCCACCGCTTGCCCTTATGACAAGCCTGCGTTATACGCACGCCCGTCCGCGCAGACACCCTTGGAGGCAGCGCGGAGATAGGCGGTTTGCCTTCGGCAGGCCGCTTTTCGTCGTTTCCGGCTTTCTAAGAAACCGGGCGACCACCTCAACAGTCAAAGGACGAAACCATGCATCAGACCTTCGAGGTTAAGGCCGAGAAGCGCGAAAAGGTCGGCAAGGGGGCCGCCAGAGCTTTGCGCCGCAACGCCATGATTCCAGCCGTCATCTACGGCGACAACAAAGAACCCCTGCCGATCGCGCTCCCCTACAAGGAAACCTTCCTTGCGCTTCACGCTGGCGGCTTCATGACCAATCTTGCGACGATCACCGTCGGCAACGAGAAGATCAAGGTCCTCCCGCGCGATTACCAGCTCGATCCGGTTCGCGACTTCCTTGAGCATGTGGACTTCCTGCGCGTCGGCGAGAAGACCCGCGTCACGGTCGAAATCCCGGTTCACTTCGAGAACGAAGAAGCCTCCCCGGGTCTCGAGCGCGGCGGCGTCCTCAACGTCGTGCGTCACGCGGTCGAAGTCCAATGCTCCGCGAACTCCATTCCGGAATACTTCACGATCGACCTGACCGGCACCGAGATCGGCGACACGCTGGCCGCATCCTCGATCAAGCTTCCCAAAGGCGTCGAATTCACGATCACCGACCGCGATTTCGCGATCGCCACGATCGCGACTCCTGCGGCACTGCGCTCCGAGGAAGAAGGCGGCGAGATCTCCGAGGACGAGGCTCCGGAGGACGGCGAGGTCACCGAGACCGAAGTTACCGAGCAGAACGCTCAGACCGTCGAAGGCGAGACGAAGGCCGGCCCGGAATAAGCTGGCGTCTCACGCTCTTCTCGACAGATATATCGAACGGCCGGGTGTTTCATCCGGCCGTTTTGGTATGAAGCCCACGACGAAAGGAATGGTCCATGATCCTGATCGCAGGCCTCGGCAATCCCGGTCCGAAATATGCCGGCAACCGGCACAATATCGGTTTCATGGCTGTCGACGAGATCGCACGAGACCCGGCGTTCTCGCCTTGGTCGAAGAAGTTCTCCGGCGAGATATCGGAGGGCCAGATCGGCGGCGAGAAGGTTCTTCTTCTGAAGCCCCTCACCTTCATGAATGATTCCGGCCGCTCGATCGGCGAGGCGGCGCGCTTCTACAAGATCGAGCCGAAAGACGTGATCGTCGTCCATGACGAACTCGATCTCGATCCGGGCCGTGTAAAGGTGAAGACAGGTGGCGGCAATGGCGGTCACAACGGCCTTCGCTCCACCGACGCCCATCTCGGTACGCGTGACTACAAGCGCATGCGCCTCGGCATCGGCCATCCTGGCCGCAAGGAGGCGGTGACGCCTCATGTGCTGGGCGACTTCTCGAAGGCCGACAAGAAGTGGCTGGATCCCCTTCTCGACACGATCGTCCGCAATATCGAACCGCTCGTGAAGGGCGAGGACGCGACGTTCATGAACAAGGTCTCGACCGCGAGCGGCACGGACGCTTCGGCGCCATCGAACCCGAAGAAGACACCAAAGCCCGATGCGGCAGCAAAACCCGCGAAGGGCAAGAGCCACATCCACCAGGCCCGAGGCACCGGCCCTCAGATCAAGGTGCCTGAAAAGGGCCCCATGGCCGAGATGCTGAAGCGGATGTTCGGCAAGGGCGAGTGAAAAACATCCATCGTGTGTAACTAGCCGCAAGACCTCTCGCTCACATAGCCAAGCCCGGCAAAAAAGGTACAGCTCAAAAGCCTGCCGGTTTCTGGCCGTTGACTCCAGCTTTAATTCATTTATTTCTGTATGAACAGAAATTGGAGAAAGCAGTGCTTTTAACCCCTGTCAGAGAAAAGTTCATTCTGCATTGGGGTGAAATGGGATCCCGATGGGGCGTGAATCGATCCGTCGCGCAAATCCACGCGCTCCTGTACCTGTCCGCCAATCCATTGCCCGCGGACGAAATCGCCGAGACCCTCTCGATTGCACGGTCAAACGTCTCCACCAGTTTAAAGGAACTACAGACCTATCAGCTTGTCGAGGTCGTGCACATGCGCGGCGATCGTCGCGATCATTTCAAGGCGGAGAACGACCCTTGGGACATCATGCTCCGGATCGCTGAGGAGCGAAAGAAACGGGAGATCGATCCCGCGCTCACTATGCTGCGCGACTGCGTCGACGAAGCAGACCGGAGCGAAACGAGTGATCCGGTGATGCGAGAGCGCCTTGTGACCATGCTGCATTTTCTGGAAGATTTGTCGGGTTGGTATGATCAGGTCCGCCGTCTGCCCCGCTCGACACTGACCGCCATCGTCAAGCTTGGAGGTCGCATAGCTTCGTTCATTCGAAGCTGAGACCTGGACGATCTACGCAACGTTCCGATCAAGAATTTCTGTTTTTACAGAAACTACCGAAGGACCATGAATGCCTACTGCCACGCTTCAATACCTCATCGCCCTATCCATCTCGTTCGCCTGCGCGGGAACTATAATCGCGATCCTCTACCGTCCGCTCTTGAGGGTCATCGTCGATCTCTGCGGAAGCGAAGAGCGTGGACGTTTATGGACCGTCTATGCTGGAGTCATGATCATGCTGGCGCCGGTCCTTGCAGTGAGTGTTGCGACAACGACGGGATCGTTCGTAAACGGTGATCCGCTGTTTCTTCAAAACTGCATCTTCTGGTCGACAGGCGCCCTGATGTCGGCATTGGCCATTCTCGGTGTCTGCCTTTGGCAACCCAGCAGCCGCCTGTTCGACGCAAGGCAAGACGAACGTGAGCGCCAGTTCAAACGGCCTCTGGATCGGGAGGCGGTGTGATGGAAGTCGGTGTGGTTGGCGCGACGGGCTTCATCGGAAGAGAAGTCACCAGACAGCTTATTGCGCGTGGTCATCGCGTTCGGGCATTCGGCAGAAATCAAGTGCAACTCGCGCAAATCCGATCAATCGGTGTAACACCGGTTCAAGCAGCCGGTGGCAACTGGCCCACCACATTGAATGGCCTGGATGCCGTTGTCGTCGCAATCGGTACGATAGACCCGTCCGGTATGGCCGAATCTCACCGGGAGATTCCGCATCGGATCGCCGACGCTGCCGAAAAGGCTGGCATCACCCGTCTCGTGCTCGTTTCGGCGCTCGGAACAAGCCCCGATTCATCGACGGATTTTCTTCGCACGAAAGCGCACGGCGAAGATGCCGTCCATGAAAGAAAGCTTCCCGGTTGGACTGTTGTCCGTCCATCGCTGGTTTACGGACCAGGTGGAGCGAGCATGCACTTCCTCGCAGCAATCGCGGCCTTTCCCATACGATTGCGGTTCGATAGCGGCCCTATTCGCCCGCTTCAGGTGAACGATCTTGCCGCAGCGATCGTCGATCTTCTGGAGAGCGATGAGCCATTACCGCGATCCGTCGACGCAGTTGGGCCGGATCAAATCGACATCAACGACTATATCGACGCGCTCGCTTGCTGGCTGATGGTCGGACACCGGCCCGGTCTCAGGCTGCCGCTAGGCTCGGTCGTACGCTTCGCATCACTGCTTCGCCTACCCTTCGTGAATGATGACATGCACACGATGCTCATGAGAGGCGCGGATGGAGATGCGACCGACCTTCTGCGCCTCACAAACACACGCCCCGTCGGTCTCTCCGCCGGGCTTGCCCGCCATCCGGCAATCTTTGCCGATAGAGCGACGGCGGTATTAGCCCCATGGCTAGAGGGATTGTGGTACGCGCTCGCACTCTTCTGGATCGTCACCGGCGTGATGTCGATCGCAAATATCGAGGATGGACGCGCTCTTCTTTTGCAAGCGGAGGTCAAGGGACGGTTTGCGTCGAGCCTCGTACTGGGTGGCGCGGTGCTCGACATCGGACTGGGGCTTTTTGCTTTCATCCGGCGCACACGCAGGCTTGCGGCCGCGGCTCAGGCGCTCACCATCCTCTTCTATTCGATCTTGGCCACCTTTCTCGTGCCTGCGGCCTGGGCCGATCCGCTCGGCCAACTCCTGAAGAATGTCCCAATTTTCATGGCGACGCTTCTTTTTGTTCAACTTCCCAAGCGGTGACGTAATGGAAAGCTATCTTTGGATCAAATACGTCCACCTGATTGGCGCGACCGTGATCTTCGGAACCGGTCTCGGCACTGCCTTCCAGATGCTTTCGGCCCATCGCAGTGGTGAGGTGAGAGGAATCGCTCTCGTTGCGCGCAATGTCGTCAAGGCCGACTGGTTTTTTACAACCCCAGCCGTCATCATCCAGCCCCTCACTGGCGCGACGATGGCAATCTATATGGGTTACAGCATTTGGGACCGATGGCTCTGGATGTCGATCCTGCTTTATGCCCTCGCAGGCGCCTGTTGGTTACCGGTCGTTTGGCTTCAGCTCCGTATGCGAGATCTAGCGGCTCAAGCCGCAGAAAAAGGCACGCCCCTACCACCCGACTATCATCGGCTTTTCCGCTGCTGGTTTGCCCTCGGATGGCCGGCCTTCGGCGCCGTTCTGGTCATCTTCCACCTGATGATCCAGAAGCCGCTTGGCTGATCAACTCAAAGCAGAAATGGCGTCGATAGGCCGCCCTCGCATCCCCAATGTGTGAAGAAGGCGGCCAATCGCAAAATCGAACGTTGCTGCCCCGCCGATTCAGACAAAGCACCCCATCCGGCCAGCGTTTTCCACCCGATCGGGCTTTCCGGCTTTCCCGCCTTTCCTTGCCCATTGCCTATCGTTCCCCTTATTCGAATGAGAGTGGTGGGCGCCGCGCATCGTATTCGGGAGGAAGAAGGCTCATGAGCGATCCAACGATCATGGACGGCAAGGCGCGATCCAAGTCGATCATCGAAGAGGTCACAGCGCAAACCAAGGCGCTGAAAGATGAAACCGGTGTCCAACCTGGGCTTGCGGTCGTCATCGTCGGGTCCGATCCGGCGAGCCAGGTCTATGTCGGCTCGAAGGCCAAGCGCGCCGAGGAATGCGGTTTCAAGTCGGTCAAGCATGAACTGCCCGAGGATACGAGCGAGGCCGATCTCCTGAAGATCGTCGAAGATCTGAACAAGGACGATACGATCCACGGGATTCTCGTGCAGCTGCCTCTGCCGAAGCAGATCGACGAGGGCAAGGTCATCCAGGCGATCGATGCCGACAAGGATGTCGACGGCTTCCACCTCATCAATGTCGGGCGGATCGCGACCGGCGCTGCGGACGAAGCCTTCGTGCCCTGCACGCCGGCCGGCTGCATGGTGATGATCCGCGACGTTCTGGGAGACGATCTTTCGGGGCTCAACGCCGTCATCGTCGGCCGCTCGAACATCGTCGGCAAGCCGATGGCGCAGCTTTTGCTCGCAGCCAATGCGACGGTGACGATCGCCCATTCACGCACGAAGAACCTCGCCGCCGTCTGCGCCAATGCGGATATTCTGGTGGCGGCCGTCGGCAGGCCGGAAATGGTAACCGGCGATTACGTGAAAGAAGGGGCGGTGGTCGTCGATGTCGGGATCAACCGGATCGATGCGCCTGAAAAGGGCACGCAGGAAGACGGCTCGCCGAAAACCAGGCTCGTGGGCGATGTCGCCTATGACGAAGCCGCAAGAAAAGCCAAGGCCATTACCCCGGTGCCGGGCGGCGTCGGCCCGATGACCATCGGCATGCTGATGGCGAACACGCTTCGCTCGGCCTATCGCTCTGCTGGCAGGCAAGCGCCGAAGTTCTGACGCGCGCGATTCGGCGCAAGCCGTAAAGCCAGAGCAAAACGGGCATCCGATGGATGCCCGTTTTGCTTTGAATCAGTCGATTATCGCGTTCCTACAGGATGCCGATGAGAATCAGCGTCAGCACCAAAACGAGAAGCAGGCCGACAATCATCGTCGGGCCGATCGTGAAACGACGCGAATAAGGCCAGATCGGCAGCACGACGACCAGGATAATCAGGAGAGCAAGAAAGAAAAATCCGCCGAGCGTCATGCGTCTATGGCTCCGATATGCGTTCAGTAGGCCTCGTTCGCAGCTTGAATAGCGGCGCAGGCGTTTCGGCCCTTGGGTTCGACACGCTTCCTAACGTTCTCTTCCAAGAACCGCAATCGCCAGATCGTCTCCGGCGGCTGACAGAGGTGTGGGAGATCAGATCGGCTCACCTTGCAGAAGGCGCGGTGACGGCCCCTTGGTCAGGCCGGCAGCCTGGGAGATGAAGAACTCCTTGAGCGGCGGTGCGCGGTCGACCAGCGACAGGCCGAAGGAGCGGACCGAGCGCATGAGGCTGCTGTCATTGGAGAAGAGCCGGTTGAGAATGTCTGTCGTCACGCCCATCTGCACCGTGTCGAAGCGCCGCCAGCGCTGGTACTCTTCCAGAACATCGATCGCGCCGATATCGAGCCCGCCGCGTTCGGCTTCCACGATCGTCTGAGCCAGCGCGGCCGCATCCTTGAAGCCGAGATTGAGCCCCTGCCCCGCAATCGGGTGAATGCCGTGGGCCGCATCGCCGCACAGGGCGATCCGTGGCTTCACGAAGCTGCGGGCAAGCGTCAGGCTCAGCGGAAAGGCCTTGCGCCCACCTTCGAGACTGATCGCACCGAGTTTGTGGCCAAAGCGCTGTTCGAGCTCCAGCTCGAACACCATCTCGTCGCCGTCGACGAGATCTTGCGCTTTGCGCGTGCTTTCGGTCCAGACGAGGGACGACCGATTGCCCTTGAGGGGCAGGATGGCGAACGGGCCGGAAGGCAGGAAATGCTCTTCCGCGCGCCCCCCGTGCGGGCGCTCGTGGGAAACCGTCGCGACGATGCCCGCCTGATCGTATTCCTTCCGGATGGTCTGGATGCCGGCCATGGTCCGGATCTTCGAGTTGACGCCGTCACAGGCGACGAGCAGCCGGGCAGCCAGCCTGCGGCCGTCCGTCAGGTCGATATCGACGCGGGCCGATTTCGGATGAACGGCAGAAACACCAACCCCCTGCTCGATTGTCACGCCAATCTCAGCCGCCTTGTCGCGCAGGGCACCGTTCAGCACCTGATTGCTCAGCATATGCGCAAATGGCTCGCCGGGCTCGGCCTCGCCGCCGAAGGTGAGAAAAACCGGGCGCACGACGTCATTGGTCCTGGAATCAGTCACGATCATCTCGGTGATCGGCTGGGCCTCGTCCTTCACCGATGCCCAGATATCCAGCTGGTCGAGCATGCGAATGGCCGCAGCTGCAATGGCGGAAGCCCGCTCGTCCTTCCTCCACACGCCGTCCGGCGCGATGTCGACAAGGCGCACGTCCAAGGACGGCTCCGCCGACTTGATGGCGACGGCCAGCGTAAGGCCGACATAGCCCGCACCCGCAATCAGGATATCGGCGCGTTCGCCGGGTTCCGCTCCAGCGGCAGATGTCTCGGTCGTTTCGGCCATCGTCAGCTTTCCTCCGTCTCCAGCTCCTGTTCGCCATGGACGAACTCTTTTCGAAGCATATGGTTTGCTCAGCGCCTAGCACCAGAGCTTCCAAAGGCTCAATCGCCGCACGGCGCCCGCACGAGAGAAGTGAGCCTTGCATGAAAGCCGTATCTAAGCTTCTGGATATTCTCGACCTGGAAAAAATCGAGGAAAATCTGTTTCGCGGCGTCAGTGCCGACCAGACCTGGCAACGCGTCTTTGGCGGACAGGTGGTGGCGCAAGCGCTCGTCGCAGCTCAGCGCACGGTGCCCGCCGACCGATTCTGCCATTCGCTGCATAGCTATTTCCTGCGCGGTGGCGACCCTTCGGCCCCCATCATCTACGATGTCGATCGCATCCGCGACGGTAGCTCGTTCACCACACGGCGCGTGGTCGCAATCCAGCATGGCCGCGCGATCTTTCTCCTGTCGGCGTCCTTTCAGGTGCTGGAGGAGGGATTCGACCACCAGATCGATATGCCCGACGTGCCCGGCCCGGACGATATTCCTCACGGCGAAGCGCTGAAGGAACAGATCCTCGAACATGCACCGCCGGCGGTGAAACAATACTGGCTGCGCCCGCGCCCCATCGAATTCCGGCCGATCATGCTCGATCACTATCTCACCGAGAACAAGCTCGAACCGATCCAGCGCATCTGGGTCCGGTGCAGTGGCGAGGTTGGCGACGACACGAACCTCAACGCCGCCGTCCTCGCCTATCTTTCGGACATGACGCTGCTCGATACGTCTCTGTTCGCCCATGGACTTTCGGTGTTCAACGAGCGTGTTCAGGCGGCAAGCCTAGATCACTCCATGTGGTTTCATCGGCCGTTCCACGTCTCGGACTGGCTGCTTTATGCGCAGGACAGCCCGTCCTCCTCCGGTGGGCGCGGCCTGACCCGGGGCAGCCTCTATACCCGGGACGGAAACCTTGTTGCCTCGGTTGCCCAGGAGGGGCTTATCCGGCCGCGAACGCGCTGATTTACCGCCTCATTCAGTAAAAATCGCCCGGTAAAGGGGCTGCGGCCAGTCGCCACCATGATGGCGGCGCGGATCTGCACACTTTTTCATCATAGTGTGCAACGCAATATCGCACAATTCGTAGGCAACGGCTTTTCGAGGCCGGTGCTGAAGATTTTTGCCGGACCGAACACCCGTCCCACAGGGAATTTCGAGGCCCGAGAACCCGTTTGGCACGAAGCTTGAATCTTCGTTGAGCAGTCGCCGCACCAATGCTGCGGCGCATTCTTGGCTCAACACCCGCGGCTGGAGCCGCCGCGACAGGTTCGAGGTGAACATGAAAATCGTAATGGCGATCATCAAGCCATTCAAACTCGACGAGGTGCGCGAAGCGCTCACCGGCGTCGGGATCCAGGGGCTGACCGTCACCGAAGTCAAAGGTTACGGGCGTCAGAAGGGGCACACGGAAATCTACCGTGGCACCGAATACGCGGTCAGCTTTCTTCCCAAGCTGAAGGTCGAAGTCGTCGTCGGCAACGAGTCCGTCGACAAGACGATCGAAGCGATCCAGAGCGCCGCCAAGACCGGTCAGATCGGTGACGGCAAGATCTTCGTCTACGGAATCGAGCAGGCGGTCCGCATCCGGACCGGCGAAACCGATTCCAGCGCGCTTTGAGGCTGAGAGGGGACGACACATGAAACTGAAGAATCTTATCTTCTATTCGGCGCTCGCCGCTGGCCTCACGGCCACGGCAGCCTACGCGCAAGACGCTGCGGCACCTGCCGCCGACGCGGCAGCGACGACGGCCGCCCCGGCGACTGATGCAGCCGCCTCGGGCGGCGCACCGAGCGACCAGGTTGCCTATATCTTCAACACGCTTCTCTTCCTCATCGGCGGCTTCCTCGTCATGTGGATGGCGGCAGGCTTCGCCATGCTCGAAGCCGGCCTCGTGCGTTCCAAGAACGTATCGATGCAGTGCCTGAAGAACGTCGCACTCTACGCAACGGCCGGCATCATGTACTGGGCCTGCGGCTATAGCCTCATGTATACCGGCGTCGACGGCGGGTATATCGGCACGCTCGCACCCTATTCCTTCGATGCCGTTGGCGGCGACGCGCTGTCCACCGGCTATTCGACGGCGTCCGACTGGTTCTTCCAGATGGTGTTCGTCGCAACCGCCGCTTCGATCGTTTCGGGTACGCTCGCAGAGCGCATCAAGCTCGGCTCGTTCATGGTCTTCGTCATCGTCCTGACGGGCTTCATCTACCCGATCGCCGGTTCCTGGCAGTGGGGCGGCGGCTGGCTCTCGGAAATGGGCTTCTCGGACTTCGCCGGTTCGACGCTCGTTCACTCCGTCGGCGGCTGGGCAGCCCTTGCTGGCGTGCTTCTGCTTGGTTCGCGGACGGGTCGCTTCGCCAAGGACGGCACGGGCGTTCCGATGCCGGGTTCCTCGATCCCGCTCGCAACCCTCGGCACGTTCATCCTCTGGCTCGGCTGGTTCGGCTTTAACGGCGCCTCGCAGCTTGCAATGGGTACGATCTCCGACGTCACGGATATCAGCCGTATCTTCGCCAACACCAACCTCGCGGCAGCCGGCGGTGTCGTGGTGACGATGATCCTGCTTCAGGCCATCTATCGCCGCGTCGACGTGACGATGGTTCTCAACGGCGCGCTCGCCGGTCTCGTCTCGATCACGGCGGAGCCTCTCGCCCCGACCGCGTGGCAGGCAATCCTCATCGGCGGTGTCGGCGGTGTCATCGTGGTCTTCATGGTTCCGCTGCTGGACAAGCTGAAGATCGACGACGTCGTCGGCGCGATTCCGGTTCACCTCGTTGCAGGTATCTGGGGAACGATCATCGTCCCGGCGACCAACAGCGATGCGAGCTACGGAACGCAGCTCATCGGTATCGTCGCCTACGGTGTCTTCACCTTCGTCGTAAGCCTTGTCGTCTTCGCGATCATCAAGGCGGTCATGGGCCTGCGCGTCTCGGCAGAGGAAGAGGCTCTTGGCCTCGACCGGGCCGAGGTTGGTGTCGAAGCCTATCCGGAATTCGCCTCCGGCCAGCGCTGATCGGCGACTTCGTAAACAATCGGTCCCCCTGGGGCCGGAAAAGGGCTCGCCTCACGGCGGGCCTTTTTCGTCTTGTTACGCTACAGGAGAGCCTCAGGAAATCTGATTACTTTATGGTCTTTTGCTTATTATTTAATCAGCGAGAGATCGCGCCCCCTGAAAATCCGCCTTTTCTATAAGGCCTCATCAATTGGCACGCTGCTTGATTCCAACATTCTCGAATGCTGCAGCGCACCTTATCCGGCGCTGACAGCCAATCGCGAGAGGGGCGTCCGACGTGACCAGACACAGTATCTTGCGGCCGATGGCTGCGGCATCGGCGGCGCTTGCCGCAGTCCTCCAGACATCCGCGGTCTACGCGCAGGAAACGGCGGCGACTGGCGGTGCCGGCCTGGAAGGCGCCGCGATCGCGGCGGTCAACAAGGGCGATGTCGCCTGGATGATGACGGCCACCCTACTCGTGCTCTTCATGACCATGCCGGGCCTCGCGCTTTTTTATGGCGGCCTCGTGCGCGCCAAGAACATGCTCTCGGTGCTCATGCAGTGCACGATGATCTCCGGGGTCATGATCATCGCCTGGGTGGTCTACGGCTACTCGTTCGCATTCGGCGGTAGCACGAGCTATTTTTGGGGCGGCCTTGGAAAGCTCTTCCTCGCCGGCGTTACGGTCGACTCGACGGCAGCCACCTTCTCGGAAGGTGTCGAGATACCGGAATATCTCTTCATCGCCTTCCAGATGACGTTCGCCATCATCACGCCGGCCCTGATCGTCGGTGGATTTGCGGAACGGATCAAATTCTCCGCCGTCATCGCCTTCGTCCTCCTCTGGACGACATTCTCCTATTATCCGATCGCGCACATGGTCTGGGACGCTTCCGGCCTGATCTTCACGGGAGCCCTCTCGGGTGGCATTGCCGCGATCGATTTCGCAGGCGGCACCGTGGTGCACATCAATGCCGGTATCGCGGCACTCGTCGGTGCCTTCATGGTCGGCAAACGCCTCGGTCTCGGCCGCGATAACATGGCGCCCCATTCGATGACGCTCACCATGGTCGGCGCGGCGATCCTCTGGGTCGGCTGGTTCGGCTTCAATGCCGGATCAAACCTTGAGTCGACGGCGGCCGCAGTGCTCGCGATGATCAACACCTTCACCGCGACCGCAGGCGCACTCATTGCCTGGTGCGCCCTCGAAGCTGCGACCCGCGGCAAGGCCTCGATGCTGGGCGGCGCTTCGGGTATCGTCGCTGGTCTCGTCGCCGTGACACCGGCCTGCGGCACGATCGGCCCGGTCGGTGCGATCGTCCTCGGCGCGATCGCCAGCGCCATCTGCTACTTCTTCGTCGCGGTGGTGAAGAACAAGCTGAAATACGACGACAGCCTGGATGTCTTCGGCATCCACGGTATGGGTGGCATCATCGGCGCCATCGGAACCGGCATCTTCACCTCGAGCGCCCTTGGCGGCATCGGCTATGGCGAAGGGGTGACCATGTCCTCGCAGGTCTGGGCCCAGGTCGTCGGTGTTCTTGTCACCATCGTGTGGAGCGGCGTCGTCTCGATCATCGCCTACAAGATCGTCGATCTGACGATCGGACTGCGTCCGTCACAGGACGACGAGAGGCAGGGTCTCGACCTCACCTATCACGGCGAAGTCGCCTATCATTCCTGATCGATCGGCCGATCAGAGAAAAAGACGAGAGGCGCCCGAAACGGCGCCTCTTTTCCGTTGAGAGAGCTGCAAGGCCGCTCGTTGGATCAGTCAGGCCGCAACGTCCGCATAGTCGTCGGGATTGCGCTGAAACAATACCGCAACGTAAGGGCATTGCGGCACGATCTTCAGATTCTCCTGTCGTGCCCAGGCGACACCGGCCTTGACGAGTTCCGCCGCAATTCCCTGGCTGCGCTCTTCCGGCGGCACGAAAGTGTGATCGAAGACCACAGTGTCGCTGTCGCGCCGCATGTAAGTCAGTTCGGATGCGCCGCCGGCGGTGGTGAACCGCCCGCCATCGTCTCGCGCCTGATGCTCGATTTCCATCGTCTTTTGCCTCTTTGCTTGCTTTTGGGGCGAACTTGCCGGCGCGCCGGCTTGTTCCCCCCGGGGTGTATTCGTCTCTTACGAAATTCGCTCATCGCTCTGCGACACCGGATCTAGAAGCCGCTTGTAGACCGCCAGTGCTTTGATACCGCAGCGGGCTGAAACAGCGCGATACCGTCTCACGCCCAGTCCAGCCTCGACCATTTTGCATGCGCGAAACGGTAACGGGGCCTTAAGCTTAAAGGCCGCTTAACCAGCCCGGACCTAATGTGTGGAGGACACGTCCGCACCTCACAGGAGGCGCGGCGTACAGACTTTGGTTCCACCTCAAAACGGGCGGCGAAATGACGATCACGGCGGATGGCGCAAACGGCAAGCGTATGAATTTCAAGCGACAGGCCGAACTGGGCGCGGGACTGGCAATGATCGGCCTAGCGGGCTTCTTCGCCACGTCCATCGCGACCTGGAACGTTGCCGATCCCTCCTGGAGCCAGGCCAACCGGCAGGTGATCGAGAACGCGGCCGGCGCTTCCGGCGCAATCACCGCCGATCTCCTGATGCAGGTCCTCGGCCTCGGCGCGGCGCTCATCGTCCTGTGGCCGCTTATCTGGGGCGTCTTCTACGTCATCGGGCGGCCGCTCGATCGGCTGGCACGCAAGGGCTGGCTTGCTGTCGCCGGCATCGCACTCGTCTGCGCGGCCCTCGGCTGCTTGCCCGAAAGCGCTAGCTGGCCGCTTCCCATCGGTCTTGGCGGCGTTCTCGGCGACATCGTTCTCAAGGTTCCGGCGCTCTTCTTCGGTGGCTATCCCTCCGGCGTCTTCGCGGTTCTGGTCGGTCTTCTGACGGTCGTGCCAGGTGCCCGGCTCTTCCTTGGCGGCTCCGGTCTGTGGGACTTGAAGAACGGCACCCGCCCGGCTCCGGCGCCTGCTCAGCACCGCGCGCCTGCACAGCGCACAGCGCATGACGAACTCGACGGCCAAGAGGGCAAGTTCGCTCTCGCGATGGGCGCGCTCGCCCATGTCGTCTTCTCCGCGCGCTCGGCCATCGACCGGGTTCGCGCGCAGCGCGCCGAGCGCCGGAGAGAATTCGGCGATCGGTTCGACGAATGGACCGACCCCGCCGCGCCCGCGCCGCTTGTCCGCGATCCCTCGCTGCTTGGCCGCGCAGAGCCGCAGCTCGCCCCGATCCCGCCGGAAATGCCGGCGGTGCAGCCGCCTCACGAACCGGAGGTCGCGCGTCGCGGCGTCTCGATCCGCATGCCCGGCCAGGGACAGGCCACCGCCTATGTCGATCCGTTCGCCGATCAGGTCGACGAGGACGACTATGCCCAGCCAGCGATGGCGAGCCGTCAGGCCCCGGCTCCGCAACCGCAACCGGCTGCCGATCCCTATGGCCTGCCGCAAGTGACAGGTCGCTTCGACGCGCCCTTCGAGACACCGGCCCAGGCACCTGCCGAAGACGACCCCTTCGCGAACCATGCCTGGTATCGCTCGAATGACCCGAACGAAGCGGCAGATCCGAACTTCGAGGGCTATGACGACGGCTACCAGGCGGCCCCGCAGGCTGAGATCGAACCGCAGCAGGAACCGGCGCCTCAGCCCGCAGAGGGCGGATGGCGCGGCCTTCTGCCAGGCAATATCGTCGCCTTTCCGGGCCGCCGCCCGAGGGCCGAAGCGCCTCAGGCACCGCGCCAGGAACCGGGTTTCGACGCGGCCCCAGCCGCACCGCAACCGACACAACCCGCTGCGGCAGAACATCAGCAGCGGCAGATGCCGCGCGCTCATGCGCCGGTCTCGCCATCATCGCAGGATCTGCCTGCCGCACGCGCCGTGCCCCAGACCCGCACGATCACCGGCCAGCAGGCGCAGATGCGCAGCGGCTCTGGCAAGGCACTCGCCATGCAACCGAAGCTCGAATTGCCCGATCCAGAAACCTTTGAGCTTCCGTCGGTCGAGTATCTGACGCCGCCGCCCGCCCCCTATCTGGACGAGACGCTCTCCGAAGCAGCGCTTGCCGACAATGCGCGTCTTCTGGAAAGCGTCCTTCAGGACTTCGGCGTTAAGGGCGAGATCATGGAAGTGCGGCCGGGCCCGGTCGTTACGCTCTATGAGCTGGAGCCGGCTCCCGGCATCAAGTCGAGCCGCGTCATCGGCCTTGCCGACGATATCGCCCGTTCGATGAGCGCGATCGCAGCCCGCGTCGCCGTCATTCCGGGCAAGAACGCCATCGGTATCGAACTGCCGAACCCAAAGCGGGAGACCGTCTATTTCCGCGAGATGATCGATTCGCCGACCTTCGCCCAGCACAAGGGCCGGCTGCCCGTCGCACTCGGCAAGACCATCGGCGGCGAGCCCGTCATCGCCGATCTTGCGAAGATGCCGCATCTGCTCGTTGCCGGCACAACCGGCTCGGGCAAGTCGGTTGCGATCAACACCATGATCTCCTCGCTTCTCTATCGGCATTCGCCGGCCGAATGCCGCCTGATCATGATCGATCCGAAGATGCTGGAACTGTCGATCTATGACGGCATTCCGCATCTTCTCTCCCCTGTCGTCACGGACCCGAAGAAGGCGGTCGTCGCCCTTAAATGGACCGTGCGCGAGATGGAGGACCGCTATCGAAAGATGGCGAAGGTCGGCGTTCGCAATATCGACGGCTTCAACCAGCGCGTCCGCGCGGCGCAGGCCAAGGGCGAGGTCCTGTCTCGCACCGTGCAGACCGGCTTCGACCGGGATTCGGGCGAACCGATCTTCGAGACCGAAGAGTTCAACCTGCAGCCCCTTCCCTACATCGTCGTCATCATCGACGAAATGGCCGATCTGATGATGGTCGCGGGCAAGGAAATCGAAGGCGCCGTCCAGCGTCTCGCGCAGATGGCTCGTGCCGCCGGCATCCACGTCATCATGGCGACCCAGCGGCCCTCCACCGACGTCATCACCGGCACGATCAAGGCGAACTTCCCGACGCGCATCTCCTTCCAGGTGACCTCTAAGATCGATTCGCGCGTCATGTTGGGCGAGAGCGGCGCCGAGCAGTTGCTCGGCATGGGCGACATGCTGTTCATGACCGGTGGTGGTCGTATCCAGCGCGTCCACGGCCCCTTCGTCGATGACGCCGAGGTCGAAGGCATCGTCAGCCATCTGAAGGCGCAGGGCGTGCCGGACTATCTGGACGCCGTGCTCGAAGACGACGAAGACGAGGACGACGGCAAGTCCAACTCCGGCAAGGGCGGCAAGGGCGGCGGCAGCGCCTCCAAGAATGCCCCTGCGGCGGACGATGAACTGGACGAAAGCGCGGATCTCTACGATCAGGCCGTCGCGGTGGTCCTGCGCGATGGCAAGGCGTCCACCTCCTACATCCAGCGCCGTCTCTCCATCGGCTACAACCGCGCCGCCTCGATCATCGAGAAGATGGAGAACGAGGGCGTCGTCGGCCCGGCCAACCATGCCGGCAAGCGCGAGATCCTCGTGCCGACCGAGGAGGACAACCTCTGAGGAGGGCGCGCCTCTGAGGTTTTCGGTCGATGAAGATCACCGATGACGACACAGCGAAGCGCCGCAAGTTTGCGGCGCGCCGCTTCAACGAGCATGTGAAGCTGCTCGCCGCCGCGTGGAATACGATCGGCTTGACCATCTTTGGCTCGGCTCTAGTCCTTCCAACGGTCAGCGGAAAAACCATCGACAATGCGATCGTTTGGATAATCGTTGCCGGTGGCTTACATATATCAGCACATTGCGTACTTCGGCTTCTGCGGAGCGAGGATTAGATGTTCGAAGAGATTTTCGGTCCCTTGTGGCTGTTTCCGGTCTCCGGCCTCGTTTTCGCGGCCGTTGGACTGACTTGGGCGCATTTTGCAGCCAAACGCTTCGATGAGAAGTGGGGCAAGTAAGCGAATCTCGCCCGCTGGTGCCCAGCCCTTTGGCCGGTCTTTGCCCTTAATCCAGCATCGCTTGCAGCGTCTCCAGCCTATCGGCCTCAGCCGCCGGCTTGTCCCATCTGAGGCGTGAGACGCGCGGAAACCGCATCGCGACGCCGGACTTGTGCCGGCCAGACCGTTGCAGCCCTTCGAAGGCCACTTCGATCACCAGCCCATGGTCCGGCTCGGCGCGAACCGAGCGCACGGGACCGAACCGCTCGATCGTGTTGTCGCGAACATATTTGTCGAGCTGCTTCAGTTCCTCATCGGTAAAGCCGAAATAGGCCTTGCCGACGGGCACCAGCTCGGGCGCATCCATCTCGCCGGTCCAGACGCCGAACGTGTAGTCCGAATAAAAGCTTGACCGTTTGCCGTGGCCACGTTGGGCATACATCAGCACCGCGTCGACCAGATAAGGGTCCTGCTTCCACTTGAACCACGGCCCCTTTGGCCGGCCGGGCACATAGACGGAGTCCCAGCGCTTCAGCATCAAACCTTCGATGACGGCATGCGGTGGCTCTTTCCGCAGCGCGGACAGGTCGTCGAAACTTTCGAACGGCACGAAGGGCGAGACATCGAACCGCGTCGGCTCCAGCGTCTTGGCAAAGACATCCAGCCGCTTTCGCCGCTCGGCAAAGGGCAGCGTGCGCAGGTCCTCCCCGTTGTCGAACAGCAGATCATAGGCCCGCAGAAAAACCGGATACTGCTTCAGCATCGCGGCGGAGACGGTCTTGCGGTTGAGCCGCTGCTGGAGATCGGAAAACGTGCCGACCACGATATCGTCGCCGCGCTTGCCCGCATGATTTTCGACTGCCGGCATGCCGGACTTCTCCTCAGTCGGCACGGCGACCAGGAGCTCACCGTCGAGCGTGCCGTTATAGGTCATGAAGTCCATGAGATCGGGAAAGGCACCGGAAATATCGTCGCCCGTTCGCGAATAGAGCTTGGCGACGCCGCCCTCGGCACTCGCCTGGACGCGGATACCGTCCCATTTCCACTCGGCGGCATAATCCTCCGCCGAAATGCTCCCGTAGTCGGGCTCTTCCAGCGGCGTCGACAGCATCACCGGCCGAAACGGCGCCTTGGCCGCAGAAACCGGCTTGTCCGCCCGACCTTCGAGCCATGCGAAAAGGTCTTCGTAAGGCGGGGCCAACCCGTGCCACAGCTCCTCGATCTCGGCGACGTCCACTTTGCCGAAATCAGCAAGCGCCTGCTTGGCGAGCCGGGCGGACACGCCGATCCGCATGGCACCTGTGACAAGCTTCAGAAGAGCGTAGCGACCGGACGAGTCCAGGAGGTCGAGCCAGGCTTCGACCAGTTTCGGCCCTTGTTGCCGGGTCGCCCCATTCAGGCTTTCGACCACCTCCGATAATGTGGGGCCGCGCCCGGCCCCCTCCCCCGCGTCCAGTTCGGGTGCCGGCCAGACCAGAGAGATCGTTTCGGCGAGATCGCCCACATAATCGTAGGAATAGCCGAACAGCACCGGGTCCATCCGCTCGGTCGCGAGTTCCCTCAGCATCGCTGGCTTCACCGACTTGATATCGAGATCGCGGGTGATCGCCGCGAGCGCCAGCCCGCGCTCGGGATCGGGCTCGGCACCAAAATGCTCCACCATCAGCCGTAGTTTTCCGTTGCGCGACGGCGTCAGGGTCAGGGCATCGATGAGATCGGCGAAGGGCTTCATGGCTGATGAAATAGCTTCCCGCGCGCGCGAGACGAGTCGCCAGTCGGGAGACAAGCCGCCGCGTTCCCCCGGGTGCTGTCCGACAGAACAGCCCGCTTCGTCATCCAACTGTTACAGAAGGAGCCCATTCACGCATCATCACCGCTTTCTTTCAACGAAGGACATGCCGCCCGATGCTGCGCCCAATCCTCACAGCCCTCTGCGCCACCTCGGTTCTGACCGCTGCCAGCGCCGCGCTCGCCGAACCGATGTTTAACCGGATCGCATCCTTTCCCGTCGCGCAAAACCTGCCCGCCGATATGGATCCGATGACCGAGACCTCCTCGGAGATCATCACGGCAGCAAAGGGCGGTAACACGCTCGTCTATTCGGACAGCCCGGCCGGCGGCATCGGCTTCGTCGATATTTCCGATGCCCACGCGCCGGCCCCGCTCGGCTTCCTGTCCCTGAAAGGCGAGCCCACGTCGGTCGCCGCCGTAGAGGGCAATGTGCTGGTCGGCGTGAACACGTCGGAAAGCTTCACCAACCCGTCAGGCCGGCTTGCCATCGTGTCCTTGAGTGATCGCACCGAAACGGCGTCCTGCGATCTTCCTGGCCAGCCCGATTCGGTTGCGGTTTCACCGGACGGAACCTTTGCAGCGGTCGCCATCGAGAACGAGCGCGACGAGGACCTGAACGACGGCGCGCTTCCGCAGCTTCCCGCCGGCTCGCTGGTCGTCTTGTCCCTTGCGAACGGTGCGGCCGACTGCGCGACGATGAAGACCGTCGACATGACGGGTCTTTCCGAAATCGCTCCGTCAGATCCCGAGCCGGAATTCGTCGATTTCAACGCCGCCAACGAAATCGTCGTCTCGCTTCAGGAGAACAATCATTTCGCCATCGTCGATGCGGCATCCGGCAAGATCACGAACGACTTTTCGGCCGGCACCGTCGATCTTGAAGGAATCGACGCCAAGGACGACAAGACTCTCTCCTTCACCGACAGCCAGGAAGGTCGCGAGCGCGAGCCCGATGCGGTCCAGTGGATCGACGAGAACCGCTTCGCTTCCGCCAATGAAGGCGATTATGAGGGCGGTTCGCGTTCCTTCACCATCTGGAACAAGGACGGAACGGTCGAATACGAGGCGGGCAACGCCTTCGAATATGCCTTGATCCGCGCCGGCCACTATCCCGACAAGCGCTCAGATGCCAAGGGCGTCGAGCCGGAAGGTCTGGAAGCGGCAGAGTTCGGCGACGAAGAGCTGCTCTTCGTTCTGTCGGAGCGCGGATCGGCGGTCGGTGTCTACCGGATCGGCGAAGGCGACCCGGAGCTCTTGCAGGTTCTGCCATCGGGCATTGCACCGGAGGGCGCCGTCGCCATTCCGTCGCGCAACCTCTTCGTCACCTCCAACGAGGCCGATCTGGCTGAGGATGGCGGCGCACGCTCCCACGTCATGATCTATGAACGCGCCGACCAGGAGCCGGCCTATCCGCAGATCGTCTCCGAGGACCAGGATGGCACGCCGCTCGGCTGGGGCGCGCTGTCCGGCCTTGCTGCAGACCCGGACAATGCGAACACACTCTACGTGGTATCGGACTCCTTCTATGCCGGCCAGCCGCGCATCTTCACGATCAACGCGTCTCAGACGCCCGCAAAGATCACCGGCGCGATGGATATCACACGTGACGGCTCTCCGGCCGAAAAGCTCGATCTCGAAGGCATTACGCCGGATGGAGACGGAGGCTTCTGGCTTGCCAGCGAAGGCAATCCTGACAAGGACGTCCCGCATCAGATCCTGCATGTCGGCGCAGATGGCGCGATCGCGGAAACAGTCGCGTTTCCTGACGACCTGCTCGAAGGCGCGACGCGCTTTGGCGCCGAAGGCATCGCGATGGACGGAGACACGCTGTGGATCGCGATTCAGCGCCCGTGGGAAAACGATCCTAAGGGCAAGACGAAGATCGTCTCCTACAAGCCGGCCTCAAAAGAATGGGGTGCCGTCTACTATCCGCTGGAGACTCCGGAAAGCGGCTGGGTCGGTCTTTCGGAAATCACGGCTGATGGCGACTCTCTCTATCTGATCGAGCGGGACAACCAGATTGGATCGAACGCCAAGATCAAGCAGCTCACCCGGGTCGCGAAATCGGACGTTCAGCCGGCTGAACTCGGCGGCGACCTGCCCACCGTGACAAAGGAAGTCGTCCACGACTTCATTCCGGATCTGGAGGCACCGAACGGCTTCGTCGTCGACAAGATCGAAGGGTTCACGATCGCTTCGGACGGAACCGCCTATGCGGTCACGGACAATGACGGCCTCGACGACTCGTCCGGCGAGACACTGTTCTTCGAGGTCCCAATGAACGGCTCCAGCAAGGGCGACGCGAAAACCTCGCAGGACTCAACAGCTTCGTCGCAAAACTAAGAACCTGAAGGGCGGGCCTCATACGAAATCCGTTTGATCACTTCGTGATAGCGGATCTGAAGAACGCTCAACCGCCGCGCGGACCGGATGATACCGTACCCGGCTCAAAAAGCCGGATACGGTATCATCCGGTCCGCGCGGCTTCGATCTCCTATCGGCGGACGGCCGAAAGCAGTGCGTTCATGCCACCGAAAACGTCAGAGCCCGTCCGGCAGTTTACGCTCGCCCCTTACCTGCCGGAGCGAAAGCTGACGCCGGGCCGTAAACACCGCGTCGGCATTCATCTCTGGCTCCGCGACGAGCCATTGGAGATAATCGGTCGGGACTTCGCGAATCGGCACACCCTTGTGTCGGCCAAAGCGCAGCTTGGCGAGAAGTGCCGGTTCGCTGGATGCTTTTTCGGCCCGGTCCAGAAAATCCGCGATGTCGTGGCAACGGGGCATCAGCTCGCCCGCGATCCGGCGAAGAAGGACGGCCGTACAGACCGCATCGAAGAGCGCCCGGTGCGGGTGAAGACCGGCGAGCATGTCCCCCACCTCCGACAGATCGAGCGGAACATATTTGACGAGGCTTTGGAGCCCGTGCGCCCGCACGTTCGGAAAAGCCCTCAGAGCCAGCTTGTAGGTACACAACCAACGCCCGGTGAGGCGCAATCGCGAGCGATCGAAGTCCGCCCTCTGGGCTGCATAGGTTTCGGTTGCGAATGGCAGAACGGCCTCAGCGAAAGGCGGCGCATCGGCGAGCATCTCGTCGGAGATATGATGAACCCGGCGTGCGCCGTCGCTGATCGGAACGCCGCCCGGATCGCAAAAGGTCTGCATCGGATTGCAGATCGCGCCGGAGCCGAGATCGAGATCGATCGACCCGATTTCGATCACCGCATCCTCTTCGAGCTTTTGACCAGCCGTCTCCGTGTCGATGACGCGAACCATCGTCGACACGGGCTCGTCGAAAAGGCTCGGCGTTCTTGATGCTGGCGGGAAAAGATCGGTCATTCACCGAAAAGATCGTCTGTTTTCGGCAACCACGCAAGCGCTGCGAAACGCCGCGCATCCCGAAGCTGCCGTTCGAAATGACGGATGCAGCCTGTCAAAGCCGATTCCCGTCGGAAACCGGTCCGGGAAAAATCACGGCAACCAGTGGATGATCAAATGCCGTCAAAGCGAGGCCAGTCGGCTGGCCTCGCCTCAAACTGCGTTTCCGATTGCTTCCGTAAGCTATTTGTTCAGGAAATACGCGATCACGAACACGATCACAAAGGCACCAAGACCGCCGAGAATGCCGCCCGAGCCGAGAAGGCTTACCGCCATGGCGATCAGCAGTGCGACGACGAAGATCGCGCCCCATTTGAACATCGTGAGAAAGAGCGCGTAGGTGCGTTCGTGCTCCCGATAATCCATGTCCGCGTTGCTGTTCGTGTCGTAGCTGGGAAGCGTTGCCATTCGAGTACCTTTCGAGACGCGATATCCGGTCGGACATACACGAAGTGTTTCTTTCCTGGCAACGACAACGGGCCTGTTTCGCAGCTCTCCTTCTAACAAAAAAGGGCCGGCGAATAGCCAGCCCTTCCAATTGTTTCGATTCTAATCCGCTCAAGCGGCCTTGCGATCCTCGTGACGGCCTTCTTCGACCTCTTCGATGATCTTGCTGATGAAGGCCGGCAGATCGTCCGGGTTGCGCGAGGTAATCAGCGCCTCATGACACACGACTTCCTGATCGACCCAGTTTCCGCCAGCGTTCACCACATCGGTTTTAATCGACTTGTAGGACGTAATATCGCGTCCGCGCACGACATCCGCTTCGATCAGCAGCCAAGGTGCATGGCAGATCGCGGCAAGCGGCTTCTTGGAGTTGAAGAACTCGCGAACGAAGGACACGACCTTCGGATCGGCGCGCAGCACATCCGGATTGATCTGGCCGCCCGGCAGGACGAGCGCATGATAATCGGACACGCGCACTTCCGAAAGTTCCTTGTCCACATCGACTTCGAGGTTCCAGTGATCCTGATCCCAGCTGCGGATCTTCCCGCCCTTCGTGGAAATCACGTGAACTTCGGCACCGGCTTCCTTGAGTTTCTTCAAGGGTTCGGTCAGCTCGACTTCTTCAAAGCCGTCGGTTGCAAGAATTGCGATCTTTGCTTCAGTAATCTTGGTCATCATGTTCTCCGTTTTCATGGACACGTCCCGCAGCAAGTGGTGAAACCAAGACGCAGAAGCGTTCGACCCGTTCGATGACGAGCTCGAAATCAATCTGATGACAGGTCCTGTTTTCACCGGAACTTGGTGATCACCACCAAGGCACGTCGCTTTAACTTCGGCGAGACTTTCCGTGTTTGATTGGACAACGGCGCGTATCGGCGAACGTTCCATCGGCTCGCGGTCGTCAGTCTCATGAAATCAGCTGACGTCGTGTCAGATGTGAAACTCGAACGCTGCTTGTGAATTGAGCCCGGTAAGCCTGTCGGTTTCGCGAGCGGACCACCGGGTACCGATGACATAGCGGCTCAGGGATTTTCGCGGCACGCATGAAGCGCCGCAGGACCTCTGAAAGCCCACAGGCAGAAAGCACGACATGATCCCGGATTGGCTCCATCTCCTCTCGATCGCTCTCATTCTCACGGGCCTTGCCTCGTTCCTGATCCTGCTTGCGATTGTGATCTACCGTCCGCAGCACATGGCGGTGATGAACTTCGTCTGGCCGATCACCGGCCTTTACGCCGGTCCGCTCGCCCTCTGGGGCTATTTCCGATACGGCTGGCTTGCCCGCGAAGACATTGCACGCGCCGCGATGGAGCGGGACGAGCCCATGCCGCACAAGGAGAAGACGCCCTTTTTCGCGTCGGTCGGCAAGGGAACCACCCATTGCGGCGCGGGATGTTCGATCGCCGACATCATTGCCGAGACGATCGCCTATCTCTTTCCGGTGGTCGCGGTGTACTTCGGGTACGAAATCCTGTTTTCGGAAAAGATCTTCGCCGTCTGGATCTTCGATTACGTCCTCGCGCTGATCATCGGCATCGCGTTCCAGTATGCCTCGATCAAGCCGATGAACCCGGATATGAGCCCCGGCAAGGCCCTCGCCGCGGCAGCAAAAGCCGACATCCTGTCACTGACCGCCTGGCAGGTCGGCATGTATGGCTTCATGGCATTTGCCCATTTCTTGATTTTCGGCGCGGTGATCGGCGTTGCGATCAATCCGTCCATGCCGGAATTCTGGGCGTCCATGCAGATCGCCATGATCTGCGGCTTCTTCACCGCCTATCCCGTCAATCGCTGGCTGATCTCGAAAGGCTTGAAGGAGAGGATGTAGCCTGCCGCAGGGTCCATCCTCCAGCGCGCCATTCTCTCTGCTGGCTGCTGGCCGATGTTTGAACCTCGTTTTGCCCGGAGACTGGCGAATCTCGCGGCCTCCACCCATGTAGCGGGCTCAGGACAAAAGCGGGCCCATGCCCCGCAGACAAAGGACAGGCCGGCGACAAGCCCGCCAAACCCGTAACGAGCCATGACAGATTATTCTCCCCGCGAAATCGTATCCGAACTCGACCGCCACATCATCGGCCAGAACGACGCCAAGCGCGCCGTCGCGGTCGCCTTGCGCAATCGCTGGCGCCGGCAGCAGCTTGAGCCGGGTCTGCGCGAAGAGGTCATGCCGAAGAACATCTTGATGATCGGCCCGACGGGCGTCGGCAAGACGGAGATTTCCCGCCGCCTCGCCAAGCTCGCCGGTGCGCCTTTCATCAAGATCGAGGCGACCAAGTTTACCGAGGTCGGCTATGTCGGCCGCGATGTGGAGCAGATCATCCGCGATCTCGTGGAGATCGGCATCGGACTCGTGCGCGAGAAGAAGCGCGAAGAGGTGAAGGCGAAAGCCCACAAGGGCGCAGAGGATCGCGTTCTAGAAGCCCTTGTCGGCAAATCCGCCTCGCCCGCGACGAAGGATTCCTTCCGCAAGAAGCTGCGCAGCGGCGAACTCGACGACAAGGAGATCGACATCGAGGTCGCCGACACGTCGAACCCCATGGGCGGCATGGACATTCCCGGCATGCCGGGCGGCAATATCGGCGTTCTCAACCTGTCGGAAATGTTCGGCAAGGCGATGAACCGCACGAGGCAGGTTCGCACTAACGTGCGCGATTCCTACGACCTTCTCATCGGTGAGGAATCCGACAAGCTACTCGATCAGGAGCAGCTCACCCGCGAGGCCATCGAAGCGGTCCAGAACAACGGCATCGTCTTTCTCGACGAGATCGACAAGGTCGCGAACAAGGATGGCCATTCGGCGGGCGTTTCCCGCGAGGGCGTGCAGCGCGACTTGCTGCCTCTTGTCGAGGGCACGACGGTTGCGACGAAGCACGGGCCGGTGAAGACCGATCACATCCTCTTCATCGCCTCCGGCGCCTTCCATGTGTCGAAGCCCTCGGACCTTCTGCCGGAGCTTCAAGGCCGCCTGCCGATCCGCGTCGAGTTGCGAGCCCTCACGCGGGAGGATTTCCGCCGGATTCTGACCGAAACGGAAGCTTCGCTCATCAAGCAATATATCGCGTTGATGAAGACGGAGAATGTAAACCTCGAGATCACCGAGGATGCGATCGACGCGCTCGCCGATACGGCTGTGAAGCTGAACGGCTCGGTCGAGAACATCGGTGCCCGCAGGCTTCAGACCGTCATGGAGCGTGTCCTCGACGACATTTCCTTCGAGGCACCGGACAAGGGCGGCGAGACCTATACGATCGACGCGGCCTATGTTCACAACGCGCTCGACGGCATTGCCGGCGATACGGACCTTTCGCGTTTCATCCTGTAACGGGCTGAAGACCGGCTCCCGTTTTCACGGCATCGCCGCTCGAAGGCGTTCAATCGAGGCAACGGCCTGAAAATCAGTGACGATTTTTGGGCCGTTGCTGTAACGTGCCCACCTGCTGGGATTGAGGGCGCAGGGTTCGATGAAACGGGGAGCGATCAGTATTCCGGCGAGGTCGGGTCGTCCGGCGATTCGGCGCCGGTTCTGGATCCTGCGCGGCGTTGCGACGGTCACGGTCGTTGCGATCGCCTTACTGGCCATCGTCTTTTCCGGGCAATTCGCCGCCGAGCGTGAACGCGAGCTCATCGTTCGCGATGCGACCGAAACGCTCAACGTTCAGACCGCCGTTCTCGAAGGCATTCTCGACAAATATCGTCTGCTGACGCCGCTGGTCGCACAGGCCCGTGAAATTCGCTCGATCCTCTCCCCGCCCGGCGCACCCCTCATCGAGATCGACCGGAACGAGGCGCTTTCGGAAGTGGCGCGCATTACAGCGATGTCAGGAGCGCTCGACGTCGCGCTTCTTTCGGCCGGCCAGGAGATCATCGCCTCTTCGCGGAATCGTTTGTCGATGGACAATCCGGAGGTTCAATCCGCTCTGCAAGTTGCCTCGGAGGGTCGGCTCGGTCGTCAAAGCCTCATTCTACCCGATGGCGAAAGGGCCTATCTGTTCGCCTGGATGGTTCGCCGGCAACAGAACATCCTTGGTTATGTGATGGTGCTCGTGGGCTTCGAGGCGGTCGAGTCGACCTGGGCGCTTTCCAAGAACCCCATCATCGTGACCGACAGGTTCGATCGGATTTTCCTGACCAATCGCCCGGAATGGGGGATCGAGACGCTCCCTCCCAGCGATTCGGCGTCATTGTTCGGCCGCATCGGCGATATGGACCTGCCCTATCTCGAACGAAGCCGTTACATGCCCCTGCTCGAATGGGATGTGCATGTCCTGGCCGACACGCGCGGCGTCACGCAGGCAGCGCTCTATTTTCAGGCTCTCGCCGCGCTTGTTGCAATTCTCCTCGCTTCGATCGTCGGCGTGCTTCTGCGCAGGCGCGAGCAGGCGATCCTTCGCGAGCGCCGGGACCGATCGGTCGCATTGCGGCTGGAGCGGAAGGTGCGCGACCGGACGCGTGCCTTGAGCCGTACCAACCAGACGCTCACGGGCGAGGTGGAGGAGCGCCGACAAACGGAAGAAAAGCTGCGCAAGACGCAGAACGAGCTTGTCCAGACCGCCAAACTTGCAGGTCTTGGCCAGATGGCGGCGGCTCTCGGCCACGAATTCAACCAGCCGATCGCAGCGATCAGAACCTATGCCGACAACGCAGTCCGCCTGATCACCAGCGACCGCGCGGACATGGCGGCCCAGAACCTCAAGCGCATCACCGCCATGACGGAGCGCATGGCGGAACTGTCGAAGACCCTGCTTGCCTTTGCCCGTAAACCCGGACCGACCTTGAGCGCAGTTGCGCTCGGGGCCGTTCTCGACGAGGCGATGATCCTCGTGCGCCCGCGCCTGAGAAAGGCCGGAATTACCCTCGTCATCGCGCCGGAACTGCGGGATCTGGATGTCATCGGCGGCAAAATCCGCCTGAGCCAGATTTTCGTCAATCTGATCAACAACGCGGCCGACGCCATCGGCGAAACCTCGGGAAGCAAGATCGAGATCGGCCTTTCGAAACGCACAATCGAGGGCATGGCCGTGATCGAGGTTCGTGACGACGGTCCAGGGATCCCGGCGAACCTCCAATCTGAAATCTTCGAACCCTTCGTCACGACGAAATCGAGCGGCGAAGGGATCGGGATCGGCCTGTCCATCGTCTCCAACATCCTTGCCGATTTCGGCGGCACGATCAGCCTCGTAACGAGCGGCACGAACGGAACGGTGTTTGCAATTTGCCTGCGAACCGCCGATAGCCCGGCAATTGCCGCCCAATAATCCGAGCGGGAGCCTCCCACATGCCCGATCCAAGCGCCGCAGTCGTTCATCTCGTCGACGATGACGAAGATCTGCGCGATGCACTCGCCCAAGGGCTCGAACTGGAGGGCCTGCCGGTGCGCATCCATCAGGACGGGTCCGCGCTCATCTCCCAGCTTCGCCATGATGCCTATGCCGTCGTCGTCAGCGATATCCGGATGAAGGGGCTCGACGGACTGCAACTCTTGAAACAGGCCCTTGCCATCGACCCGGCCCTGCCGGTCATCCTGATTACCGGCCATGGCGACGTCCAGATGGCGGTGGATGCGATGCGGACCGGGGCCTACGACTTTATCGAGAAGCCGTTTTCGGTCTCCCGGCTCTATTCCGTCATCGAGCGCGCCCTCGAAAAGCGCCGGCTGGTGATGGAAAATCGCCTGTTGCGCTCGGTTCTGGACGGCCAGCAGGAACTCGCCGCGCGGCTTGTCGGTCGAACCCCCGCCATCCAGAGGCTGCGCGACGAGATTTCGGCGCTCGCCGGCACGGATGTCGATATCCTCATCCTCGGCGAAACCGGATCGGGCAAGGAGGTGGTCGCCCGGGCACTGCACGATTTCGGCGACCGCAAGAAAGGCAATTTCGTCGCCATCAACTGCGCCGCCCTGCCCGCAGACATCATCGAGTCCGAGCTCTTCGGTCATGAGCCCGGCGCATTCACCGGGGCCCAGAAGCAGCGCATCGGTAAGCTCGAGCACGCCGATGGCGGCACGATTTTCCTCGACGAGATCGAGTCCATGCCCCTCGATCTGCAGGCAAAGCTTCTGCGCGCGATCGAGACCCGGACGATCGAGCGCCTCGGTTCGAACAAGCCCATCGCGCTCGATATCCGCTTTCTGGCAGCCACGAAGACCGATCTTTCCGAAGCAGGCCGAAAAGGCATGTTTCGCTCCGACCTTTATTATCGGCTCAACGTCGTCACCATGACGATCCCGCCCCTTAGGGACCGCCGCGAGGACGTGCCGCTTCTGTTCTATCACCTCGCACGCGAGGCGCGGGCACGGTTCCGGCGCGATATTCCAGAGATCAATCCCCAGATCGAGGCGATGCTGATCAGGCAGGAATGGCCCGGCAATGTCCGCGAACTGCGCAACTACGCGGACCGTTTCGTGCTCGGCATGTGGCCCGGAGCGGAGCCGGCGAAGCAAGTCGTCTCTGCGGGATCCAACGACACCTTCAGCGAGAACGGGTCCCTTGCCGATCGCATGGCCGCCTATGAAAAGCTCGTCATCGAGACGGAGCTCTCACGCCATCAGGGCGCATTGAAACCCACCTACGAAGCGCTGCAAATCTCGCGCAAGGGATTGTACGACAAGATCAAACGGCTTGGGATCGAAACAAGCGAAGCCGACGAGGAACCCGGCCAAGCCTGACGCGTTTTACCGCTCAGCACGGCAAACCGTCATGCGCGGCATGCATCCTGCGGATTCCGGCAGGCCAATGTGTCGTCAGCTGCCGATCGACCTCTTCCAGATGGGTAACCTGTTACCCATCGGCTTGGTTGAGCCTCTGAACGCCCTGCGGCGAATCCGGCTAACCCTTTGAAGAGTCTGGGCTCCGGAAAAGTATTCTTCTCCAATCCCGCATTTGGCACGGGGCATGCATTGCTTTTCGTATCGCGACGGCGGGAGGCATTGCGAGACTTGTGGCAGAGCCCTTGTGGCCGGTCGCGCAGACCAGAAGTCGTCTCTAGTTCTCCCGCAAAACGCGTGTCACACTGTGGTTTCGGACCGGTCATTCCGGCTCGACACGAAAACGTTTTGGAGGACGGATCAGTCGATCCGTCACGGAGGAGGAAATTCCATGAAGAATTATATGCTCGGTACGATTTCGGGTCTCGCACTCGTCATGGCTGCTGGCGCAGCACAGGCTCAGACCGACGCCTGCGACGACGGCGAAATGGTCATCAAGTTCAGCCACGTCGTCGCGGACAGCGGTCACCCGAAGGGTGATGCGGCCCAGCTGCTCGCCAAGAACGTCAACGAGCAGATGGACGGAAAGGCTTGCATGCAGATCTTCCCGAACTCGACGCTCTATGACGACGACAAGGTGATGGAAGCGCTGCTCCTCGGCGACGTTCAGATCGCCGCGCCGTCACTGTCGAAATTCGAGGCCTACACCACCAAGTTCCGCCTCTACGACCTGCCCTTCCTGTTCCCGACCCTTGAAGACGCCAACAACTATCTCGCTTCCGAGGATGCGGCCCAGCTCCTCACGGTGCTGGAAGACGAGGGCTACAAGGGCCTCGGCTACATTAATTCCGGTTTGAAGCAGTTTTCCGCGAACAAGCCGCTCATCAAGCCTGAGGATGCTGCCGGCCTCAAGTTCCGTGTTCAGACCTCGGACGTCGCCGTGGCAATGATCGAAGCCCTCAACGCCTCGGCACAGAAGCTTGCCTTCAAGGAAGTCTACGGCGCACTCCAGACGGGCGTCGTCGACGGCCAGGAGAACACCTGGTGCAACATCTATACCCAGAAGTTCTTCGAAGTTCAGGACGGCATGACCGAAACGAACCATCAGCTTCTGGCCTATGGCATGATTACCAGCCAGGACTGGATCGACGGCCTCGACGATGACGTACGCGAGCAGTTTCTTCAGATCGTGAACGACACCCTGAAGCAGTCGAACGACAATGTCGCCAAGCAGGAAGGCGAGTGCAAGCAGTCGATCGCGGACACCGGCGCCACGATCCGGACCCTCGACGGCAGCCAGCGTGAAGCCTGGGTGGAAGTCATGAAGCCGGTGTGGAAGCAGTTCGAAGGCGATATCGGTCTCGACGTGATCGAAGCAGCCGAGAGCTACGGCTCGACCCAGAAGGCCGACGCGTCAAGCAACGGCTCGAGCGAAAAGGCACAGAACTGATCTGATGCGCCGTGGCCGCGCCCATCGGGGCGCGGTCACGCAATCGACCGTTCGACTTGGGTGATCACCGGGAGGAATTTATGGAACTTATGGGAATGACCATCGCGCTCATCGCGCTGGTCACGGTTTTGTTTTTGGCCGAGCGAGCTTTTCCCGCCGCCGTTGAAAGCCTGGAGGAGAACATTATCGCCATCCTGATGGCGCTCATCACGTTCATTTCCTTCTTTCAGGTCATCGGACGCTACGGCTTCAATTCCGGCTGGCAAGGCGCACTGGAAGCGACCCGCATCCTGTTCGCCTGGCTGATCCTGTTCGGTATGGGATACGGCATCAAGGTCGGTATCCATCTCGGCGTCGACGCGGTCATCCGCCTCTTTCCCAAGCCACTGTTCAAGGCCGCAGCCCTTTTCGGTGCCTTTGCGACCTTCGCATACGGCATGCTCCTTCTTTATGCCGGCTGGCTCGCCTTCTTCGGCGCGGACGTCTCCACGAACTGGCGCCAGAGCGGCGCGATCGGCTACTGGACCTTCATGTTCGACCGGGGCACCGGGCTCGACGAACTGCGCTATCCCGAATGGATGCAAAGCGCGTTCGGCTTGCAGGACCGCGTTCAGCGCTGGGTCGCCTATCTGATGCTGCCCGTCGGCCTCGCCCTCCTCTCCTTCCGCTCGCTACAGGCGCTCGTTCTGATCGCGCAGGACAAGAAGGAACTCATCGTCGCGGGACACGAGGCGGAAGACCTCGTCCAGCAGAACCTCAACTCGATCAAGGACTGACCGGACCATGGAAACGGGTTTCCTCTTTATCATGGTCTTCGGCCTGCTGTTCCTCGGCGTGCCGGTTGCCATCTCGCTCGGCCTCTCCTCGGTCCTCGTCATCGCGCTGTTCTCGTCCGACTCCATGAGTTCGGTCGCATTGCAGCTCTTCACCGCGAGCCAGAACTACACGCTGCTCGCCATTCCGTTCTTCATCCTCGCCTCGGCCTTCATGTCGACCGGCGGTGTCGCAAAGCGGATCATCCGTCTCGCCATTGCCACCATCGGCCACTTTCGGGGTGGTCTCGCGATGGCCTCGGTCCTCGCCTGTATGCTGTTCGCGGCGCTTTCGGGCTCCTCGCCTGCAACCGTCGTCGCGATCGGCACGATCGCCATCGCCGGAATGATGCAGGTCGGTTATTCCAAGAGCTTCGCGGCGGGCATCATCGCCAATGCCGGCACGCTCGGCATTCTCATTCCGCCTTCGATCGTCATGGTCGTCTACGCGGCGGCGGTGAACGTCTCGGTCGGACGCATGTTCCTGGCCGGCATCATTCCCGGCCTTCTCGCTGGTGTGATGCTGATGCTGGCGATCTATGTGGTCGCCCGCTGGAAGAACCTGCCGGCCGAGGAATGGAAGGGTTTCGGCGAGATCGTCCAGGGCGGCAAGGAAGCCGGCTGGGGTGTCTTCCTCGTCGTCATCATTCTTGGCGGCATCTATGGAGGTGTCTTCACGCCCACCGAGGCAGCAGCCGTCGCGGCGGTCTATTCCGCCTTCGTCGCGCTCTTCATCTACCGTGACATGGGTCCGCTGAAGGAAGAGCCCTGGGTCGACAACGGTCGCAGCCACGAGGCTGTCATCGGTTTCAAGGCGCTCGTCTACGCTGTTGCCTTCTTCCTCATCTGGCTGATTCTCTCCTTCTTCGCCGTTGGTGAGCCAGGCGTCACCACGATCGGCTCGCGCGCCATCGCCGGCCTGATCGGCGTCGTGATCATCCTCTTCGCCTACCCCCTCTGGCGCCTGCAGCACGGAATGGCATCGCAGGCAGTCGGCGTCGACGGAAGTTCGGCCTATGTCGCAACAGGCACCGCGGGATCGGGCGTCATCGGGCAGATCCCCGGCGCTCTTGCCGCCGGTCTGCCGATCTGGGGCAGGAACCTGCGCCTGATGACGGTCGGATTCTTCCCGGCTCTCTTCCACGACGAGACGCGCAAGGTGATGGTCGACGCCTCGAAGACCACCGTCATGCTGATGTTCATCATCGTCAACGCGCTGCTCTTCGCCCACACGCTGACGGCCGAGCGCATCCCCGATGCGATCACCGCCCTGATGCTGGACTACGGCTTCAACTGGTTCACCTTCCTGATTGCCGTGAACGTCCTTCTGCTCATCGGCGGCCAGTTCATGGAGCCGTCCGGCCTGCTCCTCATCGTCGCGCCGGTCGTGTTCCCGATCGCGATGGAGCTGGGAATCGATCCGATCCATCTCGGCATCATCATGGTGGTGAACATGGAGATCGGCATGATCACACCGCCGATCGGTCTCAACCTGTTCGTGACCTCGGGCATAACGGGCATGAGTCTCGTGAGTGTGGTGAAGGCGGCAGCGCCCTTCGTCTGCGTCCTCTTCGTCTTCCTGATCCTCGTCACCTACGTTCCAGTCCTTTCGACGTTCATTCCGAACGCCCTGATGGGGCCGGAAATCGTGACGCGCTGACCGGGTCAGCCCGACCAAAAGGAATCAGTAGCTGAACAACGAACGGCCCGCGTCAGACATGGCGCGGGCCGTTCGCGTTGAGGCCGTCCATCACCGCCGCCGGTGCCCACCCAGTGACCAAACAAACAAGTCGCACTCGAAGCGCTGCGGATACGCGATGCGTATGATCGCTGAACTACCGATTTCGAGGAGGATTACGTGCCATGTGCGCTCAGATAGGGTCTGCCTGGTTCGAGGCGGACGCCCTGGCCGACGGCCTCATGGACGCTCCGGGAAGGCTCCAGCGCAGTCTTTTCGAATATCCGCCAAGGGGAAAGAGAATCGCGGCACCTCGTCCTTCGTGTCAAGATCGTGGCAGGATCCTCGGAGAGACGCACCGAAGCCTTGTGCAGATCACTGCGAAAGGCCTCCATCTCGCAAAGAATTTCCATGTTTCAAAACACGTGATGCACCCGGGCACCAGTCTGGGCCAATGATCTCTTGATGTGGCAAACGCTTGGGAATAAAGGGGTTACGGCCCTTTGAGAGAGGGGAAGCCGACCTCGGTAACGCAGGATTAAGCGCTTCGGGGTTAGGTAATGGCGATGTCGGGCGAGTGTTGCGGTTTCGCACTTGCTCGTATCGCCAAATCGCAACAGTTTGCAGGCAGGTATCGGTCAACGCGACCGAACCTTAACTGCGGCATCATCCGTCAGGCACTGATAGGTATAGAAATGAAAAAGATCATCATCGCTTCGGTCGCGGCCCTCGCAGTCGCTTCTTTCGCTGGTTGCATGGGCAAGGGTAAGGGCAAGGGCAAAGAGCCTGTTGCTGCTCCGGCTCCTGTCTATGAAGAGACCTACGTCACCAAGGGCTAATCCCCTTGTAGGAATTGGGGGGGCTGGCAGTCGCCGCTCCCCCAAATTCGGCCTTAATCGGGCGTTAGGGACAATATGTTCCCCTTTCCACACTCAGCAGGCAACGTTCTCATTCGAACGTAGCACGGCATTTGCCAGCGTTTAGGATCGGCCGATATGGCATTCAGTTTTTCAAAGATTGGCGCGATCGCGCTTGTCTCCGTAGCCCTTGCTGGCTGCACCTCGACATCCACGTCGAGCAACATGACCGTTGGCGCACCGACCGCCAACCTGACTTCGGCGCAAAGCCAGGTCAGTTTCACGCCCTGGTCCGGCCAAAGCGCCGTCGGCGTTCTCGACAAACCCTATTTCATGTCCTTCCGCGCTCGTAACGCAGAAAGCTATGGCCACTCGTTCGTCGCCTTCGGACAGCTCGATTCCACTGGACGGGTTCCCTATGACCGCTCCGGCGAACTTGTACCGTCGATGGTCGAGATTGCGGGATTCTGGCCGGAAGGCGGACCCGGAATGTATTCGATGGGCCATATCGTCCCCGTTCCGTCAGGCACCGGCCCGACCGACGGCGACACGGAAATAGCCTATCTTCAGAACGAGATGACGATCCCGCTCACCGCTGCAGAGTATCAGCGGTTGTCTGCCTTTGTGCGAAAGAAGCAGGCCGGTCTCAAGCTCTGGAGCGCGGTCGCCTACAACTGCTCGTCCTTCAACAACGACGTAGCGGAATTCATGGGCATGCGCGGCGTCAACCATCTTTTGTTCCCTCGCAACTGGGTCGCAGCCTTCAAGAAGGCCAATCCGGGATACGAGACGCTACCGGGCGTCGACATCACCAGCTGATCCTGCGTCGCAAAGACTGCGGACTTCAACGAAAGCGGGCCACCTGGTCCGCTTTTTTGCGTTTTCGGCGCTGGCATTCCGGCCGCGCCCTGCCTATGGTCCGCGCCAAATCGGACGACCGCCACGACGAGGTTTCTTATGGCCGGACACCAGATTCCGCACTTCCAGAACGATGCAGGCCACGACGTCATCGAGATCGGCGTCACGGAGTTCATGTGCTGCGGCGCGAATCCGCCCCACGATCATCCGCACGTCTTCCTCGACATGGGCGACGAGCGGGAAAAGATCTGTGCGTACTGCTCCACGCTCTTCAAATATTCCAGCGATCTGAAAGCCACTGAAACCAAGCCAGCCGGCTGTCTTTACGAAGGCTGAACCGAAGGTTTCGGCTCATCGATCCATGGACGCTTCATCTGGACGATCGATCGCGATTATCGGCGCCGGCATAGCCGGCCTGACCATGGCCCTGTCGCTTGCACGGCGCGGGATCGGCTCAAGGATCTTCGAGCGAGCAGAGACCCTGGAGGAGGTCGGAGCCGGCCTTCAGCTCTCCTCCAACGCGCTGAGCGTTTTCGACCGGCTCGGCCTGACCAAGGCCCTTCGCCAGCGCGGCGTCGAAGCGGAGACCGTGACCCTGCGCAGTGGCCGAAGCGGTCGAAGGCTTGCAACGGTGCCCGTCGGATCGGGTCCCGATGCGCCCTATCTTTCAATCCATCGCGGCGACCTTCAGACGGCTCTCCTCGACGCCGTCCGGGCCGAATCGCGGATCCGGCTCGAAACCGGCCATGAACTCGTCGCGATTGAGAAGCAGTCAGAGACCATATCCGCGAAATTCCGGGCAGCCGACGGAGAGCTGAGCTCTATTACGGCCGATCTTCTCGTTGCAGCCGATGGGGTGAACAGCCGGGTCGCAAAACTGAGCGGGCTTGAGCCTTCGGTCTTCGCAGGTGCCATTGCCTGGCGCGGCCGCGTCACCGGAAAAGCCGCTCTCAGCTACAATTCCAAAACCTCTGGAATCACGGCTTGGCTCGGAGCGAAGCGCCATGCCGTCGCCTATCCGATTCGGTCAGGGGAAGAGGTCAATCTCGTCCTCGTCGAGAAGGCCACCTCGGAGGATACGGCGGACGGGCGGAGCCTCCCCGAGGCATTCTCCAGCTGGAATGCCGATCTCAAGGAACTGATAGCGGAAGCCGGCGCGTTTACCCCCTGGCCGCTTCGTGGCGCGCCGTCAGGGCGGCCATGGGTGCTCGCAGAAGGACATGTCGTCCTGATCGGCGATGCTGCCCACGCCATGCTTCCTTTCGCGGCTCAGGGTGCGGCCATGGCAATCGAGGATGCGTTCGTGCTCGCCCACGAGATCGCGGAGAGCCACGATCTCGGCGCGGCTTTGTCATCCTTTGAGGCCGTACGGCGGGGACGCGTCGACCGCGTCGTCGCACGGGCGCGTTTTCACCGGTTCGTCTATCATCTGCCCCTGCCCTTTTCTCTGGGGCGCGACCTCGTCATGGCGACGACACCGGCCGCACGCCTGCGCGCCTCGCTTTCCTGGCTCTACGATTGGAAGCCGCCCTCGTCCGACTGATTTCCCAAAACTCAGCTTCCGTTCATCTTGAGCGCCCTATCTCACGCTCAATGATCCCGTGGAGAGACCGCAAAGGCTCGCCATGGCATCGAGAACACCAAATGTGAGTTGGACACCATGTTCGATATCAGGAAAGCCGGCCGCTTCGCTTGCGTTGCGACGCTGGCCACCTCGACAGCCCTTGCCGGTCCGGTCTCGGCCTATGCCGCCGACCGCGCCGAATACCGCCTTGCGCAGGCCGATGGCGACGGTCAGCCCGTCCTTCCGCCGGAAGCGCAGCCTGCTGAACAGGCTCCTCCGGCAGAAGAGCCAGCTCCCGCGCCAGCCGCGGAAGAACCCGCCCCGGAACCCGAGCCTCAGCCAGAGCCAGCTCCGGAGCCGCAACCTGAGCCTGAGGCCCCCGCTGTAGAAACGCCTGCGCCTGCTGCTGAAGCACCGGCCCCGGAGCCACAGGCCGAAGAAGCGCCTGCGCAGGAGCCCGCTCCCGCTGAAGAGGCAGCACCTGCCGAGCCAGCGGCACCCGCTGATGCAGCTCCCGAACCGACCCCGGAGCCTCAGCCAGAACCGGAGCCCGCTGCAGAACCCGAGCCTCAGCCAGAGCCAGCTCCTGAACCGGAGACACAGGCTACCCCGGCTGAAGAAGCAGCTCCTGCTGAAGAAGAACCTGAAGCGGAAGAAGCGCCGGCAGCTGAGGCAGCTCCCGAGGCAGCACAACAGCCTGAGGCAGCGCCGGAAGCCGACGCGACGATGGACGAGGCTGCTCCCGAAGCGACCACAGAGCCTTCAGCGACTGAGGAGCCCGCACAGGGCGTAGTGCCGGGAGAAGCACCGTCGGCTGACGAAGCGCCAGCCGAAAGCACGGACGCCGCGCCTTCGCCGGAAGAAGTCCCTGCCATTGAGCCAACGCCGGAGCCTTCGGCTGCCGAGGAAACGCCTTCCGAAACCGCTCCCTCTGAGACCGCTCCGGCTGGAGCAGAAGCTGGAGACACCGAGGAAAGCCCGGCAGCGGCAGCAGCGCCGCAGACGCCGGCAGCGCCTGAAGAGGAGCCGGAGGCCGTTTCCGAAGAGATCCAGACCGAGGCCGTTCCTGAAGGCGGCGTTGCCGCAAGCGATGCCCGCGTCCAGACGCTGGCAGAACCGGTCGGCGACATTCCGTCCGCGACGGCCGAACAGGGTGAGCGGATCGAGGCGACGACCATCAACAATTCGACGGTCACCGACAATTCGACCACCACGACCAACAACACGACGGCAACCAACAATACGGCCACGACGAACAATACGACGGTCAACAACACGACCGTGATTCGCGGCCCACAGCCGGAAGTGCCCCCTGGCGTTGAGGTGGTCGAGCGCGACGACGACGGCCGAGAAATCCTTTCGCTGGTGGGTGCCGGTCTTGCCGGCGCTGCGGCAGGCGCTGCGGCTGCCTATTTCATCCGCAGCGACGACACGAGCCGTGTCGCCGTCGACGCGCAGGATCAGTATTATGATCGTCTGGGCGGTGGCCGCATTCGCGAAACCATCGTTCGCGACAACGGCGTTCAGGTCGTGACGATCACGAATCGCTACGGCGAAACGATCCAGCGTTCGCGCATCCTGCCGGACGGCCGGGAAGTCGTGCTTTTCTACGATCCGTATGCGGAGAGCGACACGGCTAACCAGCAATATTTCTACGATCCCGGCGCGGAGCTTCCGCCGGTTCGCTACACCATTCCCGAATCGGACTATATCGTCGATGTGGCCGAGCCCGATCAGGATCTCTATTACCGCACCATTGTCGCACCGCCTGTGGAAACCGTTGAGCGGATCTACTCGGTGGACGAGGTGCGCCGGTCCAAGCGCATTCGCGACAAGGTTCGCCGGATCGATCTCAACACGATCAATTTCGGCTTCGGTTCGGCTGAGATCACGCAGGAACAGGTTTCCAATCTGGAAGCCCTCGCCCGCGCGATTTCCGACGTGATCGAGCAGAATCCGGACGAGACCTTCATTGTCGAGGGTCACACGGACGCGGTCGGCTCGGACCTTGCCAATCTGAGGCTCTCCGACAAGCGGGCCGAGACCGTGGCGGCCGCACTCACCAACTTCTTCGACGTCCCGCCGGAAAACCTGATCACTCAGGGCTATGGCGAGGAATTCCTGAAGGTGAACACGCAGGGGCAGAATGCGGAGAACCGCCGTGTGACGGTGCGCCGGATCACGCCGCTGGTGAAGCCGGTCCAGACGTCCACCGCACAATAGCAGTGGCGCACCGCCGATAGAGACGAAAAAGCAGCCCCGGATCCCTCAAAGGATCCGGGGCTGCTTGTTGTATGACCGGCTATCGCACTGTCTTTGCTTCAGGCCGCAGCTTCCTGAAGCGCGTCGGGCACCTCGGCCTGGGCACCGCGAAGACCGAGGATGTGGCAGATCGAATAGACCAGATCGGCCTTGTTCATCGTGTAGAAGTGGAAATCCGAAAACCCGCGCTGGGACAGGTCGAGGACCTGCTCGGCGCAGCATGCAGCCGCCACATGGCTATGGGTCAGCGGATCGTTCTCCAGGCCCTCGAAGCGTACCCGGACCCAATCCGGGATCGAAGCCCCGGCCTTGCCGGCAAAGCTCGCGATCTTCGTGAAGTTGTGCACCGGCGCGATGCCCGGCACGATCGGGATGTAGATGCCCGCCTTGCGCACGCGCTCGACATAGCGTTCGAAGATATCGTTATCGAAGAAGAACTGGGTGATCGCGCGCGTTGCTCCCGCATCCACCTTGCGCTTCAACAGGTCGATATCCGTCATCAGGTCGGCGCTCTCGGGGTGCTTTTCCGGATAGGCCGAGACGGACACTTCGATGTCGCTGTCGATCGCCTTGATGCCTTCGGTGAGTTCAGCGCCGTTGCGATAACCGTCCGCGCGGCCCTGCCACTCCTGACCGACGCCGAGCTGGCTGTCGCCGCGCAGCGCGACGAAGTGCTTGACTCCGGTCCGGCAATACTGGCGCACGACCTCGTCGACCTCTTCTTTGGAGGCGTCGACGCAGGTCAGGTGCGCCGCCGGCGTGAGATCGCTCTGCTTCAGGATGCGCTCGATCGTCTGATGGGTGCGCTCGCGGGTCGAGCCGCCGGCACCATAGGTGACCGAGACGAACTCCGGCGAAAGCGGCGCGAGCCGCTCGATCGATTGCCACAATGTCTGTTCCATCTTCTCCGTCTTGGGCGGGAAGAATTCGAACGATACGCGGATCGGCTGCGATGTCGGACGCGGTTTCAACATGGTTTCAGTCTCCAGTTCAGTCGCCGGTGCCCCCGGCTTGTTCAGCGTTTCGCGAAAGAAGTGATCGGTTCAGGCGACGGCCATGGACGGAAGCTCATCACCCGGCGCGAGAATCAGGCGTTTGTCCTGTCCGATGCAGATGGTCACGGTCAGCCCTCCGGTTTCCGCAGCGCCCGAGCGAAGATGCTCGACGGCGCGCATTTCCAGCCCCGCATCCTCCATGAAGCCCTTGAGGCTCTCCTCGGGAAAGCCAAGGCGCAAATGGGCGTGCTCGGTGCGCAGGAATTCCATCTCGTGGGGCGCGAAATCGACGATCACCAGCCGGCCGCCCGGCGCAAGAACGGAGGCAGCCTCACGCACCGCACGCTGCGGCTCGTCGAGATAGTGCAGAACCTGATGGAGCAGGACGAGATCATAGGTTTCGCCGTTGGCCGGCAGATTATAGGCATCGCCAACACGCAGCTGCGCATTCGTGACCTCGGCATTGTCGAGCTTGGCTCTGGCGGCGGAAATCATCTCGCGCGATGTATCGACGCCGAGCATCCGCTCGCAGCGATCGGCGAGAAGCTGCATCATGCGCCCCGTACCGGTGCCGATATCGAGCATGGTGCCGATCCGGCGCTTGCCGAGAACCCTGTCGAGGGCCGCGGCGACTTCGGCGTCCGGCACATGAAGGGCGCGAATCTTATCCCAATGGGCGGCATTGCGCGCGAAATAGTCGGCGGCGCGCCGCGCCCGCTCGGCGCGAATGGCCTCCAGCCGCTCGCGATCCTTTCGAATGACGGCATCGTCGACTTCGATCCCAGTTTCCAGCGAGCGCGCCAGAATTCCCGCCGGATGCCGGTCGGCAACGCGAAAATAGGCGAATGCCCCTTCCTGATAGCGCTCGAGCACGCCACATTCCGACATCAACTTCAGGTGACGGGAGATACGCGGTTGCGATTGCCCGAGAATGGTCGTCAACTCGCTGACAGTCAGGTCGCAAGACTTCAGGACCATCGCGAGTCGCAGCCGCGTGGGCTCGGCCAATGCCTTGAGGACATCGACAATGCGTTCGAAATCGAGGGTCGGCGCCGAAGCCATTGCAGTCTCCTGTTTCCATGCCTCCTATGTCGACATAAAGATATGTTTATGTGATTTCAAAATGGAGCGCAAGGGATGATTTCGACCGCTCGATCCCTCTTCGCGATCGACTGGAAACACACAGTTACGAAGGCCGAGACATGAGTGACGATCCCATGAGACGGGATGGAGAAAGCCGCTTTTCCGTAAACGACGAGCGCCCATGGAACGCAGGCCTCCGTTTCATCGGCCGGATCGAATCGCCTTGGACCGAGAGAAGCGCGTGCCCCAAGAATCTCAGGCAGGCACGAGAGCGCGGGCAGCGCGCCCATGTCGTCGTGTTTCCGCCGTATAACGAGGCACTGACGGGGATCGAAAGCGGCTCCTGGGCCTTTCTCCTCAGCTTTCTCGATCGCGCCGGGCGCGACCTTGCCCTGCAGATGCCGCGCCATGCCGATGCGCCGCGCGGTACCTTCTCGCTGCGCTCTCCGGTGCGGCCGAACCCGATCGGGCTTCATCTGGTGAAGCTCGTCGCGATTGATCAGGCGGCGGGCCGGCTGGAGATCGACGCGATCGATGTTCTGGACGGAACGCCGCTGGTCGACATCAAACCGTATTTTGCGAGCGTCGACACACCGCCAGATGGTGACAGCTGACCATGGCGACCGAACGTCAGCGCCAGATCAAGAAGGCGGTAACCGCGCTTATTCCGCGCGCCCCGTTCCTCGATGCCGAAACGATCCGGGAAGCGGCCCGCGCCAGGCACATGCGGGGATTGAGACCGGAGGCCGCCGTCTGGCTGGCGACGATCGCCCATATCCGCCATCAGCACACCGATTACGACGTCCTCATGGACGACGGCTACGAGAAGGATGCGGCCCGCTTCTTCGTCCTCGATGAGACGAACGAGATACTCGACGACTGGGGCGCCTCACGCAGGCTGGACCCGGATGCCGAGGCCGACGAAGTGCCGGAGGCATCAGCCGATGACGACGAAGCCGATGCGCTGGACCACTTCTTGGACGAGCATTGATACCGTATTCGACTGATTGAGCCGGGGCCGGTATCGAAGCCCCAAGCGGTGCAGACAGGTTTTCAAATCCGTCATCGCGAAGCGATTTAACGGTCACATATGAGCCAGCCCGCTTCAGGTCAGCTCTCGTCGGTCTTGTTCTTCGTCGCCGGATCGAAGGTCCAGACGCGATAGACGTAGACAAAGACGATAATCACGAGAACGGCATTGGAAACCGGCCCTACATAGGTGCCGACCGCCTCGTATTGCGCGCGCAGGAAATATCCGGCGAGAGCGAGAAAGCTGGTCCAGATGGCGCTGCCAATTGCCGAATAGAGGAGGAATTTCCACAGCGGCATATGGGCGATGCCGGCCGGAACAGAAATCAGCGTGCGCACGGTCGGCACCAGGCGTCCGAACAGCACCGCTTCCGATCCATGGCGATTGAACCAGCTATTGGCCCGGTCCACATCCTCCGGCCCCATGGTGATCCAGCGGCCGTGCTTGGCCGCGAATGCCTTGGACCGGCGCAGTCCCATCCATTCGCCGATATAATACCAAGGAATGATCCCGAGCAGTGAACCGATCGTCCCCGATAGGATGACGGTGACGATACTCATCGAACCGGTCGCGGCCTCGTAACCGGCAAGCGGCATGATCAGTTCGGACGGAATGGGCGGAAACACGTTTTCGAGGAACATCAGCAGCGCGATCCCGAACGGTCCGAGCGTGGTCATGATCTCGCTGACGAAAGCGTCCATATCGATCTCGATTGTTGATGTGTGCCTGATACCGCATCCGGCAGATCAAGCCGGAGAAGGTATCGAAGCCCGCGCGGCGCACGAGCGTCCTTTAAATCCGTTTTCGCGACGCGATCAAACGGATATCGTATGGGAGCCCGACCGCTGGCGGAGTTCAGCCATCGCAACATACGGCGGTAGCCTGCGGGAAAAAGGCCTGGCGATGAAAAAGCCTCAACCATTCCTGCGAGAATACACAAGGCCGACCGTCCGAGGGCCCCTCTACTCAAAATCGGGCAAGCACATCCAGAATGCCCTCTTCGATCTGGCGCGCGGTATAGGGCTTTTGCAGCACCGGATAGCGCCTCCATTCGTCGGGCACGCCGTCGCGGCCGTAACCCGTCGCGAACACGATCGGGATCCCAAGCTCCCGAAGACGCTCCGCGACGGGAAACACCGTGGCATCTCCCAGATTGACGTCCAGCACGGCCACGCCAACCTCCAGATCGCCCTCGACCATCGTCTGAGCAACCTTGAGGCGCATCGCTGGACCAACGACCTCGCAGCCGGCTTCCAGCAGCATGTCCTCCAGCTGCATGGCGATGACGCTTTCGTCCTCGACGACGAACACCGATAGGCCGCTGATCGCCTTGTCTGCCTTATGCGACTGACGTCTCAAATTCCCCCGCCCCCGTCAGTACGATCTCGAATCTGCACCGCAGTCCCTTCTCACGAAGCTCCATAGACAGGTCACCTCCGAGCTCGCCCTCGATGATCCGTCTCAACATCCTGATGCCATAGCCGGGACGCAACCTGTTCATCGGCACGCCCGGCGCCGTCTCCGACCATTCGAAGCCCAGCACGCGCTCATGGCCTCTCGTCTCACAAGACCATTCGATAGACAGATGCCCCCCGTCGCAAGCACATGCGCCATAGCGCGCGGCATTGGACGCCAATTCGTGAAACACCAGCGCCAGCGCGATCGCCGCCTTGGAGCCGAGAAGCACATTCGGCCCGGTGATCGATACGGCGTCCGACGGGATATCCGCCAGTTCCTGATGGAGAAGGGTCGTCAGCCCGGCCGATTCCCATCGCCTCGCCGAGAGAAGATTGTGGGCCTGGCTGAGCGCCATAATCCGCGCCTCGAAGGCAAAGCGCGCCTCTTCGGGGTCGGCTGCGGACCTGAAGCTTTGCCGCGCCATGGCCTGGACAGTAGAGAGCGTGTTCTTCACCCGGTGATTAAGCTCGTCGACGAGAATGCGGTGGCGAAGCGTCGCCCGCATGAATGCCGTTCGATCGATGCCCTGGAAGAACAGGCCGACGACGGCGCCGGTATTGTCCGTCATCGGGTTGAAGGTAAAATCGAAAAAGCGGTCGGATGCGAGTTCGTCATTGGCCGAACGCCGCAAATCCATATGGACGGTTTCTCCCATCACGGCACCGCCGCCATCGAGAGCGAGGCGGGCAAGTTCCAGCACACCTTGGTCCTGCAATTCGGGCAGAACGTCGAAGAAGGGCCGCCCGAGCACCGTCCTGTCGGAGGCAAATCTCAGAAAGCTGTCATTGGCGAAGCTGAAGCGCAGCTCCCGGCCTTCGAGGACCGCGAACATGCCCGGTGCCTGGCGAAACAGCCGATTGAAAGCCGCGACCTCCGGCTTTGCTCCAGCATGGACCGTCACATCGCTCGCGATGATTGACTGGATCGCAGTATCCGTGTCCGAAGCGGATTGCGCCACATCCAGTCCAGCCGAATTCTCTTCTGCAAGATGCGTGACGTCCACAATCGTTGCCAAAATGAATTCCGTGCGACCGGCTGCGTCGAGCATCGGACTGTATGTGATGCTCCAGTAGCGCCGAAGATAGGTCTCGACAGCGCCATCCGGGCTCGGAATATCGTAGCGCAGAAACGCCAGCGACGAACGCTCACCCGTTTCGAGGACGCGCTGCAGCGAGTCGCGAAGCCGCGCGCCGCTGACGCCTTCATTGGGAAAGACGTCGAAAATCCGCTGGCCGACCAGATCCGATGCGGCACTCCCGGTGGATGCCTCGAGCGCGGCGTTCACCGCCACGAACTTCATATCGCGGCTGAAAATCGCATGCGGTTGCGGCAGCGCCTGAAATTGTCGTTCAAAGTCGAATGCGATCATAATCCGTGTTTATCAGTGGTTTATGAAGAATCGCAATCGACGCGGGTGTCAACGAAGCGTGAACCCCGCATTTTGCGGGGCCCAGCGACGAAAGGTTGCAGTCCCTTTCGCCGTCGCTGTCGATCAGCGCGTCAGCCGCTTGTAGGTCGGCCGCTTCGGATTCACCGCTTCAGGGCCAAGGCGCCGGATCTTATCCTGCTCGTAGTCCTCGAAGTTGCCCTCGAACCATTCCACATGGCTGTCACCCTCGAAGGCGAGTATGTGAGTGGCCATGCGGTCCAGGAACATGCGATCGTGGCTGATGACCACGGCGCAGCCGGCATATTCCTCCAGCGCGTCTTCCAGCGCCGTCAGCGTCTCGGTGTCGAGATCGTTGGTCGGCTCGTCGAGCAGGATGACGTTGGAGCCGGACTTCAGCATCTTGGCGAGGTGGACGCGGTTGCGCTGACCGCCCGAAAGCGTGCCCACCTTCTGCTGCTGGTTCGGGCCCTTGAAGTTGAAGTTGCCCACATAGGCGCGGGAATTCATCTCGTATTTGCCGAGCTTCATGATATCGACGCCGCCCGAGATCTCCTCCCAGACATTGTTATTGGCATTCAGGTCGTCGCGGCTCTGGTCGACATAGCCGAGATCGACGGTCTCGCCGATTTCGATCTTGCCGGAATCGGGCTCTTCCTGACCGGTGATCATACGGAACAGCGTCGTCTTGCCGGCGCCGTTCGGACCGATGATGCCGACGATGCCGCCGGGCGGCAGCTTGAAGGTGAGACCGTCGATCAGCACCCGGTCGCCATAGCTCTTGGTGAGATTCTCGACCTCGATGACCTTCTGTCCGAGACGCTCGCCCGTCGGAATGACGATCTTGCCGTCCGCCGGCTTTCTGTTCTCGGCGGCCTCGACAAGGTCCTGATAGGCGCGGATACGGGCCTTGGACTTGGTCTGGCGTCCCTTGGCGCCCTGGTTGATCCACTCGCGCTCGCGGTTGATCGCCCGCATGCGGGCATCATCCTCGCGGCCCTCCTGCTGCATGCGCTTGGCCTTCTTTTCCAGATAGACCGAGTAGTTGCCCTCATAGGGCACGCCATGACCGCGATCGAGTTCGAGAATCCAGCCGGTGACGTTGTCGAGGAAGTAGCGATCGTGCGTCACCATCAGGACGGAGCCTTCGTATTCGCGAAGGTGCTTTTCCAGCCAGTTGATGGTCTCGGCGTCGAGATGGTTGGTCGGCTCGTCGAGCAGCAGGATGTCGGGTTTGGAAAGCAGCAGCTTGCAGAGCGCGACGCGGCGTTTCTCGCCACCGGAGAGCGGGCCCACCTCGGCATCGGACGGCGGACAGCGCAGGGCGTCCATCGCCATCTCGACCTGGTTCTCGAGATCCCAAAGGTCCTGGCTGTCGATGATGTCCTGGAGCTTGGCGCCTTCGTCCGCCGTCTCGTCGGAATAGTTCATCATCAGTTCGTTGTAACGATCGAGGATCGCCTGCTTGTCGGCGACGCCTTCCATCACGTTTTCGAAGACGTTCTTCGTCTCGTCGAGTTTCGGCTCCTGCGGCAGGTAGCCGACGGTCGCACCGTCCGCCGCCCAGGCTTCGCCGGTAAATTCGGTGTCGACACCCGCCATGATCTTCAGGAGGGTGGACTTACCGGCGCCGTTCGGCCCGAGAATGCCGATCTTGGCGTCCGGGTAGAAGGAGAGGTGGATATTGTCGAGGACCTTCTTGTTGCCGTAGGTCTTCGACAGGCCGGACATGTGATAGATGAATTGGCGAGCCATGGCGCGCGAACGTCTCCGATATCGGTCGAATGCGGGATTTGAAGTCGCGACCGATCTAAGGCATCGGGCAGCATTTCGCAACGCGAGGCCGCGCTTGATTCGCAAGGTGCCCGAGGCACGGCGGAAACCATCTTTGCACAATGCTGCTATCGCGATGGCAACAGTCGCCGCCGATATCCCGCCCGAAACCCGCCGAGACCTTGCGCGCCGGGCTGCCCTCCTCCATTCTCCGCACACTATTCTCGTTCCATGTCAGCGGATCGAACGACGAGAGACAATCAAGACCGGTCACCCCATCATGAGCCGCACCTCCCTCTTCTTGCCCGCCCAGGGCCATTTCGTGCGGCCCCAGCTCAGGCTTGCGAAGCCGGCCAAGAAGCTTGCCTGGTTCGGACTGACGCTCTTTCTCGTCTCTGTCGCGATCTATCGGCTGGGCGGTATTTCCACCGACGCGCTGATCGGAACGCTCGGCCTTTCCTTCGCAATGCTCGTCGTCGCCCTTCTCATCGGCCTGACAGGCATCTTGCGCGCCTGGTTCCAGGCGGCGCGGGGCGGGTCGAGCGCGTTCGGCGCAGCGCTCATCGCCTTTATCGGCCTCTTTCCCTACGCGCTGATCGCAGGTCTTGCGGCCGAAAACCCGGCGACGAACATCGCCTATACGGGCGGGTTTGCCGACGATGTTTCGGCGACGCAGGCTCCCGGCGATCGGGCTTTGACGATCGGCGCGATCGCCGCCGCGATGCCGGCCCATCGCTATGCGGCACCCCCGGTGCAAGTCGCCGAGGCCGCACGTACCGCCGCCCTCGATTCGGGCTGGCGCATCGAGGAGATCGCCGCAGTCGACGCAGAGGACGGCTCAGACGCTGCCTCCGACCCACTCGGCGTCATTCGCAACAGCGGTGTCGTTCCGCGCCCGACTTACCGGGAGAGTGTCGATACCGAGGAACAGAGCGGGCAACTGGATCTGCCTGTGCGCGAAGCCTACACGCTCAAAGCCGTGGCTTCGGACTGGCTCATCGGCCTTCCGAGCGACGTCACCGTTCGTATTATCGCCGATGGAGACGGCACGATCGTCGATGTGCGGTCGGTCTCTCGCGACATTGCTTACGATTTCGGCCAGAATCGCCGCTTCGTCGATCGCTTTCTGGCAGCGCTGGATCTGGCGATGGCCGGCGAGGAAGACGTGACCGGCTAGTCTTCGACGACCGTTGAGAAGCTCGGGCCGCACTGACTTTCAAAGCGCCCTCTTCAAAACCGTTCCTTATGGAATTTGCGATCTAATCGCGAAGCGCCGATCCGTTGCCGCCTGGGCGATATGACTTCGGCGCCATGAATTCGTCTTGGAGCGGATGCGAATGATCGGAATCGCGTTTTCGCTTCAAGTCTTTGTTTTGGCGCATGGTTTGGCACGAGACGCTCTTCAACTTCTCGGGCCAGGTCATGCTTTAGGGAATCAAGGAACGCACCCCGGAACCGCTTGATGATTCGCTTCCTCCTCAAAACAGCGTTCGTGATCGGCATTGGGTCGCTCTTCATCCCGGGCCTCGGTTCGGACGACGGGGACGTGACGCTGGACCCTTTTCAGAGCTTCATGGGTTTTAGGGCCGCCGTGGAGGACGTCATGGGGTTCTGCACCCGGGCACCCGAGGCGTGCGAGGCCGGTTCCCAACTCGGCCAGTTTGCGCTTGGGAGAGTGGAAAGCGGGTTCTCGGTCGCGCTCGATGCCGCAAGCTCCGGCGGTTTTCAGGACAAGCCGGTCGAGAACCCCGTGCTCTCCAATCGACCAGATCAGCCGAAGATCGACTGGTCTTCGATCGACCCCGCCCTGATCCGCGAATTGCTTGAGGCCGTCGACGATGACCAAATACCCGGCGCTCAACAGATCCCACCCGACATCGTGAAAGCGGTGAGGCGAGCGGCCGACCTTGCCGCGCGGGGCGAGCCGCTCGACGCGGGCATCGTCGAGCGCTTTGACAGGGTTACGGTGAACCAGGGCACGCAGAAGGAGCCCGGTTCCATGGCGGTGCCGACACCGCGCCCTCGCCCGGCCCTGTAAATTCCCGGCCTGCCGGTCTATATCCCGGTCACCCGCAAAGCAGACGAAGGAGGCCTTCCTTGCAGTCGATCGAGGACATCCTCACCGATTTCGAATTTCTCGACGATTGGGAAGACCGCTATCGCTACCTCATCGAGCTCGGCCGGTCGCTGCCTCCGATGGACGAGGCGGAGCTGAATGAGAGGACCAAGGTGCAGGGTTGCGTCAGCCAGGTCTGGCTCGTCAGCGAGATCGACAGCGCGTCTCCGCCCCGCCTCACATTTCGCGGCGAATCCGACGCCCATATCGTCAAAGGCCTCGTCGCGATCGCCCTTGCGCTCTTTTCCAACAAGACCGCGCAGGAGATTATCGAAACAGATGCGAGCGCGACGTTCAACCAGATCGGCCTCCAGGACCATCTCACGCCGCAGCGTTCGAATGGCCTGCGCGCCATGGTGGACCGGATCAAGCGCGACGCGAACGCCGCGCTCGAAAACGCCTGATACCGTATTCGGTTGATGAAGCCGGGGACGGTATCGAAGCCCGCGCGGCGTCTGAGCATTTTCAAACCCGTTATCATCAAGCGATCAAACGAACTTCGTACGATCAGCCATTTCGCGCGCCTTCCCGACCGGTGAGATCGGGCCGCGCATCCTCGGCCTTCCATGCCCGCAGCGCGCCGGAGCGCCGCGCCGGCACGCCGGTGAAGCCATAATGGCGGGCCAGGATGCCGAGGCCTGCCTTCAGAAGCATCTTGGCCGAACGCGCCGGCCAGCCGCGTTCACGCTCGACGAGTTCCAGCCCCTTCAGATGGCAGGCGATGTCCATGACGAGGCCGGACAATTCCGGCCCGATCGCAGCGACTGCCTTGTCGACACGGGCACGCGCATCGATCGCATTGTCGGACAGATCGTTTGTGCCACGCGGAGCCGATCGGTCCCGCGGCTGGGCATCCCAGCGTTGAGTGACGGATGGCATCAGCGCCCCGCGGGTGAAATCAGCCCGTAACCGTTCGGCCGCATCCCGTTCCGCTTCGTTGAGAAAGGCTGGCTGGCGCCCCCGATCGACCGACAACCGCGTGACGGCCCAATCCTTTTCGCCGGAAAACATCATGCGAGCCACCCGGCATCGCCGTTCTTGATCAGCGCGTTGCGAATGAGATGCGCGAGCCGTTCGAGATGCTCGATCTTCGCGTCGAATTCGGGATCGTCCCTTCGATCCTCGATTCGTCTCACCGCATGGGCGATGCTGGTGCGATCCCGGCCGAACGCCCGGCCCGCGCGGATGAGCGAGACCTGGAACACCACATGGGCGAGATACATGGCGACATGACGCGCCTCGCAGGCCGACGCTTTCGAGCGGTTGGGCTTTTCGATTTCCTGAGGATCGACATCGAGTAGAACCGCCGCGACCGCGATGGCGACACGGCACAGTTTCGCCTCGTCCTCCTGCCCCGAACCCGGTCCCCGACCGTGATCCCCCCCAAGGGTGGCGAGACTGTGTCGAGCGCCTTCGCCCATGGTCGGCGAGGCGGTTTGGCAAGTTTGCTGCATGGCGGGGTCCTCCGAGAGTTTGGCTCCACTCATTGAGGACCAAACCCACGGCGCGGGGATAACTTTCCTATATTATCCCCAAAACCGACCGCAGCGATACGCAATACATGGTGCAAAAGCAGACATCCGACTTCGATTTCGCTTCAGATCACCCGTCTTTTATAGGTATTTTTTCCTCATAACAATCGAAAGCTGCAATCTGGGCGTGGACAACCCAGACAAAAGCAGGATGTTATGGATCACCGGAAACTCGCAGCAGCGCTACAGGAAGCAGCCGACGCCTATGCAGCCAGTCGCAGGCTGGCTTCCCATTTGCCGCTGGAGGCCGCGCAAATCGACTTTCTCGTCCTCAACTCAGGAATTTCCAATGCCGGTCTGAAGCTCTGCCGGAGGGAGAGAAACGCGAGGAGAACCCGCTTCTCGCGCGACGAGTTCGATCCCGCCTCTCTCGACTATCTGGTGAAGGCCTTCCCGGCCTCGGAGCGTATGGATCTTGCCGCGCGGCTGAGCCGGGAGATCGCCACCCTCAAGCGATACGCCCGGATCTCCGATGCCCGCTACGACATCAACAGGCATGCCGCCCTCGTTCGGCTGCTTGCGGCGCTGAACGGGAGGGCGACCGATGGACCCCGCCCCCCTCTCGATCGAACCGCCAACAGAAAAGGCGTCCCGCCGAAGCGGAACGCCTTTGTCTGTCGTCTTGAGAAGAACAGCGTCAACGCTGCCCGAAGACGCGTGAAATCAGTAAGCGATGTCGGCGGCGGCAGCCTCGCCAGCATCGACGGTGTTGCCGACATCCGCGCCAACACCACGAACCGTATTGGCGCATGCGCCGAGCGTGAAGAGTGCCGTAGCGAGAACGAGGGCGGCAGTGATTTTGGAAGCCATGTGAACACCTTGCGTGAACGGTAATATTACATTTTGGAAATGCGGGAGCCGGACTTTGGGTTCCACCAGCTTTCGGAACAACTGATCCTCAAAGCGCTTTTTTGCGGTTGCTATCGTCCGGCCTCTGGAAATTGCTGCACTGCAAAACACATTTGAGAAACGCCGGCAAACGGCTATGGACACGCCTTCGGATGTTGTCGAACAACCAATCTTGAAAGTGCATCGCGATGAGTCAGCCATCCCTCGACACTGCGATTTCCCATCCCAGCGAGCTTCTCGTGCTGGTCTTTCAGGGAGGAGGCGCGCTCGGTTCCTATCAGGCGGGCGTTTTCGAGGCGATCGCGGAAAAGGACGCGCGGCCGGACTGGATCGCTGGAATTTCCATCGGCTCGATCAATGCCGCGCTGATTGCCGGCAATCCTCCGGAGCGCCGCGTCGAGGCCCTGCGCGGCTTCTGGCAGACGATTTCCTCGCTCGTCACCTTCGATCCGCCCCTTCCAGGCAGCATCGTCCGGTCCGTCTTCAACGAAGGCAGCGCGACCGCGGCCGCCCTGTTCGGCATTCCGGGGTTCTTCACGCCGCGCTTTCCGCCGACCTACCTGTTCCCAAGCGAGCATCCCAGCGAACTCAGCTATTACGATACGGCACCCTTGCGGGAAACGCTGCTTCGCTTCTGCGACTTCGACTATCTCAACGACGAAGGGCCGCGCATCAGCCTCGGCGCCGTGAACATCCGGACGGGAAATTTCTGCTATTTCGACAGCGCCGACACTCGCATCGGACCGGAGCATGTGATGGCCAGCGGCGCCCTGCCGCCCGGCTTTCCCCCGGTGGAGATCGACGGCGAATGGTACTGGGACGGAGGCATCGTCTCGAATACCCCGCTGCAGTATATTCTCGAGCGGGACCGCGATCACGACATGGTCGCGTTCCAGATCGATCTCTTTTCTTCGCGCGGCAATTTGCCGGAGACCATGGAAGACGTGTCCCAGCGCGAAAAGGATATCCGCTATTCGAGCCGCACCCGTCTCATCACCGATGTGATCAAGGAACGCCAACGCGAGCGCCGTGCCGTTCATCGTCTTCTGGAAAAGCTCCCCGAAGAGCTGAAAGACGATCCGGACGCCGCGTTTCTGCATGAATGCGAGACGGATGCCTCGGTCACGATCGTCCATCTCATCAACAGGACGCGCGATTACAGCCGGGGATCGAAGGACTATGAGTTCTCGCGGCACACGGTGGACGAGCGCTGGAGCGACGGCTATCAGGACGCCATGCGAACGCTCAATCATCCGGCCTATGTCAATCGGCAGAAGCCGGAGATTGCCATAGAGGTTCTGGATCTCGCGACCGGAGAGGACCTGTCGCCGGGTCGGAGCAACAAGCTCGGTCAGAAGGAAGCGTCTTGACGAAGACGGTCCAAACCTCGACTTAACAGTTGATGGTGTCTAATAGCGCGAACCGAGGCAAACCGGCCGTTCCAAGCGGCTTGGCGTCTTGGCGATATGGTGCGCGGGCCAAACCGAAAAAGCCCGCGCTCGTCACGCCGAACCCGCAATGGATGAGAGTCAAATTTCGTGTCGCCCCTTGCCATCTCCCGTTTTCGGCGCGAGTCACGCCGGCGAAAAGGCAAGCGACAGAGGCGCATTTCGGCAATCCTGCGCGCCTTCTCCAACAGGAAGGCGGCTGAGAATCCGACGATAGAAGAACTTTCGCTGGCCTTTGATACGCGGGCTTTCGGCGCTTTTTTCATCCTTTTCGGAAGCCTCAACCTCGTACCGCTGCCGCCGGGCGCCTCCACCGTCTTCGGCCTGCCGCTGGTGCTTTTCGCGCTGCAGCTGGCCGTCGGCCGCAACAAGGTCTGGCTTCCGGAGCGCGTGCGCAAGATCAGCCTGAAGCCGGAAACCCTCGCTTCTCTGATGACACGCATAGGGCCCCTCATCCGCCGTGCGGAGCGTCTGGCCCGGCATCGCCTCTGGCCCCAGCCGGAGGGCATGCTTCTGAGCCTCGTCGGCTGGGTCTGCTTTATCCTGGCTCTGATCGTCACGATCCCGTTTCCGCTGACAAACATGGCACCCGGCGTCGCGATCGCGATCGCGGGTATCGCGATCACCGCCCGCGACGGCTTATGGCTGATTGCCGCGACCGCGCTGGGCGCTGCCTCGGTCCTCTTTCTCGTGGGCGTTTATGGCGGCGCGGTCTTCGCTTTGCTCAACATGTTCTGACGCCATCGCCAGCTGCTCAAAATCAATGCAGTTGCCATGGGTCCAAATCTCTTTTCACGCGTTGATGGGCAGGAAGTCTTAAAAAACAAAGAGATGGAAGCCCCAATGGCCACGACGCGCAAACGCAGAACGACGCAAAGCTCTGCTGAATTCTTTCCAAAATCGGCCATGGAGATGAACGCGATCATGATGGGCGCGCCCTTCGTCATCGGCACACGCCTGATGCGGATGGCCATGGCGGGTGCTCAGCCGAGCGCGAAGGACAGGCAGGAAAACCACAAGATGGTTGCCGAGAAGGTCGCTGCCGCTCAACAATCGGTCGTCGCCTACAACCAGGCGATGTTCAAGGCGGCGATGGATTTTCCGCTTGCCATGATGAGCGCAAATCCGATGGCAAAATCCATGGATGCAATCGGCTCGGCGGCCCTCAAGCCCTACAGCTCCAAGGTACGAGCAAACCAAAAACGCCTTTCGAAGTAGACCAGCCGACATTCCTGTCACTCACCGGACGTGGATTGCCCTTTGGGTCAATTCTTTCGTCCGGGGGTGATCGTGATCCAGCATATAACGAGTGCTACCGAGCGTCGTCGAGCCAACGCCACTGGCGCTGCTGCCAGAGCTTCTCTCCAATAAGGCAGTCCACGGCGGCTGTCGCTTGCGTGGGGACGACCGGCAGGACGCGCTCCAGATGGCGGGGATCGGCCTCGTCGATCGGCCAATCGGACGCAAGTTCAAGCACCAGTTTGCGTCGTACTGCCTGGGCAAACTGCGGCCAGTCGTTGACAGGGATGACGAAACTGCCCTGCCCTCCGACGACGCAGGCCTCGTAATAGTCGTCGAGATTGTCGATCGTCGCCCAAGAGAGGGACGCATCGCTGGTCATCAAGGGTAGTCCGTTGACGACGATCCCGGCGGCCACGGCCTCGTCGCGCGCTCTTGTGACGATCACTCCCTCATTGTTGGGGCCGTCGCCCGAAATATCGATCACCCGTTTGAGGCCGGTAAAGCCATTTTCGTCAAACAGGCGCGCGCCGTAGCCGATCGCGCCGGAGATCGAGGTTCGCCGCCGCCGGCTCGGTGGTTCGCTCGCCAGGCGATAGGCGAAGGCGTCCGCACTCTCCTTGGAGTCCAGAAGCGTCCATGGCAGAACGACCGATTGGGAAAACTCGCCCGCCCATTCGACGTAGGTGACGGCGATCGAGCCATGAACGCCATCGAAGATCGCGTCCTGAACCTCGCGGGAACGAAACGCCGCCGCATAGCCATTGCGCTGGATGATCTGTTCCGCGTCGCTCATCGACCAGCTGACATCGACTGCCAGAACGAGTTCGACATCGACCTGCTTGCCGTCGATTGCACCCGCCCTTGGCCCGCCGCCGATATCGCCGAGCCCCCGGCTCTGCGCAGCGGCTGTCATCGGCAGGCAAAGCGCAAGGACAAGCCATCCGGCTCGCAACCAACAAAGCCCCTGAAGGAGCGCAAGGCGGCGTCTCCATTTCGACATCCGGCAAGTTTCGCCTTCAAAAGGCGTCGCGCGCAAGACACGAATGCGTAAATGCCGCGTCCCGGTTCACCAGCTCACGGTTTCAGTAGTCCGGCTTCTTGAGAAGAAAGGTCGGGCATTGCGCAATTTCCGGCTCATAAACCTCGCTTTTCCAACGGTCCTTCTCGACCGTTTCGAGTGCGATGGAAACCGCCCCCTCCCGGGAACCGAACACCTTCATGATGGTCGCGGTGATCTCATCGGACAGCGTCCTTCTGCTGTCGTCGTCGAGATCGGCGGGGAAATGCTTGATGGTCACATGGGGCATGATGGACGGCCTTTCATCGAGAGATAGCAAACCACGACAGCAGCGCCCCGGTCGGCTCCGATTGCTAACCGGCGTTGCCGCTCCGGTTCAACAAGAACGAGGCAACCAGCGCCACCAAAAAATCATTCCGGCAGTCGGGCGGTCACAGGACGTCTTCAAAGCGCCTGACATGAGCCGGCGGCTGAGGCCGAACCCCGCGAACCCTACGTCAGCATGGACGCCAAACGCTTCTATTCAAATAGAAATTCATCGCAGCCCGTTTCTTGGCGGACAGTAGATTCACTCGATATCGTCCGGTTTTTTAGGAATGACTAACGTTCGGTTAAAGATGCCTCAGATAAGCCCTTGGAAAGAACGCGAAGAGACCCAAAAATTGCCCAATGTCACCAATTGGGCTCATTTTTGCCACCTTCTATGAACTATGATGGAACGAATGCGGGCGCCGTGGGGACGGTGCCGATGTGGGGTTGAGGACTCAGCGTCCAGAAAATCAGACATTTGCGCTTTTGCGGTCAGCCTGGGAACAGGCTGCCATGGCAAGACAGATGGTACGAAACAGGGGGATAACGCTAATGGTAAAGCGACTTTCGTTCGTAACGGCACTCATCGCGCTCTTCGGCATGGCCATGAGCGCCCTTGCCCAGAACACCGTCGAACGCCCGAACAGCGCCGTGGCGTCCATCGCCGGTGACCGCTGCGACTACACACAGGGCATTGTCTGCAAGATCGAACGCACACCTCTTGCGATCACGGCAAAGTTCTAATCACTGAGCAAAATCGATATCCCGAACGCTCAGCCTGCCGATTGCTCGGTTCGGGCCATTTTCCATTTTTCCGGACCCGTTATCGCCTGAAAAGACGCGAGTGCCGGCTGGGAACCTCTTCTTCTTTCCGGCCCCTCCGCTAGCTTGGTCGGCATGAAACAGATGCCGCAAGACACCAACAGCTTCGATGCTGCGCAAACGCCCGAAGCCGCCGTCGGCCAGAGCTTCGACGACGCCTCCGCAGCCGTCGCGGAACTCTGCAGGCTCTACGAGCGCGCGATAGGTTTTCTGTCCGATCGATTCGAGGTCATTATCGAAAGCGGCACGGCGACCGGCCGCGTGCGGGCCTTCTATCCGCAGGTCTCGATCACGACGACAAGCTACGCGAAGATCGACTCCCGCCTTTCGTTTGGTCATGTCAGCTATCCGGGCCATTATACGACCACGATCACCCGGCCGGACCTTTTCAAGAACTACCTGACCGAGCAGATCGGCCTCCTGATCCAGAACCACGGCGTTCCGGTCGTGATCGGCGATTCGAAGACGCCGATTCCCTTGCATTTCGCGGTGCCGGACGGTTCCTATGTGGAGGCGGAAAAGGTTGCGAGACTGGGCGGTCCGCTCCGCGACATCTTCGATGTTCCCGATCTCGCAGCGACCGACGATCGGATCGTCAACGGCACCTATACGCCCCACTTCGGCGAGGGCCGCCCGCTCGCGCCCTTCACGGGACAGCGCATCGACTATTCGCTGCACCGCTTGCAACACTACACGGCAACGAAGCCCGAGCATTTCCAGAACTTCGTTCTTTTCACGAATTACCAGTTCTACATCGATGAGTTTTGCATTCTGGCACGGCAGATGATGGCCGATGGCGGCAAGGGCTACCGGGCGTTTATCGAGCCCGGTAACGTCATGACCCCGGCGGGGCAGATCGAACCGGCCAGTGGCGATGCACCCGCCCGGTTGCCGCAGATGCCCGCCTATCACCTGGTCCGCGAGGACGGCAGCGGCATCACCATGATCAACATTGGCGTCGGTCCGTCCAATGCCAAGACGATCACGGACCATGTCGCTGTTCTCAGGCCCCACGCCTGGCTGATGCTCGGTCATTGCGCCGGCCTTCGCACAAGTCAGGAACTCGGCGACTACGTCCTCGCCCATGCCTATGTCCGCGAAGACCACGTGCTCGACGCCGACCTGCCGATCTGGGTGCCGATCCCGGCGCTTGCGGAGGTGCAGGTCGCGCTCGAGAATGCGGTCGGCGAAGTGACAGGGCTTTCCGGATACGAACTGAAGCGCGTCATGCGCACGGGCACCGTCGCGACGATCGACAATCGAAATTGGGAGCTGCGGGACCACCGCGAGCCGATCGAGCGGCTGTCCCAGTCACGTGCCATCGGGCTCGATATGGAATCGGCGACGATCGCCGCAAACGGCTTCCGTTTTCGCGTTCCATACGGAACGCTTCTTTGCGTGTCGGACAAGCCACTGCACGGGGAGCTGAAATTGCCCGGCATGGCGACCGATTTCTATCGCCGTCAGGTTGCCCAGCATCTGAAAATCGGCATGCGGGCGCTTGAACTGATGAGCGAAGTGCCGCCGGAACGCATTCATTCCCGCAAGCTGCGATCCTTTACCGAAACGGCGTTCCAGTGAATGACATCCAATCCGTCTCAGCCGGCTGAGAACAGATCGGCCGGCAAACTGAACACGCTCGTCCGGTTTCTGGCTTCGGCCCTGACAGCCGCGGTCTTCGCGGCGCTGATCGCGGGCTATTTGGGGCCTTACGCCCACCCCTTCGACTCGCTCTCCCACTTCAGGGCGCACCTTCTCGTCGCGGCACTGGCTGGATTGGCTGCGATGTTCGTGGCAGGCGTCAGGCTTGCGCGCGCCATATGGCTTATCGCCCTCGCCTCAGTTTTGGTCCCGCTTGCAGTGACGGCTCCGTTCTTCGGCATCCGCCTTGCCCCGAGCAGCGATACCGCGCGATCCGAAGATCACACCGCCCTGTCTCTCCTGCAGATGAACCTTCGGTACAATTCGGACACCAAACCTGCGCTCGACCTCATCCGATCGACCAAAGCGGATGTCGTGACGCTCCAGGAGTCCACAGAACGCTGGGTCGACGCACTCTCAGGGGTCAAGGACATCTATCCTCACCGCATTCTTTGCGGAGTGAAGAAACCGCTCGGCGGAAATGTGATCCTGTCGAAGTTCCAGATCCGCGAGAGTGATACGGTTTGCGACGAAGAGCTCGGGTTTCTCGCAACAACGATCGACCTTGCGAACGAAGAAATTCTCACCGTCGCGTCTCAGCATCTCGTCTGGCCTTGGCCCTTTAGGCAATGGTCGCAGATCGAAGTGCTTCCCGCCATTCTTGCGCAGCTCGACCACCCGCTGGTGATCGGCGGAGATTTTAACGCGGTGCCCTGGAGCGCCGCCGTGAGCGTCTATGCCGATGCAGCGAACGCCCGCCCGATCGAAGGGATCGGCGCGACATTCGCGCCCTACGCGCTGCCGGCTTCCTGGAAACCCGTCATCGGTTTGCCAATCGACAATGTCCTCGTTTCCAGCGAGATCAAGATCCTCTCCACTGGAACCCTGCCCCCGACAGCCTCCGACCATCTCCCCGTGCTCACGCGCTTTTCGATAAAGCCGTGAGAGCGTCGTTTCGGCGTTGGGTTGCTGTTCACGGCCCAGCTGCAGCATCAGACCGAAAAGCGACCCGGTTTTCGGATCATCCGATGCTCAAACAGAAGACGACAGCGTGAGCTCCGATTCCAAAATCGGGTCTCGCGCTGTAAAGCATCCGGCGAGGTCAGAGGTTTCTTGCCACCCAGAAAACGACGCCCACCGTCGCAAGCCAGGCGACCGCACCGGCAAGGATGGCCAGCCTGTAATCGACCTTGAGGGCCAGACCGTAGGCGACGGCCAGAAAGACGAAATAGGCGGGGATCGTCTTCAAGCCTGCCAGAGCCGTCATGCGGAAACCGGCCGGATCGCCTTTCGATCCGACCGCGATCAGCGCGATGATCGCAAAGGTCGGCACCAGTGGCAACACGCCCGGCAGGACATCCCCTTTCTTCGAGGTGATGACGATCAGCGCGGTGAGAATGCCGCCGACGATCCCTTTCCAGACGAATTCCAAGACCATCGCGCGCGCCTGGACCTAGAGAGCCTCTGCCCGCTTGCGTAGCACGAATTTCTGGATCTTGCCGGTCGATGTCTTCGGCAGCTCCTCGAAGAGCACCGTCTTCGGTGCCTTGAAACGCGCCATGTTCTGCTTGCAGAATTCGATGACCTCTTCCTCGGTCATCGACTCGCCCTTTCGCAACACGACGAAGGCACACGGGGTTTCGCCCCATTTGTCATCAGGCCGCGCGACGACAGCCGCCTCCGAGATCTTGTCATGTTTGTAGAGAACGTCCTCGATCTCGATAGACGAAATATTCTCACCGCCGGAGATAATGATGTCCTTGGAGCGGTCCTTGATCTCGATGTAATTGTCCTCGTGCATGACGGCCAGGTCGCCCGAGGCGAACCAGCCATTTCGCAAGGCCTGTTTGTTGGCCTCCGGGTTCTTCAGATAGCCCTTCATGACATTATTGCCCGAGAAGAAGATCTCGCCGATGGTCTCACCGTCCTTGGGAACCGGCTTCATCGTATCCGGGTCAGCCACCATGATATCGTCGAGAACGGTATATCGCACGCCCTGGCGCGCCTTCAGGGCGGCTCTCTTGTCGGCCGGAAGACCGTCCCATTCCGATTTCCAGGCGCAGACGACAGCCGGTCCATAGGTTTCCGTCAGGCCGTATACATGGGTCACGGAGATGCCCATCTCCTCCACCCGCTTGATGACGGCGGCTGGCGGCGGCGCGGCGGCGGTCATGGCGTAGATCGGCGACGGCAGATCCTTCTTCAGCTCGTCCGGCGCGGTCGCCAGCGTGTTGAGAACGATGGGCGCGCCGCAGAAATGGGTCACCTTTTCCTGCCGGATGAGATCGAGAATCGGCTTTTCACGCACGGCCCTGAGGCAGACGGCGGTGCCGCCGAGCGCGGCCAGCGTCCAGCAATAGCACCAGCCATTGCAGTGGAACATCGGCAGGGTCCACAGATAGACCGGATGCAGCTGCATCCCCCAGTCATGGGCGTTCGACAGTGCATTCAGATAGGCGCCGCGATGGTGGTAGACGACGCCCTTCGGATCGCCCGTGGTGCCTGAGGTGTAATTCAGGCTGATCGCCGACCATTCATCGTCCGGCTTCCAGTAATCGGCGTCCGCATCTCCTTCGGCGAGAAGCTCGTCATAGGTCATGGAGCCGATCGGGCCGTTGCCGCCCTCATACATCTCGTCCGGCACATCGACGATCAGAATGTCGCGGCCCGCCTCCGCGACCGCGCCCTTGGCGATTTCTGCAAATTCCGGATCGACCATGAAGATGTCGGCTTCCGCATGGTTCAGGATGAAGCCCACCGCCGCCGCGTCGAGCCGGGTGTTGATCGTGTTGAGAACGCCGCCCGTCATCGGCACGGCAAAGTGCAGTTCGAACATTTCCGGCGTGTTGGCGAGGATCGCCGAGACCGCCTTGCCGGGGCCGATCCCGCGCTTCTTCAAAGCGTTCGCCATCTTTTTTACGCGGGTGAAGGTCTCGTCCCACGAGCGGCGGACCTTGCCATGCACCACCGCCGTGTAGTTCGGATAGACAGAAGCTGCCCGCTCGATGAAGGCAATCGGTGTTAGCGGGACGTGATTGGCACCGGTCTTCGGAAGATCGGTCTCAAAGATATTGGCGGTCATGCGACTTCTGTCTCCTCCCAGTCGTCTGCTTGATTCCGACGATTACTGGAAAGCATGGCTTTCGAATATCCGTCGGCTGTCCGTGCGGCGCTTGCGCTTTTGGCCGCGCGTCGATCGGTTATTTCGTGCGTCCTGCAATTCTGGCGCTCTTCTTCAGAGCATGTCCCGGATATCGGCCTTGCGCAGCTTGCCGGTCGCCGTGTGGGGCAGCTCTTCCACGACGCGCACGTCGTCAGGGATGCACCATTTAGCGACTTTACCTTCGTAAAAGGCCTGCATGTCCGCAGCTGATGGCTGGTCGCCCTCGTTCTTCGGGACGATGAAGAGAACCGGTCGTTCGCCCCACTTCTCGTCCACTTTCGCAACGACCGCTGCTTCCTTCACCGCGGGATGGCCGGTAGCGACGTTTTCGAGCTCGATCGAAGAAATCCACTCGCCACCGGACTTGATGACGTCCTTGGTGCGGTCGACGATCTGGACATAGCCGTCCTCATCCATCGTCACCACATCGCCCGTCTCGAACCAGCCGTCCTCGCGGAAAGACGGGCTGTCGGAGCCGGCACCGAAATAGCGTTTGGCGACCCATGGCCCGCGCACCAGAAGCGCGCCGTATTCCTTGCCGTCGCGCGCGACTTCCTTTCCCTTGGAGTTCTCCACGCGAAACTCCATTCCGAAGAGCGGCCGGCCCTGCTTGGAATTGAGCTCCAGACGCTTGTCGTCCGAAAGATCCCGGTGCTTCGGCTTGAGGGCGCTCGCAAGGCCCACCGGGCTCGTTTCGGTCATGCCCCAGGCATGGCGCACAGAGACGCCGAGCTTGTTCATCCGCTCGATCAGCGGCGCGGGCATCGCCGAACCGCCGACGGCGACCCGGTCGAGCGTTTTGAAGGTCGCGCCCTTTTCTTCCATATGCGCAGTCAGGCCCATCCAGACCGTCGGCACACCGGCCGACATCGTCACGCCCTCTTCGTCGAACAGCTTCTGAAGACTTGCGCCGTCGAGGTTCGCCCCCGGCATCACCATCTTCGTGCCCATCATCGGACAGGCATAGGGCAGCCCCCAAGCGTTGACGTGAAACATCGGGACCACGAGACAGGCGCAGTCCGCACCGGAAAGACCGATCCCATCGGGCCAGGCAATTGCCATCGCATGAAGCACCGATGAGCGGTGGGAGTAGAGGACGCCTTTCGGATTGCCCGTGGTGCCTGAGGTGTAGCAGAGGCTGCAGGCCGTGTTCTCGTCAAGAAGCGGCCACTCGTAGGTCTCGGGCTTGCCCGCGATCAGCGTCTCGTAGGAGACGAGATCGGAGAGAGCCTCGGAGGTCGGCATCTCGTCCCTCTCGCAGAGAACCACGATCTTCGTGCCGGATGGAATCTCGCCGGCCAGCTTATCGAGGAGCGGCACGAACATCGGTTCGACGAAGATCATCCGATCCTCGGCGTGGTTCAGGATGAAGGCGACCTGCTCTGGAAAAAGCCGTGGATTGATCGTGTGGCAGACCTTTCCCGAGCCGCCGACGCCAAAATAGAGTTCGAGATGCCGGTTGGAGTTCCAGGCGAGTGTCGCGATCCGGTCGCCTTCCCCCATGCCCAGGTCGTCGAGCGCATGGGCAAGCTGCGCCGAGCGCTTCGCCACCTCGCCATAGGTCTTGCGCGTGATCGCACCACCCGGCCCGGCCGACACGACTTCGGTATCGGAATGATACTTCGCGGCATGGTCGAGAATGCTCGAAACGAGCAGCGGGACGTCCATCATCAAGGCGTGCACGTGTGTCTCCTCCCAAAGACGTTTGCAGGCACGCTAACACGGATTTTGCAGATTCGCGCGTGGCTCGAAACGTGAGGCAGTCCGTATGTCCGGAACTATAGATTCATCGGCGGCGTCGTTATGCTCGTCAAGGTCGCGGTCACCAAAAGGATCAGCGCGACGAGACAGGCTTCGAACATAACCGAATGGCGGAACGCCGGGACCGCACCCGGAACGCCGGTGGCGATCCCTGGCACGAGACGCATCTTGTTGACCGCCGCAAGCCCCAGAAGGAGAGCGACAAGGGCGATCTTTGCAAGAAGCAGCAGCCCATAGGCCGTGTTGATCAAAGCCGAAAGCGAGCCGACCGAAATATACGCAAATGCGGTGCCCGCCAAAACCAGGATCAAAACGCTCGCGCTCGCGATTCGGCCGAAACGTTCGAGGATCGCCGGTCCTTCGTCAACGTCGCTGCTGGCACGAAAAAGGGGATAGAGAGCGCCCACCCAGAAAGCTCCGGTGAGGATATGCACGGCCAAAAAAGTTGCGAGGAGCGCGCGTTCATCGCCGAGACTATGCCCGACCTCGGTGAAAGCGATTGCGATCAGCGTCGCGCCAATCACCGATAGCGTCTGCGGGATCGGACCACGCAGGAGAACTGCCAGCGTGAGGAAAAAACCAAGCGCCTGGACGAACACTGCCGTTCCAAGCGGGCTTTCCCAAACGATCAAGACCATTGTCGGATCAGTCATGCCCTCGACGCCCATGCCGGATATGCGGGCAGCACGCAGGCCAATTCTGACGACGAGAAACAAAAGCCCTGCAACCGCCGCCGCCGCAGTCGTTCTCACAAGCCCTGTCTGAACCCGAATGGGAAGCTTGGGGAAGACGGCTGCGAAGAGCGCGCCCCCCAAGGCCAGGAATGCCGCGGCATAGGAAAGAGCCTTCGCGATGACGGCTGCAACGACGAAGCCGTCGATCGGCGCAAGACCCTCTAATGAAGCCATGAAAGCCCGTTTATTCGGAGATCGTGAAGCTGAATTCACCCTGCATCGGATGCCCATCCTGCGATAAACCACGCCACTCGACCGTATAGTCTCCCGGCACGAGCGCAGATTCTGGCACGGCGCGATATTCGCTCACCATATCCATTCCCTGCTTGCTCGAGGTGGCGAGCATCTCGCCGCTCTTCGAAAGCTTGAACGCCGTCACCCGCATCGGCTTGTCGAAGTCCATCGAGATCGTCTCGATGGACGCGACGGTTTCGCCATCCGCAGGCGTCGTTTCACCCTTCGAATGAGCCAGCGCCGCTGGCGCAGACATCAGCAGACAAAGCATGCTTGCGGCGATGATTGACTTCATTTGGCTCCTCCGGTTGGGATCAAGGCAATCACAGCTCCGTGATAAAAGCAATGAGGTCGCCCGGTTTCCCCCCTCACCCGGTCGATGACGAGCCTGCGGGGCCGGCGACGCGGATCACGCCCCGACGATCTTGCCGCCATTCGGATGCAGGACCTGGCCGGTCATGAAGGACGAGTCCTCGCAGGCAAGGAAGAGGACCGACGGTGCGATCTCGTTCGGTTGGCCGGCGCGCCCCATGGGCGAGCCCGAGCCGAAGCCCTCGACCATTTCGGCCGGCATCGACATGGGGATGAACGGTGTCCAGACCGGTCCCGGTGCAACGCCGTTGACCCGGATCTTCCTGTCGAGAAGGTTCGATGCCATCGACCGCGTGAGCGCGGTGATCGCTCCCTTTGTCGAGGAATAGGCGATCAGCGTATCGTTGCCCTTGTAGCTGTTCACCGAGGTCACGTTGACGATGGTCGATCCCTCTTTGAGATGATCGAGGCTGGCCTGCATCATGTAGACGTAGCCATAGACATTGGTTTCGAAGTGCTTGGCGAGAGACTCCTGCGAAAGCTCCTGAAAGTTTTCGTCCACGGCCTGATGGGCAGCATTGTTGACGAGGATATCGAGCCCGCCGAACGCCTCGACCGTCTTCTTGACGGCTTCAATGCAGAACGTCTTGTCCCGCACGTCGCCGCGGATCAGCAGGCATTCGGCACCCTCGGCCTCGACGGCTTTCTTCGTCGTCTCGGCGTCTTCGTCCTCGTCGAGATACATGACCGCGACCTTCGCCCCCTCTCTGGCAAGGAGCACGGCGCTCGCGCGGCCGATCCCGCTATCGCCGCCGGTCACGATGGCGACCTTGTCCTTGACGCGGTCCGAGCCCTTGTAACGCGGGGTGTAGTCCGGTGCCGGCGTCATATCGGCTTCGGAGCCGGGCGTGCGGTCCTGATGCTGTGCTGGGATCTCGCTAGGCATGGTTCGTCCTTCGTTTATCTGAGCGCTTTCGCGTGCTAAACTCTTGGACAAACACAACAGGGCCGGCGGCGTTGCGGACGAACGACCCCTTTTTCAAGTCGCGTCTGAACGCTTTCGCTGCCGCCCCTCCGACGCATCACATTTCCTGATAGACCGGCCCCTCGCCGCCTTGGGGCGGGACCCAGTTGATGTTCTGGTTCGGGTCCTTGATGTCGCAGGTCTTGCAGTGGACGCAGTTCTGGCCGTTGATGACGAATGTCTCCTGGCCGCCCTCGGTGTTCCACTCGTAGACGCCGGCCGGGCAGTAGCGCTGGGAGGGACCGGCATAGACCCGCAATTCCGATGAATGCTGCAGTTCGGGATCTTTCACCTGCAGATGGACCGGCTGGTCTTCCTCGTGATTGGTGTTCGAGAGATAGACCGAGGACGCCCTGTCGAAGGTCAGCTTGCCGTCGGGCTTCGGGTAGTCGATCGGCTTGAAGTTCTCCGCCGGCTCCAAGCATTCGTAATCGGCCTTGCCATGGGGCTTCGTGCCGAACGGCGAGAAACCGAAGAGCGAATTCGTCCACATGTCGATGCCGCCGAGCATGATGCCGACAGCCGTGCCGTATTGCGACCAGAGCGGCTTGACGTTGCGTACGGGCTTCAGGTCGCGGCCGATCGCCGAGGACCGCCATTCGCGCTCGTAATCCTCGAGCCGGTCGTTCGCACGACCAGCCGCGATCGCTTCTGCGGCTTTTTCCGCCGCCAGCATGCCCGACCACATGGCATTGTGGGCGCCCTTGATGCGCGGCACATTCACGAAGCCCGCCGAGCAGCCGATCAGCACGCCGCCGGGAAAATCGAGCCGGGGCACGGATTGCCAACCGCCTTCTGTGATGGCGCGCGCGCCATAGGCGATGCGCTTGCCGCCTTCCAGAAGTTCGGCAACGTCGGCATGGGTCTTGAACCGCTGAAACTCCTCAAATGGGGAAAGATAGGGGTTCTTGTAGTTGAGATGGGTGACGAAGCCGACGTAAACCCGGTTGTCGCCGAGGTGATAGAGAAACGAGCCGCCGCCCGTGCCGCTATCGAGCGGCCAGCCGAAGGAATGCTGCACCCGGCCGGGATGCGACTTTTCCGGCGCGATCTCCCACATTTCCTTGATGCCGAGGCCGAATTTCTGCGGCTCCCGGTTCGCGTCGAGGCCATGTTCGGCGATCGCCTGCTTGGCAAGAGAGCCGCGCACGCCTTCGCCGAGAAAGACATACTTGCCGAGAAGCGCCATGCCCCGCTGATATTGCGGACCTTCCTCGCCTTCCCGCGTGATGCCCATATCGCCGGTCGCAACGCCTATCACCCGGTTTTCCTCGTCCCGCAAAAGTTCGCTGGCAGCGAAACCCGGATAGATCTCGACACCGAGCGCCTCGGCCTTCTCTGCCATCCACTGGCAGACGAGGCCGAGCGAGACGACGTAATTGCCATGATTGTTCATGAGCTTCGGCATGAGGGCGTTCGGCAGGCGGATCGAGCCTTGGGGGCCGTAATAGTAGAAGCGGTCTTCCGTCACCTTCTGGGTGATCGGCGTCTCTTCTTCTCGCCATTCAGGCAACAGCGCGTCGAGCGCCGAAGGATCGAGCACATTGCCGGACAGGATGTGCGAGCCGACTTCGGCCGCTTTTTCGAGGACGACAACCGAAAGATTGTCGTCGAGCTGTTTCAGACGGATCGCGGCTGCAAGACCCGCCGGACCAGCTCCGACGATGACGACGTCGAATTCCATGGATTCGCGCGGTTCGGTTTCGGGGGTCTCGGCCATGGGCAGGTCGTCGCTTTCGGGGTTGGGCCAGCATAGCCGGCGATGGAACGGTTTTGACTGGTTCTAACGGCTTCGCACGATGGGTCAAACAGGATGGGCATCGAGCTGCCGGCTTGCGACAAACATGCGCCCGGTTCACAAGGCAGGACGAAGCTTACAGCGTAAAGACACCCCTTATCGTGACCTATCTCTATCTTTTCATCGCCATCATCTGCGAAATCATCGGTACGACTGCCCTGAAGACGACGGACGGGTTCACGCGGCTTGGCCCCTCGATCGTGACGGTCATCGCCTATGCGCTGGCGTTCTATTTCCTGTCCCTGCCGCTGCGCTCACTTCCGGTCGGCATCGTCTACGCGATCTGGTCTGGGACCGGCATCGTGCTTCTGGCGCTGATCGATATCGTCTGGTTCCGCTCATCGATCGATTTCGCCGGTTTCGCGGGTCTTGCGCTCATCCTCGCGGGCGTCCTCGTCATCAATCTCTTCTCCCAGTCGATCAGCCACTGACGGCAAGCCTATCCCGGTAACCCTGCTTCGGTTAGAACGCATCATGGCCGACGATCACCTCGACATCGAACTGCAACGCCAGGCGATCGCTCTCCTGACCTCCTATTCGGAGGCCGGCATCGATGCGCTGCTCGAAGACCATGCCCGTGACCGTTTCGCCGAAACGCGGGCGGAAATCGAACGGCGTTCCGGCGGCGCGATGCGGCGAGATGACGGACGCAGCCAGCCCAATCCGGCGCAGACGTCTGGCAGGCAAGCGCCTCCAGCGATAGCCAAGCCCACCCGCGATGCGCGTCTCGACGAGGCAAAGCACAGCTTTCCGACACCTTCGCTTCCCGTCTCCGGCGATGCCGCCGTGGCTGATGCACGCGAGCGAGCGCGGTCCGCAGCCAACCTTGCCGAACTCAAGGAAGCTCTCCTTTCTTTCGACGGATGCCCGCTCCGCGTCACTGCCAAATCCTGCGTTTTCGGCAATGGACGGGAAGACGCCGACCTGATGCTGGTTGGCGAGGCGCCGGGCCGCGACGAGGATCTGGCGGGCGAGCCTTTCGTCGGGCGGTCGGGCCAGCTCCTCGATCGGATGCTGATGGCGATCGGGATCGCGCGGGACGACGTGCGCGTCACCAACACGGTTCCGTGGCGACCGCCCGGCAACCGACCACCGACGCCCGTCGAAACGGCCATGTGCCTGCCGTTTCTTCAGCGGCAGATCGAGCTCGTGCGCCCAAAGGTTCTTGTCACCCTTGGCAACCCTGCCTCGATCGCCCTTCTCGATGCGCGGGAAGGCATCCTGCGGCTTCGCGGCAAATGGAAGAGCTACACGATGAGCCTTTCCGAGGACGGACAGATCCCGGCGATGGCGATGCTGCATCCGGCCTATCTCCTCAGAAATCCTGCGCAAAAGCGCCTTGCCTGGCGGGATCTCCTGCTCCTGCAGTCCAGGCTCAAGGAACTCACCACTTCGTGATAGCCGTGCGGCGCGCACGACTCCCTTCGCTCAAAATCAGCGCCCTTCAGGGGCCTTATGCAAGGCTCCAAAACGATTGCGCCGCTTGGTGCGACGATGACCGATCGGTCTGTCGCTCTTTTCGCTCTCGTCACCGTCATATTTCATCGGTAAGGGCGCACTCGCCGGACCGAGAAGTCTCGTCCGGCAAGATGCGAGGCACACATGCAGTTCACCCGGCAAATCCTTCCGATCGCCGCTTTGCTCATATCGACCTTCTTCCTCATGGCAGGCGCCGGTCTCCAGGGGATCCTTCTTCCTGTTCGCGCCGCGATCGAGGGCTGGTCGAGCTACGAAATCGGTCTTCTCGGTACGAGCTATGCGATCGCCTTCACGGGGGCATGCGTGTTCATGCCGCTCATCGTGCGCAGCGCCGGGCATGTGCGAACATTCTCCTCGCTCTCTGCCCTTCTCGCCATCGCAGTGCTTTTGTGCGCGCTGGTCGTCGAACCGATTGCCTGGATCATTTTTCGCGCCATGGGCGGCCTCGCTCTCGCCGGCTGTTACATGATCGTCGAGAGCTGGCTGAACGAGCGCGTCACCAACGAAACGCGCGGCGCGATCTTCTCGATCTACATGGTGGTGACCATGGCGGCGATGATGGCGGGCCAATATGTCATGCCGCTCGCCGATCCGGCGGTTGCAGCCTCGTTCATGATCTGCGCCATCCTGTTCTGCCTCGGCGTGATGCCGACCGCTCTGTCACGGGCCCCTTCGCCGGCCCCGCTTTCCAACGTCACGATCGATCTCAAGCTGTTGTTCCGCAATTCGCCGGTGGGCGCGGTCGGCGTGCTCCTTGCCGGTGTCATGTCGGGCGCCTGGAACAACATGGCCCCGGTTTTCGGCCAACAGATCGGCCTGTCCACCACGGAGATCGCATCGCTGACCGTCGTTGCCATGGCTGGCGGTATCGTCTTCCAGATCCCGCTCGGACGCATCTCCGACAAGGTGGACCGACGCTATGTCATGCTCGCCGTCGGCGCGATGGGTGTCTTCATCGCCGCGGCCGGTGCGCAGTTCGGCGCAGCCAGTTCATCGCTGCTCCTCGCCGGCGCTTTCGTCGTCGGCGGCGTGGTCTATCCCTCATATTCGCTGGCCGTCGCCCATTCGAACGACCATGCGGACCCGAACGATTTCATCAAGATTTCGAGCGGCCTTCTCATCCTTTACGGCGTCGGCACCATGATCGGTCCGCTCTACGCAGCTTACCTGATGGAGCTGTTCGGCCCGATCGGCATCTTCCAGTCTATCGGCGTGGCGGCGGCGCTTTATGCGGCTTACGCCTTCTACCGGACCTTCCGTCGTGGTGCGCGCCCGTTCGAAGAGCGCAGCGACTTCCAGACCATTCCGCTCGCACGGACCCAGACCCCGGTCACATTCACCCTCGACCCGCGTTACGACACGGGCGAGGACGACGAAGACGGGGCAGAGCGCTCGACCGAGAACGAAACGTCGAATGTGAAAGAAGTGGAAGGCGCGGAGGTCAAATAAGCGCCTCTCTCTCGCGATCATTTTCCGTCTATAAGACGATGCCGATACGCCCCATCAGCAGACAGGGTCTGCGCCTATGAGCCCTTCGAAGGAAGGCGCGGAGCCGCCGAAGACCCGTATTCTCCTCATCGGCGCCGGCCACGCGAACGTCCACGTTCTCGAAGCCTTCGGCAAACGTCCGGAGCACGGCGTCACGCTTACGCTCGTGACGCCGCACCGCCGCACGCCCTATTCCGGTTCGCTGCCGGGCTATCTCGCCGGCTGTTATACGAGCGAGGAAATGACCATCGATGCGGCGGGGCTTGCCGCGTTTTCCGGCGCCGAGTTCCATCTCGACCGTGCCACCGCGATCGATCCGGCGGCGCGGACCGCGACGCTCGGGAACGGAGCCCGGCTTGACTACGATCTTCTTGCCCTCGACATCGGCTCGCAGCCGGGCATGGGCGAGGCCGAGGCGGGCGTTCCGGTTAAGCCGATCGACCGGTTTACCGAGACCGTCGACGGCATTCTTGCCCAGGCGAAATCCGGCACCGGGCCGTTTCGTCTTGCGGTCGTCGGCACGGGCGCGGCCGGCGTCGAACTGATCTTCGCCTTTGCCGCCCGTCTGCCCAGGGAAATCGGCAACCGTCCATTCCGGCTGACATTGGTTGGTGAGAAGACCGAGATTCTCACCGACCGCTCGCCGCGAACCCGCGAGCGGATGCGCCGAAAGCTGGAGGACAAGGGAATCGCGGCCGTTCTCGGTTCCCCCGTCGCACGAACCCAAGCCGACCGCCTGGTTCTTGCCAGCGGTGAAGAGATCGAGGCAGACGCCATCGTCTGGGCGACGACGAGCACGGCGCAGGACTGGCTGAGGCAGACAGGCCTCTCGCTCGATCCCCAAGGCTTCGTGAAGGTGGACGAGGCCTTGTGCAGCCTTTCACACCCAAGCCTCTTTGCGGCCGGCGACATCGCCGCTCTTCCCGATCCGCGCCCGAAGGCGGGCGTCTTCGCGGTACGCGAGGGCCCGGTTCTTGCCGAAAATCTTCGCCGCGCCGCGCTCGGACAGGACCTCAAGTCCTATCGCCCCCAGAAGGACTGGCTGAATCTTCTTTCCACCGCCGATGGCCGAGCGGTCGCGGATAAATGGGGCCTCTCCCTCGAAGGCCGATGGGTCTGGTGGTGGAAGGACTGGAACGACCGGCGCTTCGTGGAGCGCTTCAACAAGGTGGCCCGAAAGGGTTAGCCGCCGGACTGCGAAACGCTTGCAATCCAGAGCCAGTTACAGGCTTGCCAAACCGCCGCTCACCGGCCAAACCTCCGCCCATGCGCCCCACGGTTCTCGATCCCCTGTTTGCCGCCGTCACGACCCTCGAAGGCGTCGGACCGAAGGTTGCGGGACTGCTGCAAACCCTTCTCGTGCGGCCCGGCCAGACCCTGCGCGTGCGCGATCTCCTCTTCCATCTGCCGAGCGGGTTGATCGACCGGCGCCGGCGCGAGGAAGTCCTTTCGGCCGGTCAGGGCTCCATCGTCACGCTCACCGTGAGGGTCGACCGGCATCAGCCGCCCGGCCGGGCGCAATCGAACGCGCCTTACCGGGTCTTTGCCCATGACGAGACGGGCGAGATCGCCCTCACCTATTTCCGCGCAAAGGCGGCATGGCTGGAAAACCTTCTTCCCATCGGCGAGACCATGCTCGTCTCCGGCAAGGTCGAATGGTTCAACGGTCGCGCCCAGATCGTGCATCCCGATTTCGTCGCCCCGCTGGCGGAGGCCGAGACCCTCTCGCTGGTCGAGCCGATCTATCCGCTGACGGCGGGGCTTTCCGGCAAGGTTCTGCGGCGGGCGATCGCCCAGGCGCTGGAGCGAACGCCGGACCTTCCCGAATGGATCGAGCCGGGCGTCTTCAAGCGTCAGACCTTTCCGGCGCTCAAAGGCGCTCTCGCCCGCCTTCATGATCCGTCGAACGCGAACGACCTCGATCCGGCCTCTCCCGCCTTCCGCCGGCTGGCCTATGACGAGTTCCTGGCCAATCAGCTCGCGCTCGCCCTCTCGCGCCAGAAGATGCGCGGCGCCTCCGGCCGAACGCTCACCGGCGATGGTACACTGCTGGCCCGGCTGAAGCACGCCCTTCCCTTCGAACTCACCGACGCGCAGACGAGCGCCGTGGGCGATATTCTCGCCGACATGGAGCGCCCGGAGCGCATGCTGCGCCTTCTTCAGGGCGATGTGGGCGCGGGCAAGACCGTGGTTGCGCTCATGGCCATGGCCCGCGCGGCGGAGGCCGGCGTCCAGTCCGTCCTTCTCGCGCCGACGGAAATTCTAGCCCGCCAGCACGCCTCTGGCCTCGCCACGCTGTGCGAGGCAGCAGGAATCACCCTCGAAATCCTCACAGGCCGCGACACCGGCAAAACCCGCGCGGCCAAGCTCGGCCGCATCGCGAGCGGCGACACCCGGATCATCGTCGGCACCCACGCCCTCTTTCAGGAAAGCGTCGATTATCACGATCTCGGTCTCGTCGTCGTCGACGAGCAGCACCGCTTCGGCGTTCACCAGCGCCTGCAACTCTCGGCCAAGGGCAAGCGGCCGGATCTTCTGGTGATGACCGCGACGCCTATCCCACGTACTCTGGTGCTGGCAGCCTTCGGCGATATGGACGTCTCGCGGCTATCCGGCAAACCCGCCGGCCGCAAGCCGATCACCACCGTTGCCCTTGCCGATGAACGTCTACCGGACATCGTCAAGCGCATCGGCTCGGCGATCGAGGCCGGCGACCGGGTCTACTGGGTCTGCCCCCTGGTGGAGGAAAGCGAGAAGAGCGACCTGACAGCCGCCGAGGAACGGGCGGAGGTGCTGCGCCAGTTTTTCGGCGAACGGGTGGGCCTCGTCCACGGCCGCATGAAGGGCGAGGAAAAGGACGCGGCGATGGCCTCCTTCAAGGAGGGCCGCACGCAGATCATCGTCGCGACGACGGTGATCGAGGTCGGCGTCGACGTGCCCGACGCCTCCATCATCGTCATCGAACATGCGGAACGCTTCGGTCTTTCCCAGCTGCATCAGCTGCGCGGCCGGGTGGGCCGCGGCGAGAAGGCCTCGTCCTGCGTCCTCCTCTACCGCCCGCCGCTCGGCGAAACGGCATCCGCCCGCATCAATGTGATGCGCGAGACCGAGGACGGCTTCCGCATTGCGGAGGAAGACCTGAAACTGCGCGGCGAAGGCGATCTTCTCGGCACCCAGCAGTCCGGCATGCCGTTCTTCCGCCTCGCCCGGCTGGAGCACCACGCCGACCTCATGGAAGTTGCCCGCGACGATGCCCGACTGATCCTCGCGACGGACCCGGATCTCAAATCGGAGCGCGGCGAAGCGCTCCGCACGCTGCTTTACCTCTTCGGCAAGGACGAGGCGGTTCGGCTGCTGCGGTCGGGATAGGTCTTGAGGTCAGACCGGTGTCGACTTTCCTAAGCCGTTGCGCACGATATAGACAGGACAGACGCGGCTGGTCATTGGCGTCCTGCCGAACCATCCACTCCGCCACCAATGGCACACCCAGGAAGGGCCTTCACGTCCATGACAGCCGCATTGTTTCAGCCCCTTGATCTCGGCACGCTTAGGCTTCCAAACCGTATCGTCGTCGCGCCCATGTGCCAGTATTCGGCCGACAATGGCTCGGCGACCGACTGGCACATGATGCATCTGGGGTCCCTCAGCCTGTCAGGCGCCGGCCTTCTCATCTTCGAGGCCACCGGTGTGTCACCCGAAGCGCGGATCACCGCCTGGGATCTCGGACTTTATTCCGATGAAAACGAAGCCGCGCTCGCTCAGGTGATCGCCGCCATCCGCGTTCATTCCGATATCCCGCTCGCGATCCAGCTGGCCCATGCGGGCCGCAAAGCGTCCAGTGCCAAGCCCTGGAACGGCGGAAACCAGATCCCGGCGACCGACCCTATGGGTTGGCGCACGAAGGCGCCTTCGGCTGTCCCCCATGCGGAGGGTGAGGAAGCCCCCGATGCACTCGACGAAGCGGGCCTTCAGAACGTGATCGACGATTTCGTGGCCGCTGCACGGCGCAGTGTCGGTCTTGGTCTGCAAGGCATCGAGCTCCATGCTGCCCACGGCTATCTTCTGCACCAGTTTCTTTCGCCGGTCGCCAATAAGCGCGACGACCAATACGGTGGCTCACTGGAAAACCGCATGCGCTTTCCGCTTGCGGTGTTCGACGCGGTCAAGGCCGCCGTTCCTGCCGATTTTCCGGTCTGGGTCCGTGTCTCGGCCAGTGACTGGGTCGAAGGCGGATGGGATATCGACGGCACGGTCGCGTTTTCGAAGGCCCTCGAAGAGAGGGGCTGTGTCGCGATGCACGTGTCCTCGGGCGGTGTTTCGCCGGACCAGCAGATTCCGATCGGCCCAGGCTACCAGCTGCACTTTGCCGAAGCGGTGAAAAAGGCCGTGTCGATCCCGGTCATCGGGGTGGGTCTCGTTACCGATGCCCGGCAGGCCGAACAGGTGATCCAGACAGGTCAGGCAGACGCGGTCGCGCTTGCCCGCGCGATGCTCTACGATCCCCGTTGGCCCTGGCACGCCGCCGCAGAGCTCGGTGCGAGCGTTACCGCGCCGCCGCAATATTTCCGCTGTCAGCCGCATGGCCTGAAGCACCTCTTCGAGGCGGCAAGCCACGGCCAGCGTTGAAACATGATGCCGAAAAACTGCATGATATTTCAGATCACATCACACGGCAAAACAAAGGCGTAAAGCGAAAGGCAGGCACCGGTTTTTCGATCCATCCGACGCGCAGACAAGAATCGGAACGCGTTTTGCGATACCAAGTTATCGCCTGACGCCGGAGATCGTACGGGATACGGGCGCGGCAGATCTTGGGTGCCGGATCGCTTTATGGGGTCTGGTCTGAACCAATCGCCGGACGGGAACTGGCCCAGAGGATCAATTCTCGTCCGGTGCCCGGCTCAAGCGCCGCTCGGGCTTCCGACAGACCTTCGGAAGCATGGCTTTCAAAGATCGCGTGGTATCAACGAAAGGTCTGACCATCCCAACGGGCCGTGACCTCACCACCGCCTTCGAGACGCATGGAGATCGGTGGCGGCGAGCCGGTGCCAACCTTAACGGCGCTCCCGCGCGTTGCGATGAACTCCTCCAGCAGCGAGCCGCGCCGAAGATAGATCTTCACGGCACAGACCTGATTGCCGCAGGTGGCACTTGGGCCTGCGGGACACTGGACTGCATCATGGGCTATGATGAGATCGGCCGGCCCGTCGCCGTCGAGATCGCGCTCGATCACGCCGCTATCGTCGATCGTGCCGCCCTTGCCACAGGCCTCCTTCAATGCCTCACCGACCAGCCATTGGGCAGCCTTGGATCGCGCTGCTGCCGGTGGGACGGCCGCGAGACAGGCAAGACAGGCGATCAGAGCGGATTGCAGTGGCTTAGAGTTCATCCTGTCGACCCATCGTTTCGGTTGGGAAAGGTCACCCAGCGTATCGTTGCCTCGCCCCTGCGCCGATAAAGAGCGGCTATTAGCAAAATGCCTGAGAGGGAGACCTAACGAAACCGCGTACCGTTCCAACGGACGGAGCCTCGCGATCCCCCATGGGCATTCATGAAGATCTTGGGCACCCGGCCGCCTTCCACCTCGACGCCGCTTCCGAGCATGCTTCCGACATTCTTCAGCAGTTTCCCACGCCTCAGATAGAATTCGACGCTACAGACCTGCATGCCGCAGAACGAACTCATGCGCCCGTTGGAACATCGGATGCTGTCGTGGGCGATGATCAGATCAGCGGCCCCGTCGCCGTCGAGATCGCGCTCGATCACGCCGCCAGTATCGATCGTCCCGCCGCTGTCACAGGCCTCGGCGATCTGCTGCTGCACCAGCCAGTCCGCCGCCTTCGATCGCGCTTGCGCGGGTGAAACCGCGAGGTTGAGCGAGAGCCCCACCACGACCAGAGACCAAACCGTCTTGTTTGTCATAGACCCACCCAGTTACCCGCAGAAGATAGAAAGTGCCATTCACTTGCTGAAGTGACAAGACGTTACGGAAGAGATTGCAGGTCCCCTGCTGGGCGATTGCGATGTGTTGTACTCGATCGTGAGCGTCTCGAAGATATTCACGCTCACGCTTGCCCTCGGCCTCGTCGACCCGGCGATCGCCTTTCGATCGCCTTTCGATCGCCAAGGTTTTTCACGTCATGCAATGATTTTGCTTCGAAGTTCGAATTGGCCGACCAGAAACGCGGCAACGTCGGTTTTCCGCATCGGCTTGGAGAAGAAATAGCCCTGGATCAGGTGGCAGCCGATGCCCTTGAGGATGTCGAGTTGCTCGCGCGTTTCGACATCCTCCACGACGCAGGAGAGGGATAGGTCACGCGAAAGGGCGGACACGGAACTCACGATCTTTCGGCTTGCCTCGCTGTCCGCAAGGTTATGCACGAAGCTGCCGTCCACCTTGATCTTGTCGAGCGGCAATTTCTGAATCGGGCTCAGCGAAGAATACCCGGTCCCGAAGTCATCGAGCGAGATGCGCACACCGGCTGCCTTGAGGCGTTGGCTTTGGCTGTCACGACTCGGTCGAAATTGGCTGGCTGTGGCGAAGCGACCATTCTGGGCAATCCTTCCACAATTGGTTTCCGTGACGGTAGACCTCTCTTTAAATCCGCAACCATCCTTAACAACACGCCTAGATAGCTGCTGCAATCGCAATTTCCTTTGGTATCCATCGACCATGCGCGCACGGAAGACGATCTCGATCGACACATGCGAAGCTTTCCTTCGCGTGCGGTGCAACATATGAGGAGAAGAGGAGATCGACCGAAAGCCGCCCCATGACCCCATCCACCCTCGACACCGTCGTCGCCGAAATCGCTGACGAGATGCGCGCGCGGCCGGACCGGGGCACGGTCGCGAGTTATATCCCGGAGCTCGGTCGCATCGATCCGAACCAGTTCGCGATCTCGGTCGTGACGCAAGATGGGCAGGTGGCCTGCGGGGGCGATTGCGATGTGCCGTTCTCGATCCAGAGCGTGTCGAAGGTGTTCACGCTGACGCTCGCCCTCGGGCTCGTCGGCAACCGGCTCTGGAACCGGGTGGGGCGTGAGCCGTCCGGCTCACCGTTCAATTCGATCGTGCAGCTTGAGCGCGAGCGCGGCATTCCGCGCAACCCGTTCATCAATGCCGGGGCGATCGTCACCACGGATCACGTTCTCGCCGGCCATCAACCCCGCGAGGCGATCGGCGAGATCCTGCGCTTCATGCAGTTCCTCGCCAACGACGACAATGTCTTTATCGACCATAACGTTGCGGCGTCGGAAGAAGAGCACGGCTTCAACAACCGGGCGCTCGCCAATTTCATGAAGGGCTTCGGCAACCTCGACAATCCGGTGGAGTACACCCTCGGCGTCTATTACCATCACTGTGCCATCGCCATGACCTGCCGGCAGCTCGCAACGGCCGGCCGGTTCCTCGCGAACAATGGTGTGCGGCCGGAGACCGGCTATTCCGTCGTCACGCCCGAGCGGGCGCGGCGTATCAACGCGATCATGCTGACCTGCGGTCATTATGACGGCTCGGGCGAATTCGCCTACCGGGTCGGCCTGCCCGGCAAGAGCGGCGTCGGCGGCGCGATTCTCGCCATTGTGCCGGGCCGGGCCTCGATCTGCGTCTGGTCGCCGGGTCTCGATACGACCGGCAATTCCCATCTCGGCCGCATCGCGCTTGAAACGCTGACGACGCGGCTCGGCTGGACGATCTTCGGACCGGGCGCGGTCTGACGACGGCGGCGTTGCAGCCTATTCCGCGGCTTCCCGCTGGGCGCGCTCTTCCACGATCCGGCTCGCTTCCTTCTTGGTCATCGGCGATTCCTTCTCATCGCCCGTTACCAGACCGGCGGAGACAACGAGCTTCAGCGCCTGCTCGATGCTCATATTGAGAATTCGGACATCTTCCTTCGGCACGAACATCAGGAATCCGGAGGTCGGATTGGGCGTCGGCGGCATGAACACCGCGAGCATCTCCTCGCCCTGGTCGGAGAGGACGTGTGCCACCTCGCCCTTCGCTGTCGTCGCAATGAGGACGACAGACCAGACGCCCTTTCGCGGATATTCCATCAGACCGGCTGTCTTGAAGGAGGACGAACGGTCGGCGAGCACGGTCTCGAATATCTGCTTCAGCGCCGTATAGACCGTGCGCACGAGCGGCATCCGCCCGAGTACATTCTCGCCCCATTTGATGATGGTACGGCCGATGAAGTTCGCGGTCAGGAAGCCGATGATCGTTATGATGATCAGCGCAACGATCAGGCCGAAGCCCGGAATGGCGAAGGGCAGATAGCTGTCCGGCAGAAAACGGCTGGGAATGTACGGCTTCACCCAGGAATCCGTCCATTGCATGAAGGACCAGGTGATCCATGCCGTGATCGCCAGAGGGGCGCAGACGATGAACCCCGTCAGAAAATAGTTGCGCAATCGCGCCATGTATCGATGCCCCATTTCTGCCCGCTGGCAGGCCGCACGCACTTGAACTCAAGACCTGTGTGCAGTGCCGTAAGCATCACGGTCGTCGCAGGAATTTGCAAGCGTTTCAAATTATCGCGCCGCACGAATGGCGGGCAGCGCCACTTCTGCGAGAACGGCACGGGAGGCGCAATGGTTGCGGCATTGGCGAGCCCCCGCTGCGTGATCGGGCGCGGGTGGGCTTTGCCAATTGGCGTCAGCCCCCGCCGGTCATATGTTCGTGTCCGCGCAAGAGGCGCTCAAAAATACCGAACGCCCCCTACTCACCGCGACCCGCTCATGGAAAAGCCGCCACCGGGTTGCCCCGGCGGCGGCTGTTTCCCGCATTCCGTTCGAATGCTCAGATCGACGGAGCGCCCTTGCGCGGCTCCTTCGGTTCGTCTTCATCCATCAGCCCGTCGAACAGCGCCGTCGAGAGGTAGCGCTCGGCAAAGGACGGGATGATGATCACGATATTCTTGCCGGCCATCTCATCGCGCTGGCCGACCTTGACGGCGGCGGCGAGAGCCGATCCCGACGAGATCCCGACCGGAACGCCTTCGAGCCGTGCGACCAGCCGGGACATTTCGAAAGACTCTTCGTTCGAGACGGTGACCACCTCGTCATAAACGCCCTGATCCAGAATCTTCGGCGCAAAACCGGCACCGATGCCCTGCAGCTTGTGGGGGCCGGGCTGGCCGCCCGACAGGACCGGCGAATCCTGGGGCTCGACCGCGACCACGTGCATGCCGGGTTTGCGGCTCTTCAGAACCTGACCGGCGCCGGTGATGGTTCCGCCCGTGCCGATGCCCGAGACGAGAACGTCGACATCGCCGCCCGTATCGTTCCAGATTTCCTCGGCCGTCGTCTCACGATGGATCTGCGGATTGGCCGGGTTCTCGAACTGCTGCGGGATGACTGCGTTCGGGATTTCGTTGACGAGTTCGCCGGCGCGGGCGATCGCGCCCTTCATGCCCTTCGCGCCTTCGGTCAGCACCAGCTGAGCACCGAGGAGACGCAGCATCTTGCGGCGCTCGATCGACATCGTCTCCGGCATGGTCAGGATCAGATTGTACCCCTTCGCGGCGGCGGCAAAGGCGAGCGCGATGCCGGTATTACCCGATGTCGGCTCGACCAGCGTGGTCTTGCCCGGCTCGATCTTGCCGTCGGCCTCCAGCTTGTCGAGCATCGCAACACCGATGCGATCCTTTACGGACGAGATCGGGTTGAAGAATTCAAGCTTGGCGAGAAGATTGGCCTTCACGCCCTTTTCGGCGGCGAGCTTCTTGAGCCGAACAAGCGGCGTGTCGCCCACCGTGTCGATAATGGAATCGTAGATCTTCCCGCGTCCGCGCGTGCGTGCGCCCTGGTTCTGGCTGATATCGTCCATTTTCCGTTTCTCCCTTGCTCTGTTCGTGTTCGCCCGCTTCTTGCGCGGGCCGCATATTCGGTTCTCTACGGATATACATAGGAAAGGGGCAGCGCTTCTGTGAGGAAGAACCGACCAATGGCAGCGGCTCGGATAGAAAACTTGTGCGCCCACACGCGAAATCGCCTCACATCGCCACGAGAAATAAATCTGGAATACGGACAATTTTCAAAAGTATTTTCAGTGGGGTTTAAATGGATAAGGCCGATTCATGAGGACTTATCCATTGCGAGGTTTGTCTCATGCCGGTTCAACCTGCCGTCCTGCGATTGATTATCTCCGAATGCCTGATCTTGTTTGCATCCACTGCGGTCCTGTCCGCAGTGGCCGTGTGGCTTTTCTTCAGCGACTTTCCCGCCGCCGCTTTCACGCGCGTTGTCGTCTTTTCCGTCATCCTGTCTCTCATCGTCGCAGCCGTGCATATCGGGCACATCATGATCCGGGCGAGTATCCTGGAAACCCAGCGGCAGGACTGGAAGAACCGCGCGATGCGGGACCGCCTGACCGGCCTCTTGAACCGTCAGGGCTTCAAGAGCGCCTGGTTCGAGAACATCGCGACGACGCAAAGCGACGGCCGCACTGGAACCGGAACCATGCTCCTCATTCTGGATGCCGACCATTTCAAGCGCATCAACGATCGTTTCGGCCATCCGGTTGGCGACCAGGCCTTGAAGGCGATCGCCCGCACGACAGCCAATTCTTTGCGGGCCAGCGATATCTGCGGGCGTCTGGGAGGCGAAGAATTCGTCGTGGCGGCCCATGGTGTCACCCAGCAGCAGGCGGAAGCGATCGCAGAACGCATCCGAAGCAGGGTATCGTTCCTCACCATCGGCATTAGAGGTCAGCAAGCCCGCCTGACCGTCAGCATCGGCGGCGTTTTCACGACCTCAGCCCTGGGATTTGAATTGCTCTACAAGGCGGCGGACGAGAACTGCTACAGGTCCAAGAATCTTGGCCGAAACCGCGTCACCTTCACGGTCGTGACGCCTGAGGAAAGAATGGGTTATCTGAGACGCCCGGAGGAGCCCCGCCTGCCCGCGACAGTCTGATCCATCCAGGCAGGAAGGCTTCAAACGCCGGTCGATCCGAAACCGCCCTCTCCGCGCACGGTGGCATCGAGATCGTCGACCTCGGAAAAGACTGCCTGGGTAACCGGTGCGACGACAGCCTGCGCGATTCGATCGCCGCGGCGAAGGGTGAACGGGTCCGATCCCAGATTGATCAGGATCACCTTCACCTCGCCCCGGTAATCGCTGTCGACCGTTCCGGGCGTATTCAGCACCGTGACACCATGCCGGGCGGCAAGACCGGAGCGTGGACGGATCTGCATCTCGTAACCGGATGGCACCGCGAAAGAAAAGCCGGTCGGAACGAGGGTTCGTTCGCCAGGCTTAAGCGTGAGATCCTTGTCGATCGCCGCACGGATATCGCATCCGGCGGCTCCCTCGCTTTCGTAAACCGGAGGTTCGATCCCGGCGCCGTGCGCGAGACGCCTGAAGGCGAGCGAGACCGTCACGATACATCTCCTTTCGAGAGCCTGCCGGCGATCCAGTCAGCAAGACGCTTCGCCACCTCCGCCTTGTCCATTTTCGGCCAGTCCTCGACGCCTGAGGCCGTAACCAGATGGACCGTATTTTCCAGGCCGCCCATCACGCCACCGCTTGCGGAAACATCGTTGGCGACGATGACATCGGCGCCCTTTTTGGCCAGTTTGGTTTGCGCATTTTGCAAGACATCGTTCGTCTCGGCGGCAAAACCAACGACCAGCCCGGGTCGCCGATCCGAATGGCCGATCGTCGCAAGGATGTCCGGGTTCTCCTCGAAGGCGATCGTCGGCGCTCCGCTACCGTCTTTCTTGATCTTTGTCTCGCCCGGCTTTGCGGCCCGCCAGTCGGCGACCGCCGCAACGAAGATCGCGGCGTCGGCGGGCAAGGCGGTCTCGACGGCCTTCAACATCTCCCGCGCCGTCTCGACCTTGACGACGTGGATACCTGCCGGGTCGGCGATGGTCACCGGTCCCGAAACGAGCGTCACCTCCGCCCCCAGTTTCGCGAGCGCATCCGCGATCGCGTGGCCCTGCCGGCCGGAGGAGCGATTGGCGACATATCGCACCGGATCGATCGGCTCATGCGTCGGCCCCGACGTCACGATGATCCGCTTGCCGGCGAGCACTTGGGGCGTATCGGCGAACATGGCCTCGACCGCCGCGACGATTTCCAGCGGCTCGGCCATGCGTCCGACGCCGGCCTCCCCGCTTTCGGCCATCTCACCGGAATTCGGTCCGACGAAACGGATACCGTCTTTCTCAAGAGTCGCATGGTTCCTGCGCGTCGCTGGATTGTCCCACATCGCGGGGTTCATGGCCGGCGCCATCAGGATCGGAGCCCGCGCGGCAAGGAGCACGGCTGTCGCAAGATCATCGGCAAGGCCGTTTGCGCATTTCGCCATGATGTTCGCCGTCGCCGGCGCGACGAGAATGAGATCATGATTGCGCGCGAGACGGATATGGCCGACATCATGTTCGTCGTCTCGGTCGAAGAGATCGCCATAGACTTTCGATGCCGACAGCGCGCCGACCGAAAGCGGGGTCACGAAATGCCCCGCCGCCCTGGTCATGACTGGCGTCACGAGTGCGCCGCGCTCGCGCAGGCGGCGGATCAGGTCGAGAGACTTGTAGGCAGCGATGCCGCCGCCGACGATGAGAAGGATATGTTTTTGGGTGAGAGACATCATCACGCGACCCGTGCGAGAACGGTCTCAGCAACTTTAAATTCTGCCATGGCGTCCAGCCTTGAAAGTGTTCGCGACAGATCGAAGACCCGTGTCCGAGTCTGAGACAAATCAGATCATGCCGAGAAGATAATCGAGAACGCAATCGCCACCAGCGCCAACGCGATCACGCTACGCTCGACATGGCCAAGGATGATCGACGCCTTCGAGTCCTTCACGAGTTCGACGAGCGTGTCGTCGTTGAGCCGCAACCCGTTCTCGATCAGCTCAGGCAATTGCGAGGCGAGCACATCGAGACCGACGGCCAGATCCGGCCCCCTGCGCGCAAGCCGCAAGATGGCATTCAGGCCCTGCTGCGCATCGCGCAGCTTGGCCGCGGGCCCAAGCTCGTTGAGGATGTAGTCGGAGACGACGGGTTCCGCCGCCACCCACATGTTGAATTTCGGATCGAACGTCCGCGCGACGCCCTCGACCACGACCATCGTCTTCTGGAGAAGCACGAGTTCGGGGCGCGCCTTCATCTCGAAAAGCTCGGTCACCTCGAAGAGCAGCGACAGGAGATGGCCCATCGAGATCGTCTCGGCAGGCTGTCCGTAGATCGGCTCGCCAATCGCCCGCAATGCCTGGGCAAAGCTTGCCACATCCTGCGTGCGCGGCACGTAGCCCGCCTCGAAGTGAAGCTCGGCGACACGCCGATAATCCCGCTTGATGAAGCCGTAGAGGATCTCGGCCAGAAAGCGCTTCGAATCGTCCGAGAGCCGACCGACGATGCCCATGTCGACGGCGACGATACCGCCATCGGGCGCGACGAACAGGTTTCCCTGATGCATGTCGGCATGGAAGAAGCCGTCGCGCATGGCGTGGCGAAGGAAAGACTGGACCACATTGACGGCGAGGCGCTTCGGATCGTGTCCCGCCGCAAGAATCGCCGAGACATTGCTCATCTTGATGCCGTCGATCCACTCCATGGTGACGACATCACGGCCGGTGCGCTCCCAGTCGATCGCCGGCACACGAAATTCGGGATCGCCCGCGATATTTTCCGCCATTTCGGAGGCGGCGGCCGCTTCCAGCCGCAGATCCATCTCGATCCGGGTCGACTGGGTCAGCGTCTCGACGACAGCCACCGGCCGCAGCCGGCGGGCGGAAGGAACGAACTTTTCCAGAAAACGGGCGATGAAGGCGAAGGCATCGAGCTCGCGTCGAAACTGTGCCCGGACATTGGGCCGGATCACCTTGACGGCGGCGACGCGCTCAAAGCCGTCCGCGTTCACGATGCGCGCTTTATAAACCTGTGCGATGGACGCAGCGCCGACGACCTCGCCGAGATCGGCGAAGAGCTCGTTGATCGGCCGGCCGAGCGTGACCTCGATCTCCCTTCGCGCTTCCTCGTCCGGAAAAGGCGGGACCTTGTCCTGCAATGCGCCGAGTTCGCCCGCGATGTTGGCGCCGACGATATCGGGCCGCGTCGCGAGGAACTGGCCGAGCTTCACATAGGACGGACCGAGCCGGTTGAGCGCCCGCGAGAGCCGGTCGGACCGCTCGCGGCCCGCGACGCTGCGGCGCTCGATCAGCCGCGCGATCTTGTAGCCGAACAGGGCGGCAGGCGGCATGCCCGCCGACGGCAATGTACCGACGACCCCTTCGCGCGCCATCACGTATGCGGCGCGGGCAAGGGCGAAGGTGCCTCGAATGGGATTGGCCACGGATGCTCAGCCTTGGTTCACGACTTCAATTGGCGTCGCTCTCGTCAAATCTTCCAGCCCGAATGGATCGCGGCGATCCCGCCGGTGAGATTGCGATAGGTGACGCGCTCGAAGCCGGCCTTGCGGATCAGGTCCGCGAAGTTTTCCTGATTGGGAAAGCGGCGGATCGATTCGACGAGATATTCATAGGATTCGCGATCATTGGCTACGCGCTGACCGATCGCGGGGATACCCTTGAACGACCAGGTCTCGTAAAGCGTATCCAGCCCCGGAACGTCGACTTCGGAGAATTCGAGGCACAGGAAGCGTCCGCCCGGCTTCAAAACGCGGTAAGCCTCAGCCAGCGCCTTGTCGATACGCGGGACGTTCCGAATACCGAAGGCGATCGTATAGGCATCGAACTCGGCGTCCGGCAGGCCGAGATCCTCCGCATTCGCCTCGACGAAGCGCAGATTGTCGGAGATGCCCTTGCGGGCCGCCCGCTCGGCGCCAACCCCCAGCATGGAGGCGTTGATGTCGAGCACGGTGCCCTCGGCGCGCCGGCCCGTTCGCTCGACGATCCTGAAGGCTACATCGCCCGTGCCGCCCGCCACATCGAGAAAGCGCCAACCGGCCCGGTGCGGCGGAGCGAGCCAGGAGACCATCGAGTCCTTCCAGGCCCGGTGCATGCCGGCGGACATCAGATCGTTCATCAGGTCGTAGCGCTTGGCGACGCGATGGAAGACCTCGTTGACGCGCGACTGCTTTTCCTCACGGCCCGAGACCGTGGAATAGCCGTAGCTCGTCTCCATCCCGTCGGCATCTGTCACTCTGCTGTCGGACATGGCATCAACCCTGAACATTTGAACGCATCGCCTCGAATGGCGATATCCGTTGGACAAGTCAAAGAGGGCCTATCGCCGCAATGCGGCTTTCCCTCCGTCAAGAATCTGGTCGGCGCGGTTACGATCCGCGTCTCGCTGTGTGGGACTTATACGCAAATGCCCGAATTGCCAGAGGTGGAAACGGTTCGCCGTGGCCTTCAGCCGGTCATGGAGGGCGCGCGGGTCTCCAAACTTCATCTTGCGCGGCCCGATCTGCGCTTTCCCCTCCCCGATCGCTTCGCTGATCGGATGGAGGGCGCGGTGATCGCAAGCCTTTCGCGGCGGGCGAAATATCTCATCGCCGAAACGAGCGACGGCCTGGTCCTCGCAATGCATCTCGGCATGTCCGGCTCCTTCCGAATCGAGACGAAGGGCGAGGCGATCGTTCCGGGCACCTTCGTTCATCCGCGTTCGGAAGAGCGCCTGCACGATCATGTCCGCTTCGATCTCAGCCGCGACGACGGCTCGAGGCCGTCGGTCGTCTTCAACGATCCACGTCGCTTCGGCTACATGACGCTGATCGAGGCGGGGCAGCTCGACGCCCATCCGCATTTCCGCAATCTCGGCCTCGAGCCGACCGGAAATGCTCTGACCGGCGACGCCCTCGCCCCGCTCTTTGCCAACAGGCAGACACCGCTCAAAGCCGCCCTTCTCGACCAGAAGGCAATTGCAGGCCTCGGCAACATCTATGTCTGCGAGGCACTCTGGCGTTCTCGGCTCAGCCCAAGACGGCTCGCTGGCTCGATCGTTCGCAAGGACGGCAAGCCGACGGAGCGGCTGAACGCGCTTGCGGTCCATATCCGGGAAACCATCGCCGATGCGATCGAGGCAGGCGGCTCGACCTTGCGCGATTATCGCAAGGCGGATGGAGAGCTCGGCTATTTCCAACACTCGTTCCGGGTCTACGGCCGGGAAGACGATGCGTGCCGACGCGAAGGGTGTCACGGTATGATCAGGCGCATCGTCCAGTCGGGTCGCTCGACCTTCTTTTGCCCCGAATGCCAGCGTTAGGCGGCGACCGCCATCGCGCCCGGTCGGGCCGACGAAAGTGGGCTCGCAAGCTGACGTTTCGCACGGGGCTTGCTTTCTTGATGCACGCCGACGAAAAATCCAGCGTTTTTGGAAGGGGCAATCATTCAAATGGCTTACGAAACCATCAAATCCGAGATGCGCGGCCGGGTCGGGCTGATCACACTCAACCGGCCGAAAGCGATGAACGCGCTCAGCCAGCAGATGATGCGCGAGATCTGTCAGGCGGCTGAGGAATTCGACGCAGACGGCAAGGTCGGCGCGATCGTTCTCACGGGAACGGAGAAGGCGTTCGCGGCAGGTGCCGACGTCAAGGAAATGGAGGCTTACGAGTATTCGGAGGCCTATCTGCAGGATCTCTGGGCGGACTGGGGCCGCCTCGATCGCATCCGCAAGCCCTTGATTGCCGCGGTCGGCGGTTATGCGCTCGGCGGCGGCTGCGAGGTGGTGGCCATGTGCGACATCGTTCTGGCAGCGGAAAACGCCAAATTCGGTCAGCCGGAGATCACGCTCGGCATTTTGCCGGGCATGGGCGGCACGCAGCGCCTCGCCCGTTCCATCGGAAAGGCAAAGACGATGGACCTCGTTCTCACCGGACGGATGATGGACGCCAAGGAGGCCGAATCCTGCGGCCTCGTCTCTCGGGTCGTTCAGACAACAAATCTTCTCGAAGATGCCCTGAAGATCGGTGAAAAGATCGCAGACTTCTCCCTGCCAGCGGTGCTTGCGGCCAAGGAAGCGGTGATGGAGGCATTCGAGACCCCGCTGCAATCGGGCCTCAAGCACGAACGCCGGCTCTTCCACGCCTCCTTCGCGACGGACGACCAGAAGGAAGGGATGGCCGCCTTCGTCCAGAAGCGCAGCGCCCAGTTCAAGAACCGCTAGAGACGGCTCATGAAGCCGGGGAGCGAGCATAATGCCCGTTCCCTGCAGCATAAGGAAACTGTCCGCAATCTTTAGCGAACCCGTTGACAGTCCGGCCAATCGGACCGTAAATCGCGCTCGCAAGGTGGATGGGGCTGTAGCTCAGTTGGGAGAGCGCGTCGTTCGCAATGACGAGGTCAGCGGTTCGATCCCGCTCAGCTCCACCAACACTTTACCGACATCAAGCCGTCTTAAACAGTTCAACCTTTTTAAGTAGCGGACTCAAAGAGCGCGCAACTATCGTCGCGCCGGAAGCCGCCTTTGATGACCAGAGGCACGATCGACACAGAAAACAAAGTCGATAGCATGGACATCTCGTGTCCGATGCGATGACATCTCGGTCCGACGCGATCCGCTGAGGAACCTTAGCTCGTCGTTTCTTCGCTTACATCAAGTATAGATCGCCCCACTGTTTTAGCAGTACGTGCAGCCGTCCAATTGACCAAGATATGAGCATGGGTTGCATTTTTCATAGAACCGTTTCGTCGACTACGCTCGGCCGGATCTGAAATTTGGGGTCCAGTGGTGAATTCTAATAAAATGACACCGATAAGTTAGACTTATATATATATTAAAGTGACTCTGAAATTTTCTTAGCTCTGACTTGGTTTTTCCTGCGCCTAACAGCCCGCAATCAAAAAATTAAAGGTTTCTTGAGTGCTGAGACGATAATCCTTCAGACGTGAATTAATGCGCGGAGGTATGACGACAATGTTTGGGAAGACATCCTATGGCGATGCGTTGTCGCAGGCTTTGGACAAATCACTCGCTGTAATCGAGTTCGATCGCCATGGTACGATACTCCGCGCCAATAGCAACTTCGCCGAAGCTGTCGGCTATGAAGAGAGGGAGATCCTCGGACGCCATCATCGCATCTTCTGTGAGACGGAATACGCCAACAGTCCGGAATATGCGGCGTTCTGGAAGCGGCTCGGCGAAGGGAAGTACGACGCCGGACGGTACACGCGGCTTACCAAGGATGGCAGTGAGATTGTCATCGAGGCGACTTACAATCCCATTCTGGACAAGAAGGGACGGGTCATGCGGGTCGTAAAATTCGCCACTGACATCACGGCCATGGCACAGCGCGATCTCGAAATCGATGCCAAGATGAAGGCAATTCTACGCGTGCAAGCCGTAATCGAGTTCCAGCCGGACGGAACGATCATCGACGCCAACGACAATTTTCTGAGCGCCGTCGGCTACGAACGCCATGAGATCGCTGGAAAGCATCACAAAATATTCGTCGAGCCGGAGCTCGCCGGATCGCCGGCCTATGCTCAGCTCTGGGATCGGTTGCGGGCCGGTAACTACGTTGCCGACGAGTTCAAGCGGATCGGCAAGAACGGCAGGGTTGTCCACATCCAGGCATCATACAATCCGATATTCGATACCAAGGGTCGTGTCGTGAAGGTCGTGAAGTATGCGACCGATGTCACAGACCGCGTTCTTGCGGTCGAAGCCATCGCAGACGGCCTTGGCAGACTGGCGGACGGAGACCTGTCGTCACGCATAGACCGTGAGTTCACGGCAGAGTTCGAACCCCTGCGTCAGGACTTCAACGCTTCTTTGGAAAATTTGGCCGCGACCCTTCTCAAGGTGCGCGAGACGGCGCGTTCCATCAACTTCGCGACTGCGGAGATACAAGCGGCGTCCGACGACCTCTCGCGGCGAACCGAGCAACAGGCAGCGTCCGTTGAAGAGACATCGGCGACGGTGCATGAGCTCACGGCAGAGGTACAGACCTCTACCAAGAGTGCAGAGGATGCCGGTGGCCTCGTTGGCCAAACAAAGAAGAACGCGGAGTCTTCGAGCAAGATCGTTCGCACAGCAGTCAACGCGATGGGAGAAATCGAGGGGTCTGCGCACGAAATCGGCAAGATCATCGGAGTCATCGATGAGATCGCCTTTCAGACGAGCCTTCTCGCCCTGAACGCAGGTGTCGAGGCGGCGCGCGCCGGCGAGTCCGGCAAGGGCTTCGCGGTGGTCGCTCAGGAAGTGCGCGCCCTTGCAACGCGCTCCTCGGAGGCCGCCAAGGAGATCAAGGGCCTCATCACCCGCTCGGGAGAACAGGTCTCTCGCGGTGTAGACCTCGTGACGCAAACAGGCACTGCGCTCGATCTGATCGTCAAGGAAGTCGGCGACATCAGCGGCCACGTATCCGCGATCGTCGGGTCTGCTCGATCGCAGCGAAACGGTCTCGAAGAGATCAATGTTGCGGTCGGATTGATCGACAAGGGCACGCAGCAGAACGCGACTATGGTCGAGGAGGCCTCGAGTGCCTGCGATCAGCTTGTCGCGCAGACGCAGGAGCTGACAGACCTTCTTGAACGCTTCACCCTGCAGCCTCTTCAAACTCAGGTGAGAAAGAAGACGATTGGTCTTGCAGCTTGAGACGACGGGGCCAGGCATTCGCGGCGTGGCCTCAGTCAACCCACTCCCGGACGGCGATCTGAAATCCAAGCGTGGTTTGAAGCCTTGAGAACACATTCCGCCATGGTCGGAGCTCGTCCCCGGAAATCTGATCGCACTCACCGGTGCCGATCAATGGATCGACACGGGGCGAACGCGCCAAGACACGCCGTTTCGTGAAGCGTGTCTGCGGTGACCGCCGAATGCCCGGCGCTGGCGCGGATAAGCTTAAACCTCGATCGCATTTTCCGGACGCTGAGCGCGCCACAAGTCGATCCTATGCCCGTGCTGACACTCGCGGCGGTCATACCGCTTTGAAAGCTCAGCACTTGCGAGCTTCTCCTCGACCATAAGGGACGTGATTGCTGACTGCGGCGAGGCCTCGTCCTCATCGTGTGTCTTCACGACCGGCGTTGCGGCCATCGCCAGCCAGACGACATCTTTAATCGCGCTGTCTGAAAAGCCGTCCCGACGAGCCGGTCAGGCGGCCTCGCGCTTTGGCCCCGGAGCGCTCGATTTGAGGCGGTTCGCTACGTCCGACCATGCGCGCTCGCCCGCGTCATCCTTGGCGGTGGCATTCGCGCGCGCACCGATCCGCAAGGTGTCGACCACCTCGGCGGTGATCGCATTCTGGAGCTTGGCCGCATCCTTGACGAGACAATAGATTTCCACCTGGAACTGGAGCTTGCCGATGTCGGTCGTTCCCACCAGAACCGATGTTTCGGGGCCGGAAATATCCGCCCCGGCCTTGCGGGCCGCAAACTGATGGAATCGCGAGGCAAGCTCGCGATCGGGCTCAAGAACCCGCTTTGCCACAGCCTCGATCAACCGGGCCGTATCCTTCACCGGAACGGCTTGCTCCAGCGTCAAGAGAAAGCGGTGCGGCGCATAGTGGCGGGGCTGCGCCTCGACCTTGACCGGCCCGGACAAAAGAACGGAGTTGGGCAGCATCACGGTCCGTCCCGTGCCGGAAAAGCCGAAATGCTGAGGTGGAAGCTCCATGATCGTCGTCGAAAATAGGCCGTGGTCCACGACCTCGCCATGGATGCCGTTGATCTCGATCCTGTCCCCGACCTTGAAGAGATGACCGCCGAAACGCAGCACGGAACCGGCAACGCACATGATCAGCTCTTTCGTCGCGACGACGAGCGCGACGAGGACCGCCGTCAGCGACAGGAGGGCGTTCTGGATCTCCGCAAGCCAGATACCGAGAAGTGCGAACGCGATCACCGCGTTGGTGACAGCGCGAACGGTGAACCGACGGCGGCGCGCAACGAAGGGATCTTCGCTTTGTGTCGCCAGGCGCTCGATCAGGAACCGCGCAGTGAGGCATCCGCCGAGAACGCAGATGCTCCAGCCGATATTGTCGGCAGCGCTGGACGGAATGAAGAAGTCAGGCATCGACTTCGAAAGCCCCTGCTAGTTGGAAGAGGCCGTCCTGCCGGCAAAGTCCCAAAGACCTGCAGGTCCCAGCCGACCACGTGTTCCAATCAGATAGACTTTTATGCTTTTCCAAGCGTTAAGACGGATACCGTAATCGCAATACCGTGATTTTCGTCAGGCAGCGATGCCCTTGGCATTGGAGGACGGGTCGAGATCGCCACTCCAGCGGCGCGTGATATCCGAGATCACGAGAGGCATGTCATCGGCGGGTACAGGCCTGGAGAAGAAATAGCCCTGCATTTCGCGGCAGCCTTCCGCAACCAGGATATCCATCTGCTCGCGCGTCTCGATTCCTTCGGCGAGAACCTTCATGTTGAGTGCGCGCGACAGGCCCATCACCGAGCGTACGATGGCGATGTTTTCGGGACGCGACAGGTCGCGGATGAAGGACTGATCGATCTTGATCTTGTCGAACGGGAAACGCGACAGATAGCCGAGCGAGGAATAGCCGGTGCCGAAATCGTCCATCGAGATCGTCAGGCCTCGCCGGCGGAAAGCCTTCAGCGTTGCGAGAATATTCTCGCTTTCGTCGATGAAGAGGGACTCGGTCACTTCGACCTGAACCCGGCGCGGATCGATCTGACTTTCCCTGAGCGCGGCGTCCACATCGTTGATCAGACTCGCGCTCTTGAACTGCACCGGAGAGAAGTTCACCGAGATTGTCATGTCCGAATCCCAGCTTGCAGCTTCGCGGCAGGCGGTCTGGAGACACCAGATGCCGATCTCCTCGATCAATCCCGTCTCTTCGGCGAGCGGGATGAAGACGCCAGGAGAGATCATGCCCTTTTCGGGATGGCGCCATCTCAAAAGGGCCTCGAAACCGCTGACGACCTTGCGTCCGGCATCGACGAAAGGCTGATAGAAGAGTTCGAGTTCGTTGTTCTGCAGCGCCCGCCTCAGATCGTCTTCCATCTCGCGGCGAATGTGCTGGCGGTCGCGCATCGTCTGATCGAAGATCCGGTAACCCGGCCGGCCTTCCAGCTTGGCTTCGTTGAGGGCCAGATCGCAGTTCTGCAAGAGAAGGTCGGCACTCGTTCCGCCTTCCCGTTCGGCCTTCGTAATGGCCGTGACGCCAATACTGGGAGCGGTGAGAACCCGCCGACCGCCGACCTCGAAGGCCTCGGTGAAGCACTCCATGATGCTCTCTGCGAAGTTGATCAGCCAGTCGGGATCCTTCGTCGCGGTAACGAGGATACCGAATTCGTCGCCCCCAAGCCGCGAAACGACGGCGCGCGGCCCGCAGGCGGTAAGAAGCCGGTCGCCGACCTTCGCCAGCACGCCATCGCCGACCGGATGCCCATAGGTGTCGTTGATCGCCTTGAAATTGCGCAGATCGAGAACGAACAGAGCGCAGTCGTCGCGGCGCTTGGAAAGGATCGCCTCGATCTCGTCTCCGAACCGCCGACGGTTCGGCAGATCGGTCAGTGCGTCGTGAGCGGCTAGATGCTCCAGCTGTTCGGAAATACGCTGGCGCTCCGTGATGTCCTCGAAGGTTATGACGAGGCCCCGGTCGGAAAGCCCGCGACGCTTGACCTCCATGATCTCGCCCCGCTCGGTCTCCGTGTTCATCACAGAAGTCTCGTTGCGCGGGAGCGGCGCTGACAAGCGCGGATCTCTCAGAAACTTGCTGGCGGGGGTTCCGACCTCATGCTCGCCGAAATAATATGTAAACACCTCGTTCCAGACGAGAAGGTTCTTGTTCCCGTCCAGGAGACACAGTGCCTGCGTCATGTTGTTGAGCGCGGCCGCCATCTGATCCTGTTTGGCTTCCAGCTGGTTCGCGAGGTTGTCGGTCTTGTTCGACATCGTCTCGGTCATCGCTTCGCATTTCTGCTGAAGTTGCGACAGGCTTCGCAGAATCTCCTTCACCTCGCTCGGCCCGCGGATTGTCACCGGTTCCGACCAGGCGCCAGAAGCAAGATGCGTTGCGGTGCTGGAGGCACCGCGCAGCGCCACGCGAATGGAGCGCGATGTGAAGACCATGTAGCCGATGAGAGCGAGCATGATCGTCCCGACCGCAATCATGGTCATGAGGGTACTGGTGTCCGCTTTGTGATCGACGTCAGTCTTGTATGCCGTCAGATCCTGCAGCTCAGCCTGCAGAGCGGTGTCGATGGCGTAGGAAATGTTGCTCAGCTGCGTCCTGGCGCTGCGATGGGAGATATTACCTCCACTCGCGGACAGGATGCTCAGCGGGTAACGGATATCCGATACGGCTTTGATCGCTTTCTCGGAAAGGGGCGCCGAAAGCACGTCGCTCAGATCGATCTTGATCCGTTCAATCGCGTTACGGAACTCCGTCTTCTCGAGCTCCGTCATCATCGGCGTATCCCGACGCACCTCGAAAAGGCCGCTCAGATGCGCATTGAGGGTGTCGACCTTACCCTGAACCTTGTAAAGGCGATCGAGCGAAACGGTCGCGCTGTCATGCAGCTTCGCCGCCATACCGTGCGTCATCGACTGGTTTTGAAATGAAAACAGCGCAAAGGCACAAACGAGCACCGCAAAAGTGACCCCACCAAGGAGGAGGCGCATTGCTATCGACATCGCTCCCCCCTTCTTAAGCCTGCTCGTTCCATTGATGCCGGCCCGACATTCGCGAGCCTTATGACGGTCAAATTTAAGCGAGCGAGGTTACCGAACCGTTAGGGAAAGCGAGGGACCGCAACGTCAAGGGCATAGAACTCTTCGGCGATCGACTGCTTTTCCCGCTCGCCCGCAGCGCGAACCGGCTCGACAAGCACCTCCAGGGATGCGGTGCAGGAATATCGCGGTCCCACGTGAAATCGCATTGCCTAAGAAGAATTCCGGGGCTGCGACCCATTTGGCGTAGGCACGAGGCGGAACGAGCACTATAGCCAGCCGACATGACCGAGACAAAGACCAAAGCTCCGAAGCCCGAGCAACCAAAGCTGCGCCTGAAAAAGGCCGGAGATCGCGGCGTGATGCTGCAGCTCCTGAGGCGCATGCTGTCCGAGAACGGGCACGAGTTCGTTCGCCAATATTCGATTGCGATCGTTTGCCTAGTCCTCGTTGCTGCGACGACAGCCTTTCTCGCCTGGGTCATGCGCGACGTGATCGACGAGATCTTCGTCAACGGCAACCGCGCAGCCATCGTCTCGCTGCCGGCAATCGTCTTTCTGACTTTCGTCGTGCGCGGTCTTGCGACCTATGGACAGGGCGTGATCCTCGCGCAGATCGGCAACAACATCATCGCGCGCTATCAGCGGCGGCTTTTCGCGAAGCTGACGGAGCTGTCGGTGGATTTCTTCACCGACAACCGGTCCGCCCAGCTCGCAGCGCGGATCAACCAGAACGTGACCGGGATCCGCGATACCCTGAACCTCACCATCACGTCGGTCGCGCGCGATCTCCTGAGCCTGATCTTCCTCGTCGGCGTAATGTTGTACCAGGACCCGCTGCTCTCCGGCATCGCCCTTCTCGCCGCGCCGCCGATCGCGTGGATGATCTCGAGCCTTGCGCGCAAGCTGCGCACAGCGACCCGCGAGGTAGTTGACGTCAATTCACGGGTTCTCGCCTCCATGCAGGAGGCCGCACAGGGGATCACGGTGCTGAAGGCCTTCACCATGGAAGAGCCCCTGAAGCAGCGTCTCGAGACCCTCGTGACGACCGCCGAACAGCGCTCCAACCGCATCGCCTCCATCACAGAGCGCACGACGCCGGTGACAGAGATCGTCGCCGGTCTCGCGATCGCCGGCGTCATCGCCTATTCGGGCTACCGCGCCATCGTCTACGGATATTCGCCGGGCGCGATGTTCGCCTTCATCACGGCGCTGCTTCTTGCCTATGATCCGGCCCGGCGCCTCGCCCGAATGCAGGTGCAGCTCGAGCGGGCCATGGTGAACGCCTCGATGATCTACGAGATCCTCGACATCGAGCCGCGCCAGCCTGATGCGCCGCAGGCTCGCCCGCTCAAGATCGAGGCCGGCGAGATCGCATTCAACGACGTCACCTTCAGCTATCATGCTGGCGAACCGGTCTTGAAGCAGGTCAGTTTCGTCGCGCCGGCCGGCCGCACCACGGCGCTCATCGGCGCATCTGGCGGCGGCAAGTCGACGATCATCAGCCTGATCCAGCGTTTCTACGATGTGGAGACCGGCGAGATCACCGTCGACGGCACCGATATTCGGGACGTCACGAAGAAATCCCTGCGCGGTCAGATCGCCTATGTGCCTCAGGCTCCGTATCTTTTCGAGGGCACCATTCGCGACAATATCCGCCTTGGCCGGACGGATGCGACCGACGCCGAGATCGAGCAAGCGGCCCGAGAAGCCCAGGCCGAGGAGTTCATCCTGCGTCAGCCGCTCAGCTACGATACGCCGCTCGGCGAAAACGGCGTGACGCTGTCCGGTGGCCAGCGCCAGCGCCTGTCGATCGCACGCGCCCTTGTGCGAAATGCCCCGATCCTGTTGCTCGACGAGGCGACGAGCGCACTCGACACGCGCTCGGAGACGCTCGTTCAGGAAGCGCTCGAAAACGCCATGAAGGATCGCACCACGATCGTCGTGGCGCATCGGCTATCCACGATCGTCAATGCCGATCAGATCCTTGTCGTGGACGGCGGTGAGATCGTCGAGGGCGGTACACACGATGAACTTGTCGACAGGCCCGAAGGCCTCTATGCCAGATTCTACGCGCTCCAGACGCGGCGAAGCGGCGACGAGGTCTTGTCGCTCGCCTGACGGCTCGAGAGATTGATGAAGCAGGAAGCCCAGGGAACAAGGCATGGCTGAGACACGCATCGCGGTGTTCGGAGCAGCCGGACGGATGGGCCGAACGATCATCAAGATCGTTTCCGAGATGGAGGGCGCCGTTCTGGTATCGGCGCTCGATTCGGCAAGTTCGCCTTCACTTGGAGAGGACGCCGGAAGCCTCGCCGGCCTGAAGCGCCTCGGCGTCTCGGTCACCTCGGATATCGCGAGCGCCCTTTCCCGCGCGGATGCCGTCATCGATTTTTCCGCGCCTGCGGCAACGGCCATGTTGTCGGAAGCGGCCGCGAAAGCCGGATGCGCCCATGTGATCGGAACCACCGGATTTTCAGCCGATCACGAGGACAGGATCGCAGGATCGGCCGAGAAGACCGCAATCGTGAAGTCGGGCAATATGAGCCTCGGCGTCAATCTGCTCGCCGGCCTCGTGGAACAGGCGGCGCGCGCCCTGCCCCGCCATCTCTTCGACATCGAAATTCTCGAAATGCATCACAAGCACAAGGTCGACGCGCCGTCAGGCACCGCGCTCCTCCTTGGAGAGGCCGCGGCCAAGGGCCGCGAGATCGCGCTATCCGAAAACAGCGTGCGCGTCCGCGACGGTCAGACCGGGCCAAGGGAAGAAGGCACGATCGGCTTTGCGACGCTGCGCGGCGGATCGGTGGTCGGCGAGCATTCCGTTATCTTCGCCGGCGAAGGCGAGCGGCTCGAACTCTCCCATAAAGCGGGCGATCGGGAAATTTTCGCACGTGGCGCCGTCACGGCCGCGATCTGGACGAACGGCCGCGCGCCGGGTCTTTATTCCATGCGCGACGTTCTCGGCCTCACCGGCTGAACGCGCCACACGCAGCAATCTTCACGGGAAGGAACGTACAACACATGTCGGGCACCTTGGTCCTCGTCCGCCACGGACAGAGCGAATGGAACAAAAAGAACCTCTTCACCGGCTGGAAGGACCCTGATCTGACCGAACAGGGCGTGGAAGAGGCCAAAGCCGGTGGGCAACGCCTGAAAGCGGCAGGCTACACGTTCGATCTCGGCTTCACATCCAAGCTTGGCCGCGCCCAGCGGACGATGAAGCTGATCCTGGAGGAGATCGGGCAGTCCGGCATCGACATCACCGAGAATCTCGCCCTCAACGAACGCGACTACGGCGATCTGGCCGGCCTCAACAAGGACGACGCCCGCAAGAAATGGGGCGACGATCAGGTGCATCAGTGGCGCCGCTCCTACGACGTGCCACCGCCGAACGGCGAAAGCCTGAAGGATACCGGCGCGCGGGTCTGGCCCTATTATCTCCACGACATCCAGCCGACGGTCCTCAGCGGCAAGACGGTCATCGTCTCGGCCCACGGCAACAGCCTCCGGGCGCTCGTCATGGCGCTGGAAGGCATGACGCCTGACGAGATCCTGCAATACGAGATCTCGACAGGTGTTCCGATCGTCTACAAGCTCAACGCCGATTCAACGATCGCGGAAAAGACCGTTCTGAAGGCCTGAGCCCGGTGCACGAACGGACCGAGACGCCTGTCATCCGCGTCGCCGAGCCGAGCGACGCGGACGCAATCTGGCATATCATCGGACCGATCATATGCGAGGGCGAGACCTATGCTCTCGATCGCGAGATGACCCGGACGGACGCCCTCGCCTATTGGTGCGGAGCCGACAGGACGACCTTCGTCGCCGAGAGCGGCGGCGTGGTTCTCGGCACCTATTACCTGAAGCGCAATCAGGCGGGCGGCGGCTCCCATATCGCCAATTGCGGCTATGCAGTCGCCACAGAAGCTCGTGGACGGGGGATCGCGCGCAGAATGGCCGAGCATTCGCTTGAGGCGGCGCGCGATCGCGGCTTCCTCAAAATGCAGTTCAATTTCGTCATATCGACCAATACCGGCGCGATCGGCCTGTGGCATTCGCTCGGGTTTGAGACTGTCGGGCGACTTCCGGGAGGGTTTCAACACCCGCACAAGGGTCTTGTCGATGCCCTCGTCATGTGGCGTGATCTTTAGAGTTGTGCCGAAACGTACATGACGTTTCCGAAGACATCGTGTGGACAAGCAAAAGCTTGAACTTGTGGGACGCCTGACAGGCGTTCCCGAGGGTCTTGAAAGCCCGCCGTGCCGCACTCTTCACGACGCCGACATGACTTAACGTTGATCTCGAAATTGCTTGATTGGAATTGCCTATCGAGCTATCGTTTTTTCGTATCGTCGCTGCCGGGAGAGTTCGGTCGCAAGGCCGGCGCCGAAGGAGCAACCGCCCCGGAATCTCTCAGGCAAAGGGACCGGCTGCGACGCAAAACGTCCGAAGAGTGACCGTTCACCGTTGACGGTCCGCCGAAGGAGAAAATCGCCATATCGCGGTGGGCGCGGCGGCGGTGAAACTCTCAGGCTCAAAACGGACGGGGCGTAGGGATGGGTCGGCCTGGAAAGCCGTGCCCAGTGTTTCGCTATGCAGACCATCGCAGTCGTCGGTGCTGGTATCACCGGTATCACCACAACATACAAACTCATCCGCCGCGGCTTTGACGTAACCGTTTACGACCGTCACCCCTATGCCGCCATGGAGACGTCCTTCGCCAATGGCGGCCAGCTTTCGGCCTCCAATGCAGAGGTCTGGAACAAGCCGTCGACCTTTCTGAAGGGTCTGAAATGGATGCTGCGCAAGGATGCGCCGCTTCTGATCCATCCGGCGCCCAGCTGGCACAAGATGTCCTGGCTCGCCGAGTTCGTCCTGGCCTCGCGCAATTATCAGGAGAACACGATCGCGACGACGCGGCTCGCGATCGAGGCGCGGCGCCATCTCCTCGAAATGGCAAGTGACGAAGGCTTTTCCTTCGACGCCGAAACGCGCGGCATCCTCCACATCTACGAGGAACAGTCCGAATTCGACGAGGCAAAGCGGGTCAACCAGCTCCTTCAGCGCGGCGGGCTCGAACGGCGCGCGGTGTCAGCCACCGAGATCGCCGAGATCGAGCCGACCATCCACGGGCGCTTCATCGGTGGTTTCTATACCGAAAGCGATTTCACGGGCGACATCCATCTCTACACCCGCAATCTTTCGGACGCCTGCGCCAAACGCGGCGCGACCATGGCTTACCAGCATGCGGTCGAAGGGCTCGAAGCACTGCCCGCAGGCGGTGTCGCGGTCACCGCGTCAGGTCCCGACGGCGAGAGCCAGCGCCGCGAATTTGACGGCGTCGTCGTCTGTTCGGGCGTTGCCAGCCGGGAGTTTGCCGCCCAGCTCGGCGACCGGGTGAACGTCTATCCGGTCAAGGGCTATTCCATCACCGTCCATCTCAACGACGAGGAAAGCCGCGCGAACGCTCCCTATGTGAGCCTTCTCGACGATCACGCGAAAATCGTGACGAGCCGCCTTGGCGCGAACCGGTTCCGGCTTGCGGGAACGGCGGAATTCGCCGGCCTCAACAAGGACATCAAGGAGGCGCGCATCCGCCCTCTGGTCGACTGGTGTCGCAAGCGTTTTCCGGGCGTGTCCACCGAACAGGTCACCCCCTGGGCGGGCCTTCGCCCGATGATGCCCAACATGATGCCGCGCGTTGGCGCCGGCCGCAGGCCGGGCGTCTTCTACAACACCGGCCACGGTCACCTGGGCTGGACGCTCTCGGCGATCACGGCGGAAATGGTCTCCGGCGAGATGGAGATTGCGGCCCGATCGCGGGCGCCCGAACCGCTCGCTGCCTGACGTAGAGTTCATCTGCCTGGAAAATCTATTCCGCGCGATTGCCGCGCGGCGGTACGATCTGCTACCGCCGCTGCGGCACCCAAGGATCAAGCGGAGTATCCATGTCCGACCGTATCATCATGCGCACCGGTGAAGCCCTCGTCGCAGGAGGCCCTCCGGGCACGGCGGCCGAACCCGAAGTGGTCATCGGCGAGCTCGACGGCCCGGTGGGCACTGCGCTCGCCACCCTGACCGGCGATCAGGTCGCCGGCCACAGCCGCGTCTTCGCGCTTCTCAACACCGACATCATGGTGCGTCCGGTGACGCTCTGCACCTCGAAGGTGACGGTGGACAATCCGAAATACACCAACATCCTGATGGGCACGGTGCAGTTCGCCATCGCAAACGGCGTGCTCGACGCGGTGCGTGAGGGCATTCTGCCGAAAGACCGGGTCAACGATCTCGGCATCATCTGTTCGGTCTGGCTCGCGCCGACGATCGTCGATGTTCAAGATCTCGACCACAAGGTTCTCTTCGACATCCACCGCAAGGGCATGACCAACGCCATCCGCAAGGCGATGCAGAACGAGCCTTCGATCGACTGGCTTCTGGAGAACCAGGACAAGATCACCCACAAATACTACCAGCAGGGTCTCGACGGTAAGATCTGACCGAGACGCTAAAACATCGGACCGAAAAGCGGATCCCGGTTTTCGGAAAATCCGATGCGAAAACAAAAGACTGGAGCAAGAGGGCCGATTCCGAATTCGGGTCTCATGGTCCAGACTTCAATGCAGGAACGCCGCCCGGAGCCATGCTTTGGGCGGCGCTTTCTTTTGAGGCTCCTCGAACCCAGGTCAATCCTTGTTGCGGAGCGCGGCGATCTGATCCGCGAGTTCGGCGCGGCGATCTCCCGGCTCCCGGTCCTCGCCGACCGTCGTGTCGACGCCGGTCTGATGTTCGAGCTGGGCGTTCAACTCTGCGCCCGCCAGCAGCACGATCATCATGATCCACGTCCACATGAGGAAGACGATGATCGAAGCCATCGAACCATAGGTGGCGTCGAAGTTCTTCACATTGGACGCATAGAAGCTGAAGGCAACCGAGGCGATGACCCAGCCGAGAGTGGTTAACACCGCGCCCGGAGTCAGCCATTTGATCGTTGGCGCGCGACGGTCTGGCCCGAAGCGGAAGAGCCCTGCGATCCAGGCCAGTGCCAACAATCCCAGAACGATCGGCGGAACGACTGCGAGCAGCACCGACACTTCGGAAGGGATCGGCAGCAGGGAGAGGATGGCGGGGATGACGACGAGGGTCGCGATTGCCAGGATCGCCAGGATGATGCTGGCAATTACGAAGGCCATCGAGATCAGGTTCTGCTTGATGAAGCCCCGGTCCTCCTTCTCCTCATAGGCAATGTTCATCGCCTTGAAGAGGGCTTTCACGCCCTTGGTGGACGAATAGATCGATAGGAGAAGAGAAATCGCGAAGGCGATGGAGAGCGATGAATTCGTCTGGCTGGTCAGGCGTTCGAGCTGTGACTGGATAATGTCGAGCGCTCCGGACGGCACGATACCCTGAAGATTGGAGATCTGCGACTCGATCGTCGCGGGATCTGCGACAAGGCCATAGACCGAAACGAGCGAGGTGATGGCCGGAAAGAGTGCCAGCAGAATGTAAAACGTAATGCCAGCGGCAACGAGCGTCACGCTGTGCTCCTCGAAGCGGTCCTTCACCCGCAGAGCCACGTCTTTCCAGCCCTGTTTCGGCATATCCGCAGGTGATTCCGCGTAACGCCCCGCGCTGCTCTTCGTCGTGCTCATCTTTTTTGGCCCATGGACTGAATGATCGCGGACCCGCCAGGCTGCGGACCACATCGTTACCAAACGTTCAGAAAGCAAATCACGCGAGCATGCGAGGGTTCCGCGAAAACTGCGTCGCTGCCGCGATATTTCGCGAAGCCGGCCACATGGCGACCTCTCGCCATGGCGCGGTTGCCGGCGTGAACGTCCAATGAACACAGGTTTCCGAACGGGTTCATATGGGCAGTGCGATGCTCGGGATATCGAAATCCGAGAGCCCAGGAGCCCATCATGATCGCCGAATTCGTTCGCAATGCCTGTCTTGCCGCCGCCGTATCACTCGGGGCAATTGGTGCATCTGCCGCCCCTGCCGCCGCCAATGGCGTTGGCTTCGGCATCACCATCGGCAACGGCCATGTGGAAACGCAATATCGCGGCCGGGATCACTATCGCGGCCATCGAGCGCGCGGTCATCAGGCTCGCGGATGCAGCCCCCGGCGCGCCGTTCGCAAGGCCAGCCGCATCGGCGTTCATCGTGCCCATGTCATCCGGGCGGGGCGCAGGGGTGTAGCCGTCGCGGGTCGTCTGCATGGAGACCGGGTCGTCGTTCGGTTCGCGAACCGCCCGCACTGCCCGGTCAGCCACATTCGCGGGCGTTAATTCGACGCGCGGATCGAGAACGTCATGTCAATCGAGGTTGAGCGGCTGATTTCGCCGGCCTCGATCGGCACGCCGCCAACGTCGCTCTCGGCAGCCATCCGCATCCGTATCATGGGCGGCTGAGGTCCACGGTCCGCCGACGGCTCGGAGATCGAAACGATCCGGTCGATCGAGACGCCGGCGGTTTTGGCGTAAAGTTCCGCCTTCGCCCGTCCGTCCTCGATCGCGCCGCGCCGCGCCTCGTTGAGAAGCGCCTCGTCGTCCGAGATGGCGAAACTGACATCGCCCCCCTGATTGACGCCAAGCTCGATCGCGCGGTCGAGATAGTCGCCGACCTTGGCGATATCGCGCACGGTGACGGAAAGCGTGTTGCGCGCCTCGTATCCGACGATCTCGTTCTGCTGCCGCCCACCCGGCTGGGTTTGGTCGGAGGAGCCATATTGCGGGTAGATCTGAAGGGTCGCGGTCTGGAGATCGCGATCCTCGGCGCCGAGATCGCGCATGCCGGCGATGACCTCGCGCATGGCAGCGCTCGTTGCGTCGACCGCCGCTTTCGCATTCTCGCCCTGCCGCAGAACGGTAAAGCTGAGTCGGGCTTCGTCGGGCTTCGCGCTCGCCTCACCAAAGCCCGTGACCGAAATGGTGCCGCGCATGGCGCTTTCGGCATTGGCTGTCTGGGCGGCCGCCGGCTGAACGCCCGCAAGCACCGGCATCGACAGAATGGCCGCCGCCGCCAGAAGGCCAAGTGCGCTCGGTTTGATCGCCTTCGAACTCGTCATCTTTGCTTTCCTGACCTGAATATTTGTTGCGCCGACTTTCTGCCGGCGTTGATCGTGTGCCGGCAAGCTGCTTGGAAACCAAGACGTTTTCGGGGCACCCGGGATTTTCTCCAGCCCTCAGGACGACGGGCGTGGTCATGAAGTTCTCAAGACGGATTGCCGTCGCGCGCGGTTCGGCTTATCCATCCTTTATGGTATCGGCGCCGCTTCGACTGTTCGTTTTGAGACACGCTCATTCTTCATGGGCCTTACCCGGTCAGCGGGATCATCAACGTGCCCTCGACGATCGGGGACGCGAGGATGCGAAACGGCTTGCCGAAACGATCGAAGCCGACGGCATCGCGATCGATTGCGTGCAATGCTCGACCGCGACCAGAGCCAGGGAAACGCTGGAAATCGTCGAGCCGGCGTTCACGTCGATCGGCGAGATCGTGAAGTCGGACGACCTCTATGCTCTCGGACCTGAAGCCTACGTCGCGGCCATGTGCGCCGTCCCGGATGCGCGGAGCGTCCTGATCATCGGCCACAATCCGATGATCGAGGATTTCTGCCTCTCCCTCGTCGCCGAGGACAGCAAGGCCTGGTTCAAGCTTCGCGAGGGACTGCCGACCTGCGGTTTCGTCGAATTTGCACCCATCAGTGCCGAGACCGGTTTCGAGGGTATGAAGAACGGCGGCAGCGTCATGGAGCGTATCCTCCTGCCGCGCGAAATAGCCTGACCGAGGCAAGACCTTTCGCCCGCGCGTCGCAGCCTTTGATTGCCCGACCTATATGGAGCCTCAACACAGGCTCCAGACAGCAGGCCCTCACTCCATGGCATCATTCGCCGACGAGGCACGGATCGCGCTCGACAACCTCGCCGACAGAACCTCCGACCTCTTCCACCCGACCGTTCGGCTCGGCGTCACGGGGCTTTCGCGGGCCGGCAAGACCGTCTTCATCTCCTCGCTCGTCCACAATCTCCTGCACGGTGGACGGCTGCCGCTGTTCTCCGCATATGCGGAGGACCGGGTCGCGCGCACCTATCTGGAAGAGCAGCCCGACGACGCGGTGCCCCGCTTCCAGTACGAGGACCATATCGCCCGTCTCCTCGAGGATCGCGACTGGCCGAATTCGACGCGGGCGATTTCCGAACTCCGCCTGACGGTCGAATTCGAATCCGCCTCCGGCTGGTCGCGCATGTTCTCGGGCGGCAAGCTGTCGATCGACATCGTCGACTATCCCGGCGAATGGCTGCTCGACCTGCCGCTGATCGACAAGAGCTTCGCCGATTTCTCAAGCGAATCGATCGAGCGCGCACGCCTGCCCGGCCGCCGGGAAATCGCCGGCGAATTCCTGGATATGCTCGATACCATCGATCCGAAAGCGCCGATGGACGATCCCACGGCCCAGCGGCTCAGCCGCGCATTCTCGGCCTATCTCACCCAGGCGCGCTCTGACAATACGGCGCTTTCGACCCTGCCGCCCGGCCGGTTTCTGATGCCGGGGGACCTCGACGGCTCCCCGGCCCTCACCTTCGCTCCGCTTCCCGCGACGAAGGGCGAGGTGTTTCCGAAAGGCTCGCTCGGTGCGGTCCTCGAAAGGCGTTACGAAGCCTACAAGACGATCGTGGTCAAACCCTTCTTCCGCGATCACTTCGCCCGGCTCGACAGGCAGATCCTTCTCGTCGACGCGCTTCAGGCGATCAATGCCGGGCCCGATGCCGTGCGCGATCTTGAGATCGCCCTGTCCGACATCCTGCGCTGCTTCCGGCCGGGCCGGTCGAGCTGGCTGGGCTCGCTCCTCAGCCGGCGGATCGACCGGATTCTCGTGGCGGCAACCAAGGCGGACCATCTCCACCGGGAAAGCCACAAGCGGCTGGAAGCGATCGTGCGCCGGCTGGTCGAGGGTGCCGTCAAGCGTGCCGACTTCTCCGGCGCGGAAACCCAGGTGATCGCGATGGCGGCGATCCGCGCAACCCGCGAAGCGCGCATCGAGGACAATGGCGACGACCTGCCGGTGATCGTCGGCGTTCCGCAGGCCGGCGAGACCATCGGCGACGAAACCTTCGACGGCAGGACCGAAACCGCTGTCTTTCCCGGTGACCTACCGAAGGACCCGACATCGCTCTTCATGGATTCCGACGGCCATGCCGAGCGCGCCGATCCAATCCGCTTCGTGCGCTTCCGGCCGCCCAAGCTCGAACGCTCGGAAGAAGGCCTGACGCTTTCCCTTCCGCATATCCGGCTCGACCGGGCGCTCGAATTCCTTCTCGGAGATCGTCTTCGATGAGCCCGAACGAGCCGCCGAGCCGGCGTCCCCAGTCCTTCAGACTTCCGGACGACAGTCGCGAGCAGCGGACGCGCACGCGTGACGAAGAGCGCCCCGGACGTGCGCCCCGTGCGATCAACCAGATCGAGATGCTGGAATACGAGCCAGACGAGGCGATCGACGAGGACCTCGCCGAGACAATGCCGCCGGTCGCGACACGGACCCGCAAGAGGTTTTCGTTCGGCAAGATCGCAGTTGGCGCCCTCGGCGCGCTGATTTCCCTCGGCATCGGTCTGTGGATCGATTCTCTCGTCAGAGATCTTTTCGCCCGCTACGACTGGCTCGGCTGGACGGCCCTTGCCGCAGCCGGTCTTTTCGTTCTTGCCGTCATCGGCATCGTCATTCGCGAAACTCTCGGCCTGATGCGCCTTTCCGCGGTTGAGAAGGACCGCCGCGAATCCCAGGCAGCTTTCCATGCCAATTCGCGCGAAGGCGCGGAGCAAGCGGTCAGGCGGCTCTCATCGATCGTCTCCTCGCGCCCGGAGACGTTGTCGGGCCGCACGAAACTCGCCGACATGAAGGACGAGGTGGTGGATGGCGCCGATCTTATCAGGATCGCGGAGCGCGACATTCTCGGCCCCCTGGACGCGCAGGCCGTCGCGCTCGTCCTTGCCACATCGAAGCGGACGTCGGTCGTCACCGCCGTCAGCCCAAAGGCTCTGGTCGATGTCGCCTATGTGCTGTTCGAAAGCGTCAAGCTGATCCGGCGCATGTCGGAGCTTTACGGCGCCCGCCCCGGCGCGCTCGGTCTCATTCGCCTGACGCGCGACGTCGTCGCCCATCTGGCCGTCACCGGGTCGATCGCGATCGGCGACGATCTCGTTGGCCAGATGCTCGGCCATGGCATCGCTGCAAAGCTCTCCGCGCGGCTCGGCGAAGGCATCGTGAACGGACTTCTGACTGCGCGTATCGGCCTTGCCGCCATGGACCTTTGCCGGCCATTTCCCTTCATGACGACGGAGCGTCCGAAGCTTCGCGATGTGCTTGGTGAGCTGACCCGATTTGCCTCCCGGCAACAGTCGAAGCGAAACAGAGAGGGTTGAAACACTTTTGGAATTGTCGCTCTGGCAAGGCTCGGTTAACCATTCAAGCGGATAGTTGGCGCATCATTGAGAAGCGTTACTCGCAGCCCGGAAGGTTCATCCATGTCGCGCCTGAAGACCCTCGGCCTCGCCACTCTTGTCGCCTTCGGCGCGATTGCTTCGGGCCCGGCAGCCGCCAATGGCGACAAGAAGTTTTTCCGTCAGGTCGTCGGCAAATGGACGGGCCCCGGCGAGATCGTCGCCGGCAAGTACAAGGGCACGAAGTTCAACTGCACCTTCGACGGGCTTGAGCATAGCCAGCGCGTCGGCATGGTCCTCGACGGCTCCTGCCGCGTCGGGCTCTTCGCCCAGCCCATGCGGGCCGAAGTCGTTCAGGCAGGTCGCGGCTATCGCGGCGCGTTCCAGGACGGCGCCAAGGGCAAGGGCCTCGACATCGTTTCCGGCGAGGTTCAGGGCAACAAGATGGTGGTTGGTCTCGACCGCGCGCAGCTGAAGGGCGCCATGGTCGCCCGTCTTGCAAGCGAGGACCAGATGGCGATCACCGTCTCGGTGCGCGTCGCCAACCAGCTCGTTCCGGTCATTGGCATGAACCTGAAGCGCTCGGGCGGCGTCCGCCAGTCGCAGCTCGAACGGTAGGGTTCGATCGGCCGAATTCATAGGGCGTCCGCCTGTTTCAGGAGGCTCCCGATGGAGGCTCAAGGCGCAGGACGCCGTCCTTGAAATCCGTCGTCGAGAGACGATCAGTCCCTGGATGCGATCGATTTCAGACGATAAAGGGCCTCCAGCGCCTCGCGTGGAGACAGGACATCGGGATCGATCTCCTTGAGGGCCTCGGCGACCGGGTCGGCCTCGGCGGCTGACGCCTCCTCTTCCGCCGCGCGCTTCACGGCAGCCGAGAAAAGCGGCAGATCGTCGAGGAACGTCCCCCGCTTTTCTCCCTGATCCGTGCGTTCGAGTTCCGCCAGCACCGCCTTTGCGCGCGAGACCACCGATTTCGGCAGGCCTGCGAGCTTCGCCACCTGAATGCCGTAGGAGCGATCGGCAGCGCCGGGCCCGACCTCGTGCAGAAACACGACGTCGCCCTTCCACTCCTTCACCCGCATCGTCACGTTCGAGAGCCGCACGAGCCGTTCCGAAAGCGCCGTCATCTCGTGAAAATGGGTGGCAAAGAGCGATCGGCAGCAATTGACCTCATGCAGATGCTCGACGGCCGCAAAAGCGATCGAGAGACCGTCATAGGTCGCGGTGCCTCGCCCGATCTCGTCAAGGATGACGAGCGCCCGCTCCCCGGACTGATTGAGGATCGCCGCCGTCTCGACCATCTCCACCATGAAAGTGGAGCGACCTTCCGCAAGTTCGTCCGATGCACCGACCCGCGAAAACAGCCGGTCGACGATACCGATATGGGCAGCCCGCGCCGGCACATAGGAGCCGATCTGTGCGAGGATCGCGATCAGCGCATTCTGGCGCAGGAAGGTGGACTTACCGCCCATATTGGGGCCGGTGACCAGCCAGATCGCGCCCGCATCGGAAGCAGAGCCCGGCGGCGAGAGATCGCAATCATTGGCGACGAAGCTTGGGCCCTGGGCTGCGGCAAGCGCGGCCTCGACCACCGGATGGCGTCCGCCGTCGATCGCGAAGGCGAGGCTGTCGTCCACTTTCGGGCGCACCCAGTCTTCCGAGACGGCGAGCTCGGCAAGGCTTGCGGCGACATCGATCGCACCGAGCGCCGCGGAGGCGCTTTGTAACCGGTCGGCTTCTCTCACAACCGCGTCCCGCAGCCGGTCGAAGGTTTCGAGTTCGATACGCAGGGCATCCGCGCCCGCATTGACGATCCGCTCCTGCAGCTCCGCGAGTTCTGTGGTCGTGAAGCGCATGGCGGAGGCCAGCGTCTGGCGATGGATGAAGTGATCGGCGGTCTCGCCGGCCATCAGCGCCTTGCCGTTCGCCTCGTTCACCTCGATGAAGAAACCGAGCACATTGTTGTGCTTGATCTTCAGGGAGCGGATACCGGTCTCCTCAGCGAGCCGGCCCTGAAGTTCGGCAACGAAGCGCCGGGCATCTTCGCGGAGCGTGCGCGCCTCGTCGAGTTCGGGCAGCGCGCCGACGCGGACGAAGCCACCATCTCGCTTCACAAGCGGTGCCTCTTCGCCCAGAAGCTCTTCCAGCACGTCCCGCAGATCCGATGGCAGACCTGTCAGTTCGGCGCGGGACGCTTCCAGCTCCGGCGGCAATTCGCCGTCAAGCCTATCGGCAATCGCCGCAGCGCTGCGCAAACCCGCCCTGATGCCGAGAAGATCGCGCGGGCCGCCGCGATCAAGCGCAAGCCGCGATAACGCCCGCTCCATATCAGGCAGACGCACAAGACTTGACCGGATCTCGGAGCGCAATCCGCTCGCATCGACGAAATAGCCGATCGATGCCTGACGCGTGGCAATCTCGGCCGCATCGGTCAGCGGGCTCGACAACCGGCTTGCGAGAAGCCGGCCGCCAACCCCGCTTTTCGTGCGGTCGATGACGCCGAGAAGGCTGCCCTGCCGCTTGCCCTGCACCGAGCGGGTGAGCTCCAGCGAAGCGCGGGTCGCCGGGTCGATCTCCATGACCGCACCGGCAAGGCGGCGTTGCGGCCGTCTCAGCGCCGGCCGGGCATCGAGTTGCGTCTTGCCGAGATAGGCGATGAGCCCGGAGGCGGCCGAAAGCTCGGCTCGCGAGAACTCGCCGAACCCGTCGAGCGTCGTCACGCCGAAAAAACTTGCGATCCGGTTGGGCGCGGTCGCCGCATCGAAGAAGGATTTCGGCTCGGGCCGCGCCCGCTTGCCGAAGCGGCGAAAGAGGCCGGCCAGCCGCTCGTCGGCGTAAAGGTCGTCGTGGGTCACCAGTTCGGAAGGTTCGATGGCCGCGATATCGGCCTCCAGACGATCCGCATCGGTTTCGCCGAGCCAGAACGCGCCGGTGGAAAGATCGGTCCAGGCCAGCGCATAGTCGCCGCCTTTCGCCTTTCCGCCGAGCCGGGCGACGGTCATCAGATGATTGCCCTGCCCCGGCTCCAGGAGCGTTTCCTCGGTGATCGTGCCCGGCGTGACGAGCCGGACGACATCGCGCCGGACGACGGATTTCGAGCCACGCTTTTTTGCCTCGGCCGGGTCCTCCAGCTGCTCGCAGATCGCGACGCGATGGCCGAGTGAGATGAGCTTCTGCAGGTAATCGTCGGCGGCATGGATCGGGACGCCGCACATCGGGATGTCTTCGCCGAGATGCTTGCCGCGCTTCGTCAGCGTGATGCCGAGCGCGCGGGAGGCCTCTTCCGCATCATCGAAGAACAGCTCGTAGAAATCGCCCATCCGGTAGAACAGTAGGCAATCGGGATTGGCCGCCTTGATCTCGATGAATTGCGCCATCATCGGCGTCGGGGCGGTCTCGGGCGCGGCTGACATGTTCGCTCGATCGGACGGCTGTTGCGGGGCGGCAGGAACGGCTCATGCCTTGGGTGGGGTTCTAAAGACGCGCCGCGCGGCGCGAAAGAGCATCCGAACGTCTATCAACGGTTTTGCGCAGGTCAGCCGTCTCCAGGTCCGCAGGATCGACTGCGGCTTGTTTGCAACAGTCCCGAACCAACGCACCGAGGATGGCCAAAGACGCAACGAATTCGCACGATAAAGCCTTCGTCATACACATATCATAGCGAGAGTTTGTCTCGTTCAAACGCATGCAGGAGTCAGGAATGTCACGGTTCGGTATCGCATTGGCGGCCGCCCTCGCCGCAAGCATCGGCTTCATGACCACGAGTGCATTCGCTCAGGACAACGTGGTCCAGTATGCGGCCAGCAATCCGGTGGAAAACGCCTCGTTGCAAAATCCGCCGTCGCTGGGGGCCTCGGTTCCCTCTTCGGTGAACCTGCAAAGCATCAAGGGTCATGCCAATTTCGGCTACTTCTATTATAATGGCCAGCCGGTTATCGTGGACCTCAGGACACGCGCTATCGTGCGCATCGGCGCCTGACCACGAAGCTGCCATGTCGAAAGCGCCGGACGGAAGCGCCCGGCGTCTTTTATAAGTCCAGCACCAGAATGCGGGACGGATCTGCGGGACGCGGCAGGGTGATCCGGCCCGGCTCGATCGCGCGATATCCGAGCAGCGCGTAATAGGGCGGATCTCCAACAAGATAGATCGCCCGATATCCTTCGTCTCCAGCCTTCCTTGCAGCATGGCGCATGAGCGTCTTTCCGATGCCACGCCCTTTCAGATGCGGCCGCACGGCGAGCGGACCCAGCATCAGGGCCCGCTCAGGCGCATTGGCAAAACCGGTCATCCGCACCGACCCGGCGATCGCGTCCCCGTCGCTCGCCACGAAACACAAGGATGGAACGATCGGGTAGAGTTCGCGCACGCGCTCGGCGGCCCGCACGTAGCGTCCCGGGCCGAATGCCTCTTCGGCGATCGCCTCGATGGTCTCACCATCGGCCGGCGTTTCAAGCCGGTATCGTATCCTGGACGGATCAAACGCCGGCATCGGACCGGTCATGGCATATGTGGAGGCCGCATCAGCGGCTGTGTCGGCATGGAAAGACATGGATCGGACCGTTCGACTCGGACGTCGCGGCATCAGCCGCGTTGAGCGCTCTGCCTCGGGGATCGAGAGCATAACGCGTGGCGTATTGCGCTAGGGGCGCAAAAGTCCGCTTCGTCGCTGCCGTCTGTCGGTCATGGCCAGTTCCGTTCTTCTCGATCGCGCGTCGCCGAAATCCACGGGTTCCACAATACAGAACCATTTAGCAGCGCTCGATGGGGCCGTCCATCACCCCTGATCGATTTGCATAACGCTGCGTTCACAGGGGGCATTTGCGACCTGGCCTTTGGAACACGGGAGAGTTCGCTAAGGTTCTCTTCTTCAAAGCGGGCTCAATCGAGGCCGGAAACGCAAGAAGCAAAGGAGATGGCGATGGGCCTCCTCGTCGACGGCCAGTGGCAGGACAAGTGGTATGATACGGACTCGACGGGCGGAAAGTTCGAGCGACCGAAGACCGTTTTTCGCGACTGGGTCACACATGATGGATCACCGGGTCCGGACGGCCAGAACGCGCAGGAGGCGGAAGCAGACCGTTACCATCTCTATGTCTCGCTCGCCTGCCCATGGGCGCACCGTATCCTGATCACCCGCAAGCTGAAGGGCCTCGAGGACGTGATCTCGCTATCCGTCGTCGACTATCACATGGGCGAGAACGGCTGGGAGTTCTCGGAACGTGAGGGCGCGATACCCGACAGCGTCAACGGCAAGGACAAGCTGTACGAGGTCTATCTGGAAGCCGACCCCAATTATACGGGCCGCGTCACAGTCCCGGTTCTCTGGGACAAGAAGCGCAAAACGATCGTCAACAACGAATCCGCCGACCTGATCCGTATTCTTAACACGGGCTTTTCGGAATTCGCGGACAATACCGTCGATCTGACGCCGTCCGGTTTCCTCTCGGAAATCGACGCGATCAACGAGATGGTCTACCACGGCGTGAACAACGGCGTTTACAAGACGGGCTTTGCGACCAAGCAGGATGCCTACGAGGAGGCTTTCGACACCCTCTTCGATACGCTTGAGGTCTTGGAGGGCCGGCTGTCGGGCCAGCGTTATCTTGCCGGTTCGCCCTACCCCACCGAAGCCGACTGGCGGCTGTTCACCACACTGATCCGGTTCGACGCGGTCTATCATGGCCACTTCAAGTGCAATGCCAAACAGATCGCCGATTATCCGAACCTCTTCGGATACATGCTCGAACTTTACCAGTGGCCCGGCATCGCCGAGACCGTGAACTTCGAGCATATCAAGGGTCACTATTACACCAGCCACGATACCATCAATCCGACCCGGATCGTGCCGAAAGGACCGCAGCAGGACCTGACCGTTCCGCATAACCGCGACAGGCTGGTGCCGGCCGTGGCAGCCGCCTGAGCGGCCCGGCTGGCATCATCACCAGTAGGGATCGGGCGGCGCACCATGGCAAATTTCGCCGACGCGCCGCCGGGTCGCCTCGGTCATATCTGCTGGAAGATCGTTCACCGGGAAGAAGCCGGATTCGGCGATTTCCCGATCCGGCGTCTTGGGTTCGGTTTGGACCACACCGTCGGCGCGATAGACGATGACATGATCGCGGCGCGAAGAGGAAGTGTTGAAGTGGACGGACATCAGCCGAAGTCCTTGCGGCGCCTCGATATTGGCTTCCTCGCCGAGTTCTCGGCGAGCCGCCGCCTCTACCGTCTCGCCCGCATCGACGCCGCCCCCCGGCATATACCAGCCCGGAACATAGGTATGGCGCACGAGAAAGAGACGGCTTGCGTCGTCGAAAGCCGCAACACGCACACCCAGAGTCATGGGCCGGGCTGCGAGAAAGCCAAGATGCATAAGACGACGAACGATTTTCTGGGCCGGCATCGGGTTTCTCTTCTCCAACAAGGACATATTTGACGAGAGAACCGATCAGGATTCTCAATGTACAGACTTGCCCATCTTTCCGATATCCATCTTGGTCCCCTGCCCGAGCTGTCGCTTCGCGAGCTCGCCTCAAAGCGGGTGACCGGATATGTCAATTGGCATCGCAACCGGCGCCGGTCCATGTTCGGCGATACGCTGACCGACCTCATCCTCGACATGAAGCACCAGCAACCGGACCACATTGCGGTCACCGGCGATCTCGTCAATCTCGCGACCAAGAAGGAAACGGTGGCGGCGCGGATCTGGCTGGAGCAGCTTGGCCTGCCGCACGACGTCTCGCTCGTTCCCGGCAATCATGACGCCTATGTGCCGGGTGCCCTCAAGCGCTCCTTCAGGGAGTGGTACGAGTATCTCATCGGCGACAATCCGCTGGCGGCGATCGGCAACTCGTTTCCCTATCTGAGAGTTCGCGGAAAGATCGCCATTTTCGGGGTGTCGACGGCGGAGGCCAGCGCTCCGTTCCTTGCGACCGGCTCGTTCCGCCGCGGCCAGGCACTGGCACTGGCGAAACTGCTCGAAAGCTGCCGCTCGACCGGGCATTTCCGGGTTGTTCTCATTCACCATCCGCCGATCTCGGGCGCCGCTTCCTGGCACAAGCGGCTGATCGGCAAGCAATTCTTCTCGAAGGTCATCCGTGATGTCGGCGCCGAGCTCGTCCTGCACGGGCACACGCATCTCGACACCCTCTACTGGCTGGACGGCCCGGACAACCGCAAGGTGCCCGTGGTGGGCGTGCCATCGGCAAGCCAGTCTCCCGGCGCAGACAAGCCGGCTGCGCGCTATAACCTGTTCGAGATCGAGGGAGAGCCGGGAAACTGGTCGCTCACCCAGCGCGAACGCGGGATGAGCGAAAGCTATGAAGGCGTGGACTGGTTGCGTCAGCGGGAGCTTCTTTCCGACGGGCAGGCCGTCGACGCAAGAACGGTCCGATCAGGCTGAAACCAATGCATCGCTGGTGTCGTCGATTGCACGCATGTGGGAGGGCGATCCGATCATCTGCAAGCGAGCGCAGCCGGTGCTGGTCCTTCATGAGCGAAAGACGAGGATCACGGTCGCCACAAGGCTGACCGGGAAGATCGCCGCCGAAACCATCTCGGCCATGAATACGATCTTCCGGCGCGCCCCTGCCGACCTCAGATCATCCGTCACCTTCGACAACGACACGACATTTGCCCGTCATGGCCTTCTCAAAGCCCTCTTCGGCATGACCACCTGGTTCTGCGACGCTTACGCCTCGTGGCAGAATGGCGGCGTCGAAAACGCCAACAATCGATTGCGACGATGGCTGCCGAGATCGCTCGATCTCGACACCCTCACCGAAGCCGATCTTCAGGACGTCGTCGTCTCGATCAACACGACGCCGAGGTAATGCATCGGCTTCATCACGCCGCTTCAGGCCATGCTCAAAGAGCTTGGCAAAGACGTCCAGATCCATTTCTCATGAGCCGTTGCACTTCACACTGGAATCCACCCCTCCGATCACAATACTTAACGCAACTGCTACCGAACGAACGCTTGGAAACAGTCCCTATCGCGAACGCTGCTCTCCTCGCCAAGTAAAGGCATCGAGTGTGTGGAGGCGACTTGCTTCCGCGTCGATACATCGCCAGACAATACTCTGGCAGCGACGCGTTGCGGACGGGTGGGTTCGTCAGAACGCCCGCTGGCAAACGAGCCCCATCAAAGAAGATAGAAGTAGGACAGAACCAGAGGCACGCCCGCGCCGACAACGGTTCCGAGCAGGAACCAGACGAGGCCGACGATGAAACGGCCGCCGTCGCGCTCCGCCCCCTCATCTGACGGGTTCGTCTTGTCGCTCGCCATCGGCTGTACGCCGCGCTCTGGCTGGGTCTTGAACCGTGCGGGATCGCTCGCCTTCTCACCAATGCCATCGTCGACCGCGAATGCGCGGTCCCGCTCCACGATGCGCTCCGCGACATAGGTCGTCACATGATCGGCGATCTTGCGAGGTTCGGTCGATTCGGCGAGCGTGACGCGGCCAAGGCGCGTTTCACGGACGAAGCGATAGGTGCGCCGATCACGCGCCATGGTGACATGAGCCGTTCCGTCCACCCAGTAGCGGGAGGTCACGCCGCCGGTCAGCACGAAGTCGAACAGATCATCCCCGCCGAGTTCGTCGGCAATCGGCTTCAATTCTTCCGAGAGGATTTCGAGACGGGCGCGGTCTGCCTCGCGAATATCGACCACCACATCCGAGCGCTGGGCTGCGGCAATCTTGGCGGCACGCACGGCATCTGCCAGGCGTCTCGTCCCTGTGAGGGGCGTGACCTTCTCCGAGCTTTCCGCCATCAACTTATGCCTCGCCTGCGAAACCATGAATAATTCGTTAATGTATCGGCGATGTGCGGCAGTTCCAAGGTATTTGCGCGCTGGTGACGCATATAGACGAGCGGATGGCAATGCTGCCACTGCCATCCGTTCCGGAATGAACCAGTCGCGCCATTTCGAGACAGCGGACTGATTCAGTTTTGCTGTCCCGCGATCTCAGGGCTGGACGGATCCTTCAATGATCCGGTTGGCTGCCGAGAGAATCGCGACGAGCGAGGCCGTCACGATATTCTTGTTGATCGCGACGCCAAAGAGCCGACCACCGGGATGGGCAATCTCCATGTAGCAGATCGCCCGCGCATCCGACCCCGTTCCGAGAGAGTGCTCGGAATAGTCATGCACCGAGATGTCGACACCGATATGCCGGGAAAGACCGTCGATGAAGCCGTCGATCGGCCCCGTCCCCTTGCCGGTGATCAAGATCTCCTCACCGCGATCGATGATCGTCGACTCCACGATCCGGCCCTCGGGAACGTTCGGATCGGGCTTCGTGACGTGGTTGATGAAGCGAAGACGGCCTTCCGGCTGGGTCACATAGCGCTCCATGAACCGCTCGTAGATGCGGCTGCCCTGAAGCTCCCGGCCCTCTTCGTCGGTAATTCTCTGAATGTCCTCGCGAAACTCCACCTGCAGATTGCGCGGCAGATTGAGCCCGTAATCCTCCTGCAGGATGTAGGCGATACCGCCCTTGCCCGACTGGGAGTTGATGCGGATGATCGCCTCGTAGGACCGGCCGACATCCTTCGGGTCGATCGGCAGATAAGGCACTTCCCAGAGCGGCTTGTTCTGCTGACGTACCGCCTTCATGCCCTTGTTGATGGCGTCCTGATGGGAGCCGGAAAAGGCGGTATAGACCAGTTCGCCCACATAAGGGTGCCGCTCACCGACGGCGAGCTGGTTGCAGTATTCGTAGACATCCTTGATCCGGTTGATGTCGGAGACGTCGATCAAAGGATCGACGCCTTGCGTGTACATGTTGAGGGCCAGGGTCACGAGATCGACATTGCCGGTCCGCTCGCCATTGCCGAACAGCGTGCCCTCCACACGGTCGCCGCCTGCCATCAGGGCGAGTTCCGTCGCCGCGACCGCCGTGCCCCGATCATTGTGCGGATGGATCGAGACCAGGAGGTTCTCCCGATTGTCGAGATTGCGGCACATCCATTCGATCTGGTCGGCATGGATGTTGGGCGTCGACATCTCGACCGTCGCCGGCAGATTGACGATCAGCTTGTTCTCCGGCGTCGGCTGGATGATTTCGGCGACCGCGTTGCAGACCTCGGCCGCAAATTCCAGTTCGGTGCCGGTGAAGCTCTCCGGTGAATACTGGAAACGATAGCCGCCGCCGGCTTTTGCCGCCATATCGGCGATCATCTTGGCCGCATCCGTTGCAATCTGCTTGATCCCCGCCCGGTCCTTGTCGAACACGACCCGGCGCTGAAGCTCACTCGTCGAATTGTAGAAGTGCACGATCGGCCTCACCGAGCCTTCCAGCGACTCGAAGGTTCGCGAGATCAGCTCGGGCCGGCACTGGACAAGCACCTGCAGCGAGACATCGTCGGGCGTCCCGCCCTCCTCGATACACCAGCGCACGAAGTCGAAATCGGTCTGGGAGGCCGAGGGGAAACCGATCTCGACTTCCTTGAAGTTCATGGCCAGCAGAAGCGCGAAGAATCGCGCCTTGCGCTCCTGGCCCATAGGATCGACGAGGGCCTGATTGCCATCGCGCAGGTCCACGGAACACCAGATCGGCGGCGTATCGATCGTCTTCGAGGGCCAGGTCCGATCGGGCAGATCGATCTGGCCATAGGGCCGGTATTTCTCGGCCGCATTGGTCATGGTCTTGCCGCGCCCCTCGGGAAACGGCTTCTTCGCCTCGATCGTCGTATCGCTCGCAGGCATCGGAATATTATGGATGGCAGACATCGTCGTCCTTCAATCGCCTTCTCGATCGGCGGCATTCACGGCAGCTTTACCGTGCGTCTTCCGCGATCGGATCGAACTTTTCAAGCCGCGCACGGATCACGCGGCCCATCGGTCTCGAAATGTGAAGGAGCGAAGCCGAATTTCCGGGAGAGACCCGACCGGCTTGAGCCGACCGCCGGGCGCCCCTTCCTTAGCGGGCCCGACGGTCGCGGCTAAGGAGGAGAAGACCAGACATGCGAAACCGGCCACCGGCTGAGATGGCAGTGCTCCGAGCAGACATGGCCGTGCAGATGTTCATGGTCAGAAAGATGCAGGATCGTTTTAAGGAAAGCAAGCTGCCGGCACGCTTAAAACGCCGGCTTTGCGGCGATGCCGGCGCAATCACCGCCGGCATCGCCGTGTTCAATCAGCTGTCGAGGAAACTGCGCAGCTTGCGCGAACGGCTCGGATGCTTGAGCTTGCGCAGCGCCTTGGCCTCGATCTGGCGAATACGCTCGCGGGTCACCGAGAACTGCTGACCAACCTCTTCCAGCGTGTGGTCGGTGTTCATGCCGATGCCGAAGCGCATGCGCAGGACACGCTCCTCGCGGGGCGTGAGTGAGGCGAGAACGCGGGTCGTCGTCTCGCGCAGATTGCCCTGAATCGCCGCATCGATCGGCAGGATCGCGTTCTTGTCCTCGATGAAGTCGCCGAGATGCGAATCCTCCTCGTCACCCACCGGCGTTTCGAGGGAGATCGGCTCCTTGGCGATCTTCAGGACCTTGCGGACCTTTTCGAGCGGCATCGCCAGCTTTTCGGCCAACTCTTCCGGGGTCGGTTCGCGACCGATCTCGTGCAGCATCTGGCGCGAGGTGCGCACGATCTTGTTGATCGTCTCGATCATATGCACCGGAATGCGGATCGTGCGGGCCTGGTCGGCGATCGAGCGGGTGATCGCCTGCCGGATCCACCACGTCGCATAGGTCGAGAACTTGTAGCCGCGGCGATATTCGAACTTATCGACGGCCTTCATCAGGCCGATATTGCCTTCCTGAATGAGGTCCAGGAACTGAAGGCCACGATTGGTGTACTTCTTGGCGATGGAAATCACGAGACGCAGGTTCGCCTCGACCATTTCCTTCTTCGCCTGCCGGGCCTCTCGCTCGCCCTTCTGCACCATGTGCACGATGCGGCGGAACTCGGTGATTTCCAGACCGGTCTCGGTCGCAAGGCTCTGGATTTCCCCGCGCAGGCGCTGGATCTTTTCCTTGTCCTTCTGAACGAAGGAGAGCCAGCCCTTGCCGGACAGGTTGGCCACCCGCCGCGTCCAGTTCGGATCGAGCTCGGAGCCCTGATATTCCTTCAGGAACTCATCGCGGCGCACGCCATGGGATTCGCCAAGGCGCAGCAGCTTGCCCTCGTTACCAACGAGCCGCTTGTTGATGTCGTACAGCTGTTCGACCAGCGCATCGATACGGTTCTGGTTGAGCGAAAGCCCCTTGACCAGCGCGACGAGGTCTTCCTTCAGCTTCTTGTAGGATTTCTCTTGGGACGGAGACAGGGCGCCGGTCGCCTGAAGACGGTTCTCGACCTGTTGGTCCTGCAGCTTGCGAAGACGGAAATAGGTGTCGGCGATGAGATCGAACGTGTCCATCACCTGAGGCAGGATCTCGGCCTCCATCGCGGCGAGGGAAAGGTTCGCCTCGTCGTCCTCGTCCTCGTCCTCTTCTTCCGTGCCCACGGGACGAGCCTCGCCTGGGCGCGTCTGCGGACCGGTCGCAACCTTCGCCTTGCCTTCCGCGTCGTCGCCTTCGTCGCCCGCAGGCGCCGCAACGGCCGGCGCTTTCGCCTCAGGCCCGGCATAGGTCGCTTCCAGATCGACGATGTCGCGCAGAAGGATGTTGCCATCGTTCAGCTCGTCGCGCCAGATGATGATGGCCTGGAAGGTCAAGGGGCTCTCGCAGAGCCCGGCGATCATCGTCTCGCGGCCAGCCTCGATGCGCTTGGCGATCGCGATCTCGCCTTCGCGCGACAGCAATTCCACCGAACCCATCTCGCGCAGATACATGCGCACGGGATCGTCGGTACGGTCGCTCGAAGACTTCTTCTCGGTGGTGGCGACCTGGGTCTTGCCGGTTTCCGCGACTTCGGTCGAACCCGACGAATTGGAATCGTCGTTATCGTTGTCGTTATCGTTGTCGGCCTCACCCTCCTCGTCGTCCTCGACGACGTTGATGCCCATGTCGTTGAGCATGGCCATCAGGTCCTCGACCTGATCGGACGTGACGCCATCGGAGGACAGCATCGAATTGAGCTTGTCCATGGTCACGAAGCCGCGCTTCTTGGCGGCCTTGATCATTTTCTTTACAGCGTCATCGGACAGGTCCAGCAAGGGCCCGTCGGTCGCCGCTTCGGCGCGCTCGTCCGCAGGCGCTTCTTTCTCTTTGACCTTGGTCGCCATACGATTCATTCTCCGATTTCGGGCATCGCCACCCGGGTTCTGCTGCCTGCCGTCCACTCAGCGACGTCTCGCTGAGGGAAGGCACCCTCTTTCAGGCCGCTTTGACTACTTGGGGCCCTCAAGGCTCGCTTTCCGCCGTTCACGGTCGTCTCGAAACTCGCAATCACATGAACGTTATATCGCGTTCAGCGGCGGTATATGTGTGCCCGACCATCAAATGGCAATATTTAAACGCCCCAGCTTGCCGCAAGCCTGCGCGGCAACGCGCGCGGCACGCGACACTGCGACAGCCTGTGGCCGATTGGGAACGGAATTCTGATGCTTTACATGGTCTTAACAGCGCGCCCCGACAAGATGCCAAATCCATCTATCAGGGCTTCGGTCGTCTCCAGGCGTTCGATTTCCGCTTTCACCGCGCGCATGTGCTCATAAGTCCCCTGCGTCGGCTCCTCGCCGAGCAGTCGTTCGGCCTGCCTCAGCTCGCGCGTCAACGCCTTGAAGCGATGCTGCAGATTCAAGGCCTGACGCAGGGCCTCGCGGGCGTCGTCCGGTGCAGCATCAGCGAGAACCGGCCATAGCCGTACCTCGCGCGCCTTTCTTTCATACGCCTCGAAAATCGTATCCGTGCCCGTGCGTTTCAAGCCATCGACGATGACATCCCGGCTGTCCGGCGCGCGCTCGGCGTAGATGTCGAGCACCGCAGCCCTCAGGCGGGCAAGATCGGGCGCATCGATCTCCAGATCGGCGAAGTAGTCGAACGCTTCGTGCATGAGCACCGGATGGTTCACGAAACCGACCACGATCGCGATCTCTCGCAAGGAGGGCGCGGGGCCGCCGGCGGATCGCAGGAGGCTGGATCGCGCGAGACGGTCCGAGATCGCCGGCCGCATACCGGGTGCCTGGCCTTGCCGCTCTCCCCGGTTCTGGCCGCTTGCCCCCCGCGAATAGCCGCCGCGTTCGTTTTTTCCCCCATAGCCGCGCTGCGACGATCCACCGCCGAAAAAGGTCGATAACCTCTGACGCATATCGCTCTGGTAGTGTCGGCGAACGTTTTCGTCGCCTATCTGCCGGGTCAACTGGTTGAGGCGAGCCTCGAGTTCGGCCCGCGCTTCCGGCGTATCGAAGGTCGAACCGGCAGTCTCGCGGGACCAGACCATATCCGACAGGGGGCGGGCCTGCGCCAGAACATCATTGAAGGCATCCGGTCCGCCATCCTTCACGAGGTCGTCCGGGTCCTTGCCGTCGGGCATCAGGGCGAAACGCAGGGATCGACCGGGCTTCAGCATGGGCAGCGCGATCTCGGCCGCCCGGTGCGCGGCTCGAAGACCGGCCCCGTCTCCGTCGAAACACAGAACCGGCTCGGTGGAATTGCGCCACAAGAGCTCGATCTGGCCTTCCGTCAACGCGGTGCCGAGCGGCGCGACCGCGTGATCAAAACCGGCCTGGGCCAAGGCGATCACGTCCATGTAGCCTTCGACCACGATGAAAGTGCCGGCGCTCTTCGCCGCTCGCCTCGCATTGGCGAGATTGTAGAGCATCGCGCCCTTGTGAAAGACATCGGTTTCCGGCGAATTCAGATATTTGGCGCGGGCATTGGGCGACATCGCCCGCCCGCCGAAGGCAACGCATCGCTCCGAAGGATCGAGGATCGGAAACATGATCCGGTCGCGAAATCGGTCGAAGGAGACGGGGATGTCGTCACCGTGGACGACGAGCCCGGCGGCCTCGATCTCCGCCTTGCCCACACCCTTAGCGACCAGATGCTCCTTCAGGCGGTTCCGACCCTCCGGCGCGAAACCGAGCCCGAAGCGCTTTTGCGTCGCAGGCGTCAGGCCGCGATCGCGCAGATAGCCGCGCGCCTTGGCCCCTTCGTTGTCCTGCAGCCGTTCGCGAAAAAACTCCGAGGCAAGCCTCAGGGCATCGAGAAGGGTCGCACGCTTCTCCTCGCGCCGCTCGGCCTGGGGATCGGGCGCCGGCATCGACAGGCCGGCCATACCGGCCAGCCGCTCCACCGCATCGGGAAAGCTCATCCCGTCGAGCTCGGTCAGAAAGCGGAAATGATCGCCGGAGACGCCGCAACCAAAACAGTGATAGCGGCCCTTGTCGTCCTCGCAGTGAAAGCTCGGAGACTTTTCGCCGTGAAACGGACAGCAGGCCCAGTGATCGCCCTTGGCAGGCCGGGATTTACGCCGATCCCAGGTCACGCGCTGACCGATCACATCGGAGATCGGAACGCGGGCACGGATGTCGTCGAGAAAGGAGGGCGGAAAGCGCATGAGATCGTCTTCGCACAGTTGCGCTCAGACGTCAGCCACCTTCGGTCATGGGCAGTGGATTAAGCCGCAGAACTACCTGCCTATGCCCCTTGCATCCGCCCGAAGCGTCTGCATCATCGAACGAAGCATCTTTTCCATATCTTCATAAGAAAGGTCAGGGCTGCGACTGTCGTGTATCGAAGTCGATACGTCGTAGCCGTCAACCTGCGTGTAGGCTGTCATCGACCGAATGGTCAATTGACCTTCAGGCGTCGTAGCGCGTGAGAGCATTCTTACATAGAGGACGTCGCCATCGCGCGGCTCCACAATTTCGGTCACCTGCAGTTGATCTAAGGTGGCGTCATACTCTCCGAATTCAGGCTGCCTTCCAATAATCTCCCGGAACCTCGGGTCGGTGTTCATGGACAGAAATGCCTGCTCCATAGACGCCATCGCTTCCTTGGGGGGGGGGGCAGCGGACTCTTGGAGAGATAGCCATTTTTCATATTTTGGCTAGTCACAGTGATGTGCGTTCCATCCAAACTATCGAGATCGATCGTAGTGGGATCGTCCGCGCCGCATGGAAGGAACATCGCGATCAAGACGTTCTTCAGGTTCATGGTCGTTTCCCGCGCATCGTCGAACACAACGGACTCGAGGCCGATATTTGCGGGGTCGAGACGGCACATTCCTTCGGGAGCAACCAAGGGCAGATCGAATGTCTTAAGCTCAGATGCGAGGCCAAGTCCTCCGCTACTGACTAGATACAGAAATACCAGAGCAAGAGCGCGCATTCGTCAGAAGACCCCTTTTGAAGCCCATCATCAATTGTCTTGGGAAGTGGAACCAGAAGAGCTCCCCCCCCCCCGCAACCTAATGCCGCAAAACACAACGAAAGTTGAGGGCGTTTTCAGCCGTCTGCCGCCGCCAGCGAACCTCAAGCCGACTTCGCCTCCTGCAGCTTGTCGAGCGGACAGGGCTGGTCCTTCTTTGCGCAGCGGCGACGGTAGAGGAATTCCCACCGATCCCTGCGGCCCGTCTGTTCGAGCCGTGCCAGAAGCAGGCGAAACAGTGCCTTGCGGTCGGCCTTCTTGCGGCTCTTCTTGAACAGCTTCTTTTCGTCCTTCGTCAGGCCGCAGCCGACGCAGGGGCCCTTCCCCGGGCGTTTACAGATATCGATGCAGGGCGATGGAGCCCCGCGCCACAGTCCGGCCATTGATGATGTCCCTCGGATTTGGTGCAACGCGGCGCAAGCCACGCAACGGATGTCGGTTTCAGACGATGCCAGCGGCGCGCCGATGTCCAGCGGGATATCTCCTGCCAGCGCCCGAAAGCATCTGTGACACGCCAGCGCGGCTGGCATCGTTGCGCCGACATACTAGCTCTGTTAAAGAGAAATCAACAAAATCAGCAGTTTAGACGAATTCTAAACTGGCAGATCACAAGCCGGTTCCGATCATGACAGCCACAGCTCGCACCTTCGCGTCTTTTCTGGACACAGCCCCGGAAGAGGCCGTCGTCATCCCGTTCGGCAAGCGCAGCTGTCCGACTGTCGAAACTCGCGCGAGCGACCTGTCCGAGAGCGATCGCGATCTCCTCAACCGTCTCCGCTGGCTCGCCTTGAAAAGCCGGCTCCAGCCGAAGCCCGAGATCGAGCGTGCCTGCCTGATGCTCGCCGGAAAGGAACCCCGCGCCATCGAAACCGTGTCGAACGCGTTTTTCCGAGGCCTCTCGAAACACGGCACGATCACGCTGGAGTTTTACCGTCCCGGCACGCGCTGGCCTTCGAGTGACGAGATCTGGCTCTTGCGGCTTCTTGCCGCGTTCCGCCAGGGCCGGGAAAAGGAAGGCGCAGCCCTCGTCACATGGCGCATCGAACCGAGAGGCCGTCGGTGGTTGCGCTTTCTCGCAGCGTCGCTGGCCGAGCTCGCAACGCCTGCCCACTCGGCCGACGCCTGAGCGATCGGGACCTCGTCCCGCAATTCGCCTCTGGTTGCGCCGAGTTCACGTAGCGTTTGATCGGACAGCGGCCCTTTAACTCTTTCCGCTCGCGCCGTAGCAGCTATTCTCTCGCCCATGATCGCGAGTCGCTTATCTCACGGTGATACGCTTGCTTAGGGCGCTCACCGGAATTCTTCTGTGCCAGCTCGTCGGCGAGGCTCTCGTCGCCGCAACGGGGCTTCCGCTTCCGGGCCCCGTCATCGGCATGGCGCTTCTGTTCACGGTCTTCGCCGTCAGGGGCGGCATTCCCGACTCCATCGCCACCGTGGGCGACGGCCTTCTGGGCAATCTCGCCGTCCTCTTCGTGCCGGCTGGCGTCGGCATCATGCAGCACACGAGCCGGCTAGGGTCGGAAGGCCTCCAGCTCGGGGGAACGCTGCTCGCCTCAACGCTCATCACCATCGGCGTCACCGCCCTCGCCATGCGGTTCTTCATGAAGGACAAAGCACCTCAAAACGCCCAGGAGAGCGAGGATGACTGAGGAGATCACCGACATCTGGGTCTATCTCGCGACGAGCCCCCTCCTTGCCCTCACGCTGACCCTCGTCGCCTATCAGATTGTCCAGGACATCTGGACGCGAATCGGCAGGCCGGCCCTCTTGAACCCGGTGCTCGTCTCGGTGCTCATCATCGTCGGTGTTCTCACAGCAACCGGCACTTCCTACGATACCTATTTCGAAGGCGCCCAGTTCATTCACTTCCTGCTCGGCCCTGCGACGGTCGCCCTCGCGATTCCGCTTTATCGCCAGTTCGAACGAATCAAGGCGAACAAGCTCGCGATTGCCGCAAGCCTTGGTATCGGTTCGGTGACGGGCATCGCGAGCGGGCTTTTGTGCGCGGGCCTCTTCGGCATCGATCAGACGGGTTTCGTCTCCATCGCGCCGAAATCGGTGACGGCTCCGGTCGCCATGGGCATCGTCGAGCGGATCGGCGGCCTGCCTTCGCTCACCGCCGTCCTCGTGATCGTCACGGGCATCATCGGCGCGGCCCTTGGACCTTCGATGCTCAATCTCTTGGGTGTGAAGGATGCGCCGGCGCGCGGCATGGGGATGGGCGTCGGCTCGCACGGCATAGGCACTGCACGAGCGCTTCAGGAAAGTGAGGCGGCCGGCGCGTTCTCCGGACTTGCCATGGGGCTGAACGCGCTTGCGACGGCGATCCTCGTACCGCTCGTCTTCTGGCTTTTCTTTTAAAAACGATCGCCAGAGATGCGACTGCCTACAGCATCATAGGGTTTGGGATGGCGATATGCTGCCACATGCCTCGATAGCGCGACGGGAGGTTTCTCCTCTCCCCGGCAAGCTTCAGCGCAACATGCCTTTCACGACGGTCGAGGCCTTGGTGAAATCCATCTGGCCCGGATAGCGCTGTTTCAGCTTGTTCATACAGCGGCCGACATCGCGAAGGCCCTTGGCATCGATATCTTCGACTGCCGAGCGGCAAGCCTGCTGCATGGCGCTCTCGTCGAGCTGGGCGGGCAGGAAGTCCTCGATAACCTTGATTTCCTCGCGCTCCTGTTCGGCAAGTTCCAGGCGGCCATTCTCCTCGTAGCTCCGCGCGGATTCGATCCGCTGGCGGCGCATGGTGACGAGAATGTTCAGGATATCGTCGGTATCCACAGGATCGCGGCCCGCTTCGCGGTTCGCCTCATCGCGGTCCTTCACAGCGGCCTTGATGAGGCGAAGAATGGATACACGGGTCTTGTCGCCCTCGTCCTGCGCTTTGGTCAAAGCTTCAGAAATCGTCTCGCGCATTGCGCATTTCACTTTCGAACGTGGGTACCGTGGCGGTCCGAGGATCGGAAAAGCCCGCGGCGGGACTCAGGATGTTACGCTAACCGGCTGTCCATGCAACGGGGATTCCGTTGTTCGGTCACAGTATCGTCATTATGTTGCGTCTGTGCATGAACAACCCGCACCGGAGGGCGCTTTCGGCGTGTTTATCCGGTGGAATTACGGTTCGTACAGGCAATCGATGCTTGCAGCCCATGGCGGCTGCCCTATAGAGAAGCCCAGAATGCAACGCAAGCGCCTTTACCTGGAAGACGGCCCGCAGGCTGAGCCTCGCTGAACGCTTCCCTAAGATGGCGAGCCTCAAGGCGTTTTTCTAGAAAGAGACCGGATCAGGAGACCCGAATATGAGCGAGGGATGGACGAAACGCGTGACCACCGGACTGCTCGTTCTGGCGGATGGCACGGTGATCGAGGGCTTCGGCCTTGGCGCCGAAGGGGCGATCGAGGGCGAAGTCTGCTTCAACACAGCGCTCACCGGCTATCAGGAGATCCTCACCGATCCGTCCTATGCCCAGCAGATCGTCACCTTCACCTTCCCGCATATCGGAAATGTCGGCGCGAACGCGGAAGACCACGAAGATTTCTCTCCCCTCGGCAATGCCGGCGCGGTCGGCGCGATCCTGCGCGCGGAGGTAACCGAGCCCTCGAATTATCGCTCGGCCGGCCGGCTCGAGGAATGGCTGAAACAGCGCGGTATCATCGCTCTCTCAGGGATCGACACGCGGGCCTTGACCGCATCGATCCGCGAGAATGGCATGCCGAACGCGGTGATCGCCCACGATCCGAACGGCCAGTTCGACATTGAGGCGCTGAAAAAGCGCGCACGCGAATGGGCTGGCATAGACGGTACGGACATCGCGAAGCTCGTCGCCACCACGAAAAGCTCCATCTGGACCGAGAAGCCTTGGCTGTGGGGCGATGAAAAGGCGGCGGAGACGCCGGCCCGCTACAAGATCGTCGCGGTCGATTACGGTGCCAAGCGCAACATCTTCCGTCTGCTTGCCGGCCACGGCGCCGAGGTGACCGTCGTGCCGCCGACGACGAGCGCGAAAGAGATTCTCGCCATGGATCCTGATGGCGTCTTCCTGTCGAACGGCCCCGGCGATCCGGCTGCGACGGGCATTTATGCGGTCAAGGAGATCCAGGAGCTTGTGGAGGCCGGTATCCCGCTCTTCGGCATATGCCTCGGCCACCAGCTTCTTGCTCTCGCACTGGGCGCCGAGACGAAGAAGATGCATCAGGGCCACCATGGCGCGAACCATCCGGTGATGGACTACACCACCGGCAAGGTGGAAATCGTGTCGATGAATCACGGCTTCGCGGTTGCCGCCGATACCCTTCCGGACGGCGCCACGGAGACCCACCGCTCGCTCTTCGATGGCTCGAACTGCGGCCTGCAGCTGAAAGAGAAACCCGTCTTCTCCGTCCAGCATCACCCGGAGGCCTCACCCGGCCCGCAGGACTCGCACTACCTCTTTCAGCGCTTCTTCGACATGATCGACAGCCATCAGGGCAAACGAAACGCGGCCTGACCACGCAGCGGGTCTTCGCAATCCAAACGAAAACGGGCACCGGCTTGTCGCCGATGCCCGTTTTTTTTTGCGTCTCTATATTTCAGTGTCCGCAGCGATGTGCCGCTTTACGCAGCCCGGATCTTGATGAGGCCGAAACGGGCCAGAAATCTCTTCACGGAGCGGCGAAATCCGCAATGAGCTGTCGCATACTGATGCATGTCGTGACGGCCACGTTCTCCGCCACAGGAAGCGCGGGCGACGATGATATCTGCAAGCATTATTATTTCTCCCATTATCGTATTGTTTTAGCTTAGCGGATGCAGCTTGAGCGAGCGTCGCAGGCCGATGATCCGCGCGGGCATCCAGAAGCCATATCGCCGTGATTCTCTTATAATAAGGCGCACTTGGTGCGCACTTTCAAGGGGATAAAAGCGCACCATGTGCATTTTTTGCGCGGCGAACCGTCCCGCTTAAAGCATTTGTCCCAATTGATCTGATAGGGACCGCGACCGCGATTGCCGAGCTGAGCTTGCGGTTGACAAGACCGCTTTGGCGGAGAATGGCTCACACATGGATGACAGACGGAGTTGCCGATGACGCCCGCAGCGTTCAAAGCCTGGCGCAAGGATATTGGCCTGAAGCAGAAGGATGCTGCCGAGAAGCTGGGCCTCAAGAAGCGCGTCATCCAGTATTATGAAAAAGGCGCCCGCGGCGGAAAGAACGTCGAGATTCCGAAAACCGTGGAACTTGCCTGTTTCGCGCTCTCGATGGGCGTCGAGTCTTACGACGGCAGACCGCTGCCGGGCGTTGCCGAGGTCTCGAAGGCAAGGTCTGGGAGTTCGTAAGCGCTCATGGCGCGCTGAGAGTCTTGTCGATCTCGAGTGCAGTTCAGCAAATGCGCGCAGGTTTCCCCTTCCCTCGCAGCGACCTCTTCCCTATAAGGCGGCCTCAGCCTGAAGACTCAATTTGCGACTGGTCAAACCGCGCGGCTTTCATGACGAAAGCGCCGGATGGCCGGTCTTCGCACGCCGACAAGATGGACCGAACCGCCATGCCCAAACGCACAGATATCAAATCGATCCTCGTCATCGGCGCCGGCCCCATCATCATCGGACAGGCTTGTGAGTTCGATTACTCCGGCACCCAGGCCTGCAAGGCGCTGAAAGCCGAGGGTTACCGAATCATCCTCGTCAACTCGAACCCAGCGACGATCATGACCGATCCCGATCTCGCCGACGCCACCTATATCGAGCCGATCACGCCGGAAGTCGTCGCCAAGATCATCGAGAAGGAGCGGCCGGACGCGCTGCTGCCGACCATGGGCGGCCAGACCGCGCTCAACACCGCGCTGTCCCTCCAGCGGATGGGCACGCTGGATCGCTATCATGTGGAGATGATCGGCGCGAACGCCGCCGCCATCGACAAGGCCGAGGACCGCGCGCTCTTCCGCGAGGCGATGGCCAAGATCGGCCTCGAAACCCCGCGCTCGGTTCTCGCCAATGCCGCCGTCCCCAAGGCGCAGGACCGCAAGGTGCACGAGGAAAAGCGCACCGTCATCCGCGCCGAACATGCCGATGACGAGGACGCACGCAACGCCGCCCTCGACAGGCTGGAAGCCGAGTGGAATCTCGGCGAGAGCGACCGCAAGCAGCGCTATATGACGCATGCCTTGGCCGCTGCCGCCCAGGCACTTGACGAAGTCGGCCTGCCCGCCATCATCCGGCCGTCCTTCACGCTCGGCGGCACGGGCGGCGGCATCGCATACAACCGGCAGGAATTCTTCGAAATCGTCGAGAACGGGCTCGATGCCTCGCCGACGACGGAAGTGCTGATCGAGGAGTCCGTCCTCGGCTGGAAGGAATACGAGATGGAGGTGGTCCGCGATCGGGCGGACAATTGCATCATCATCTGTTCCATCGAGAACGTCGATCCGATGGGTGTCCATACGGGCGATTCGATCACCGTCGCGCCGGCACTGACACTGACGGACAAGGAATACCAGATCATGCGCAACGCCTCGATCGCGGTGCTGCGCGAGATCGGGGTGGAGACTGGCGGGTCCAACGTCCAGTTTGCCGTGAACCCGGAAACCGGCCGCCTTGTCGTCATCGAGATGAATCCGCGCGTCTCGCGCTCGTCCGCTCTCGCCTCGAAGGCGACCGGCTTCCCAATCGCCAAGGTCGCGGCGAAGCTTGCCGTCGGCTATACGCTGGACGAGCTCGAAAACGATATCACGGGCGGCGCGACGCCGGCCTCCTTCGAGCCGTCGATCGACTATGTCGTCACGAAGATCCCGCGCTTCGCCTTCGAAAAATTTCCCGGCGCCGCGCCGATCCTGACGACGGCGATGAAATCCGTCGGCGAGGTGATGGCGATCGGCCGGACTTTCGCCGAATCGCTGCAGAAGGCGCTTCGCGGCCTCGAAACCGGTCTGAACGGACTCGACGAAATCGCGATCCCCGATGCCGGTCAGGGCGACGACCTCAACGCGCTGCGCGCAGCCCTCGGCACGCCGACGCCGGACCGGCTGCTGATGGTCGCCCAGGCCATGCGCATGGGCATGGACGACGAGGCGATCCACGCGGCCTGCAAGATCGACCGCTGGTTCCTCGCCCGCATTCGCTCGATCATCGATCTTGAAGCGAGAATCCGCGAGCACGGTCTTCCGCAGGATGCGGACAATCTGCGCTATCTGAAATCCTTCGGGTTCTCGGACGCCCGTCTTGCGACGCTCGCCGGCGTCAGCGAAGTCGAGGTCGCCGACAAGCGGCGCGAACTCGACGTCCATCCGGTGTTCAAGCGGATCGATACCTGTGCCGCCGAATTCGCCTCGCCGACCCCTTACATGTACTCGACCTATGAGCGCCCCTTCGCAGGCAGCGTGCGGTCCGAGGCCGACATCACAGATGCGAGGAAGGTGGTGATCCTCGGCGGCGGTCCGAACCGGATCGGCCAGGGCATCGAGTTCGACTATTGCTGCTGCCACGCCGCGTTCGCGCTTGGCGACGCCGGCTACGAATCGATCATGATCAACTGCAATCCGGAAACGGTCTCGACGGATTACGACACGTCCGACCGGCTCTACTTCGAGCCGCTGACGGCCGAGGACGTGCTGGAGATCCTTTATGCCGAACAGACGAAGGGCACGCTGCACGGCGTCATCGTCCAGTTCGGCGGCCAGACACCGCTGAAGCTTGCGGAAGCCCTGGAGGCGGCCGGCATTCCGATCCTCGGTACCTCGCCGGACGCAATCGATCTTGCCGAAGACCGCGACCGGTTCCAGCAGCTCCTCAACAAGCTGAACCTGAAGCAGCCGAACAACGGCATCGCCCGCTCCTTCGAAGAGGCCAAGGCGATCGTGGAGCGGATCGGCTATCCGGTTGTGATCCGGCCGTCTTACGTCCTCGGCGGACGGGCCATGGAGATCGTGCGCTCCGACCAGGGCTTCGAGCGCTACATGCGCGAGGCCGTCGTCGTATCCGGCAAGTCGCCGGTCCTCATCGACGGCTATCTGAAGGACGCGATCGAGGTCGACGTCGATTGTCTCTGCGACGGCGAGGCAAGCTTCGTTGCCGGCATCATGGAGCATATCGAAGAAGCCGGCATCCACTCAGGCGACTCGGCCTGTTCGCTGCCGGTCCATTCCCTGTCGACGAAGATCACCGAGGAACTGGAACGCCAGACGCGGGAAATGGCCGTCGCACTGAAGGTCGGCGGTCTGATGAACGTCCAGTTCGCGATCCAGGGCGAGGATATCTTCGTTCTCGAAGTCAACCCGCGCGCCTCGCGCACGGTGCCCTTCGTCGCCAAGACGATCGGCCGGCCGATCGCCAAGATCGCGGCGCGCATCATGGCTGGCGAAGATCTCGATACGGCCTTCGCGGCCTATGGCGGCAAGCCGGATGTGAAGTCCCTTAAGCATATCGCGGTCAAGGAGGCGGTGTTCCCGTTTTCCCGCTTTCAGGGTGTCGACACGCTGCTCGGGCCGGAAATGCGCTCGACGGGCGAGGTCATGGGACTTGCCAACGACTACGCGCTCGCCTTCGCCAAGAGCCAGCTCGGCGCAGGTGTGGACCTGCCGCGCGAGGGCACGGTCTTCGTTTCGGTGAAGGACGCCGACAAGGAACGTATCCTCCCAACGATCCGGCTTCTCAGCGAAATCGGCTTCTCCGTGATGGCGACGGGCGGCACACAGCGCTTCCTGACCGAAAACGGGATCGAAGCCGTGCGCGTGAACAAGGTTCTCGAGGGCCGTCCTCATATCGAGGACGCCATGCGCAACAGACAGGTGCAGCTGGTCTTCAATACCACGGAAGGCGCAAAGGCTCTATCGGACTCGCTGTCGCTAAGGCGCGCCGCCCTCCTCCACAAATTGCCCTATTACACCACGCTGGCCGGCATGGAAGCGGCCGCCCAGGCCGTTGGTGCCCTTAAGAAAGGCAATCTTGAAGTCAGGCCGCTTCAGTCGTATTTTACAGCTGCCTGAATTCTCAAATGGCTTGTCGGCCCTGACCGGACCAGGGAACGACGACACTTCCAAGTCCGTTCAGCCGGTTGGAGCCGGGCGATCATTTGTCGCCCGGTCCGGCCTGTCTTTGTATTCCCGGCAGCGCCGTTTTGACATCGGCCGCGCCGGCACGAACGATAAGAAGGCGCGCCGGCACATCATGGCCGGCCGTATCGAAAGGTGGAGGCCGATATGCAGAAGGTCCCGATGACGACCCGCGGATTCGAGACGCTGAAAGAGGAGCTTCGTCGCCGTCAGCAGGAAGAGCGGCCCCGGATCATCCAGGCGATCTCAGAGGCGCGTGCCCACGGCGATCTCTCCGAGAACGCGGAATATCATGCGGCGAAGGAAGCCCAGAGCCTCAACGAGGGCCGGATTTCGGAACTCGAGGACGTGACCGCACGTGCCGAGGTCATCGACGTCACCAAGATGAAGGGTGACAAGGTGATGTTCGGCGCGACCGTCAAGCTCGTCGACGAAGAGACCGAGGAAGAGCGTCTGTTCCAGATCGTCGGCGATCAGGAAGCCGACGTGAAATCCGGCCGCGTGTCCATTTCCTCGCCGATCGCCCGCGCGCTGATCGGCAAGGAGGAAGGCGATACCGTCGAGGTCGCAGCGCCCGGTGGCGCACGGTCCTACGAGGTGCTCGAGGTTCTCTGGCAGTAGGGTTCGACCGACCGGAGACAGGTCAATGAGCGAAGCAGCGACGAATTCGATGACGCTTTCGAAGTTTCTCGATTGGGAGAAACGCCAGGAGCGGAAATTCGAGTTCGTCGCCGGCGAGCCGCGCATGATGACGGGTGGCACGCAGGCTCACGCCCTCATCGGCGCCAACATCCAGACCAGCCTCCATACCCGACTGCGCGGAAACCCTAGTCGCGTGGGCAGCTCGGACTTGCGCGTGACGGTTCCCGCGACCGGCAATTCACGCTATCCGGTTGTCACTGTCGATTGCGAGCCTTACGAGCCTGCCTCCCATGATGCGTCGAAGCCCCCGGTCGTTTTCGAAGCGCTCTCGAAATCGACCGCCTGGTGTGACCAGAGCCGTAAATTGCGCGACTACGAGACGGTCAGGGACATCCGTCAGTATGTTTGCGGGTCGCAGTCGGAGAGCAGGATCAGCGTCTGGACGCGCGACGACCAAGGTCGTTTCCTCGCTGAGGAAGACATCACCGAGGAGATGGGTGAACTCCAGATCGAACCCCTTGGAATGTCAGTTCCCATTTCGGAAATCTATGATGGGACGGGTCTAGGTGCGACCTCCAAACGACCCTGATACCGCCGTCGGCGATCGCGACGATCGCGTGAGATCGAATATCACAGCGCGCGAAACTCATGTCATCGCACCCAACTTCAAACGGCGGCTTTCCGGGGTAACCTCGACCATCGTCCAGCTTCTGCCGTTTCAGGCAAGGCGCATCGCGATCGCGTCCATGGGGCCGGATGTGCTGCCGAAAAGCGTCCCGCGCCTGTCATGGGGCTCCCTCCCCGCGCTCTGGCGACGACCGAAGGGCAAATCCGTCCGCATCTGGCATGCGCGGCGGAACACGGAGATGCTGCCGGGCATCGTCATGCGCGACGTCCTGAGGATGCCGCTGAAGCTTGTCTTCACGTCCGCTGCCCAACGCGAGCACTCGGCCTATACACGCTTCCTCATCCGGCGAATGGACCGTGTGATCGCGACGTCTTCGAAGAGCGGGTCCTTCCTCAAGGTGCCCCATCGCGTCGTCATGCATGGCATCGATTGCGATCGGTTCGTGCCAGATGGACCGCTTCCCCAGCTCTCATCAGATCTGGAATATCGTCTCGCCGGCAAGAAGATCGTCGGCTGCTCCGGTCGCATCCGTCATCAGAAGGGCACCGACCTCTTCATCGACGCGATGATCGAAGTCCTGAAAGACCGGCCCGATTGGGCGGCTGTCGCCACGGGACGCACGACGAGCGAGCACGCGGCATTCGGGCGGGAGCTACAAAATCGCGTCGCGGCCGCAGGCATGGCCGACCGCATCCTTTTCGCCGGCGAAGTCGATGACATCGCACCCTGGTTCCGTCGCTTCGACATCTATGTCGCGCCGCCCCGCAACGAGGGTTTCGGCCTCACCCCGCTCGAGGCGATGGCAAGCGGGACGCCGGTGATTGCGACCGATGCCGGCGCATTCCGTGAGCTCATCGTCGAGGGCCAAACCGGAACGGTGGTGGACAGCTTTTCCAGTGAAGCCATCGCCGCAGCTCTCGTCCCCTATATGGACGACGATGCAAAGCGGGAAGCGGCATCCAGAGGCGCCCTCGCCCATGTCCGCGAGCATTTTCCGCTTCAACGCGAAGCGGCAGAGATCGAGTCGGTTTACGACGAGCTGTGGTCCGAGACGAACTCGGCCAGGTCGATGCGCGGTTTGCGCAATTCGTAGAAGGTGCCGCGTCCCAGATGAAGCGGGATCAGCTGCAATTGCGTCACGGTTCGCCGCCAGCCATAGACCCAGTTCTTTCGGCGCATTCGCGGTTGCGCCCTCGGCTGATGAATTTGCCTCGTGGTTCTGATACCCGGATCGACACCCATTCTTTCAAGGACATCGGCCTGCACCGCGAGAGCCGGCTCCACCTGTGCGATTTCGAGCCGGCCGCTTCTGAAGAGAAATGCGTCGGAAGGAGCAGCAAAGCGGTCAAGGGCCGTCAGGAGCTTCTGCGCACCGGTCGGCGAAACCACATAGGCAGCGGATCCCGCCTTGTCCCTCGCGATATCCGAGAATTCGCCGATGCTCGCATATCGCCGGAAGAATTTCCGCCGGCCGTAATATTCGAGGTTGATGAGATCGTAGTCGGGCAGATCCCGGTCGAGAAATGCCGGCAGGCGGGGCGAGAGCACGGCATCATCCTCGAAGATCGCGAGCGGGGCCTGGATCTCGACCGACTTATCCCACAGGGACGCGTGCGAGAGGAGAAGCGCGATCTCGACCCGTGACAAGGGCCGCTCCCAGAGCGTCGAAAGGCGGGAGAACCTGTTGTCCGCAACATCCCTGCCGCAAAGAGCCGCGAAACGCTGAAGCTTCATGCCAAGACGAGTGCCCTGGCGCTCCATGAAAAGGCGCCGCTCTTTGGCCCGTTCGAGATTGATGTAATGCGCTGCGATCATTCGCCCCCTAATCCTTCCAGGTTGCAGGGAAAAGCAGGATCAGCACGGTCACGAGCTCCAGCCGCCCGAGCAACATGGTGATCGAAAGCACCCACAGGGCGCCGTCCGGCAAAGACGAGAAATTGCCAGCAGGACCAATGACCTGACCAAAACCGGGACCGACATTGGCCAGTGATGTGAGCGTACCGGAAAAGGCCGTGATCAGATCCAGCCCGTACATGGAGAGGATGACGGTGCCAAGCAGCAGCGTGCCGAAGAACAGGAAGAAGTAGATGGTCACGGTCTGGATGCCGTCAGGCGCGATCTCGCTGTTGCCGTAGCGCATGCGAATGACCGCGTGCGGGCGTACAAGACGGCGGAAGTTGGCCTCCACCACTTGATAGAGGATGTAGAGCCGGTTGGCCTTGATGCCGCCAGTCGTCGAGCCCGCGCAGCCGCCCAGAAAGGTCGCCAGGAAGAACACGCCGATCGCAGCATTGGACCAGAGCGTGTAGTCCTCTGACGCATAGCCGGTCGTCGTGATGATGGAGACGAGGTTGAAGGCCGAGGAAATCAGCGCTTCGTCGAACGGCGTACCGTTGATCATGCGCCGGGATATCGCGATCGTCAGGCTGAGCACCAGACAGATCGACAGGAAGACCTTGATCTGCGGATCACGCCAGAGCTGGAACCGGCGCGGCAGGAACGCCCGTATATAAATGACGAACGGCATCGCGCCGAGGATCATGAAAATGGTCGAGGCGACGAGGATCCGGTTGTCCTCGAAATATCCCATGGATGCGTCATGGGTGGAAAACCCCGCCGTCGCGACCGTCGTCATGGCGTGGTTGACCGCATCGAAGAAGGTCATGCCGAGGCCGGTATAGGCGACAGTGCACAAAAGCGTCAGCACGACATAGGCCGCGACGAGCCCGCCCGAAAGCTGGTTGATCCGGGGCAGAACCTTGTCCGACTTGTCGGAACTTTCCATGTGAAACAGCGCCATGCCGCCGGTTCTGAGCACCGGCAGAATGAGCAGCGCCATGCCGATGATGCCGATACCGCCGATCCACTGGAGCAGGGAACGCCACATGAGGATGCCGCGCGGGAGGGCGTCGAGACCGGAAATCACCGTCGATCCGGTCGCCGTGATGCCGGACATGGATTCGAAAAAAGCCCCTGCCAGCGTCAGATTGAACGAGGCCACATAGAGCGGGATCGTTCCGACGACGGCGCCGAAGATCCAGACCGAGGTCACGATGAGGAAGCCGAGCCGCTGGGTGAAGCGGGGACGCTCGCCGCGGGTTGCAACGAAGATCAGCGCGCAGATCATGCTGATCAGCGCGCTCGAACCGACGAAGACCTTCCAGTCGTCATTCCCGTCAGCGACATCGACGAGCGCGGGTAACAGCATGGAGCCCGCTAGAGCCAGGCCGAAGCTCGACGTCACATTGGCGATCGTCCGTAGAATGGCCGGCTCTCCTCAGGAACCGCCCGGTCTCGCTCATCGCGGCCCGGGCAGGATCAGACGCCATCGGATACCGTTTGTCGAAAAGACCGGCAACGGCGGAAACCCGCACAAGGCGGCGCATGTTGCGTGCCTGCATCCCTCAGACTGCGCCGTGAACGCGTCAGTCCGTCCAGGTGGCTGGATAAAACAAGATCAGAACGGTCACGAGCTCCAGCCGCCCGAGCAGCATCGTGGCCGAAAGAATCCACAGGGCGCCTTCCGGGAGCGAGGAGAAATTGCCGGCCGGACCGATGGTCTGGCCGAAGCCCGGACCCACATTGGCAAGCGCGGTGAGCGTTCCGGAAAAGGCTGTGTCGTAATCGAGGCCGAACAGGCCGAGCGCCACGGTTCCCAGAAGCAGGGTTCCGAAGAACAGGAAGAAGAAGATCGTGACCGTCTGAATCCCCTCGGGCGGGATCGGGTTCAAGCCGTATTTCAGGCGAATCACCGCGTGTGGCCGGACCAGCCGACGAAAATTGGCACCGAGAAGCTTATAGAGTATGTAGAGACGGTTCGCCTTGATGCCGCCGGATGTCGAACCCGCGCATCCGCCAAGGAATGTCGCGAAGATGAAGATGCCGAGGGCCGCATTGGACCAGAGCGTGTAGTCGTCCGACGCATATCCCGTCGTCGTGATGATCGAGACGAGGTTGAAGGTCGAGGAGACGAAGGCCTCCTCGATCGAGCTCGAATTATAGACGCGCCGGGTTATGGCGATGGACAGGCTCAAAATCACGCAGGTGGTGAGAAAGACGCCGATCTGCGGATCGCTCCAGAGCTGGAAACGGCGTGGCAGGAACGCCCTGATGTAGAGAACGAAAGGCAAGGCGCCGAGCACCATGAAGATGGTCGCGGCTACCAGGATCCGGTCGTCATCGAAATACCCCATTGAGAGGTCGTGGGTGGAATAGCCGCCCGTCGAGAGCGTCGTCATGGCATGGTTCATCGCATCGAAGAACGTCATGCCGAGCCCGGTATAGACGATCGAGCAGAGCACGGTCAGAGTGACATAGGCGGCCACGAGACCACCTGAAAGCTGCGCGACGCGCGGCAGAACCTTATCCGACTTGTCGGAACTTTCCATATGGAACAGCGCCATGCCGCCGGTCCTGAGGGCCGGCAGGACCAGCAGCGCCATGCCGATAATGCCGATACCGCCCAGCCACTGCAGCAGGGATCGCCACATCAAGATGCCGCGCGGCATCGCGTCGAGACCCGACAGCACGGTCGATCCCGTCGTCGTCAGACCGGACATCGATTCGAAGAACGCCCCGGCGTAAGAGACGTTGACCGAGGAGATGTAGATCGGGACCGCGCCGATGAGTGCGCCCACGATCCAGACCGAGGTCACGATCAGGAAGCCGAGCCGCTGGGTGAATCGCGGTCGGTCACCGCGCGTTGCCGCCGAGACGAGGGCGCAAAGCATCGCGATCATCGCGCTCGATCCGATGAACACCTTCCAATCCTCATTGCGATCGGAAATATCGACCAAGGCGGGAATCACCATGGCACCGGCGAGCGCGAGGCCGAAATTCGACGTAACGTGAGCGATCGTCCTGAAGATGGTCAATGTCCCCTGAGATCGAGGCCGACGGATGGGCTCGATTTTTCGCACTGCACGCAGCGTATTACAGTGCGTCCGACCGCCTCGCAACGGAGCTCCGCACCGCATCCATCCTCGCGCATGTTGCGGGCAGAGAAGGCGTCACTTATTGAATGATCGCACGTGATCGACCATTTCACGAAGCGAACGTCACAGACCAAAAGAGCGCGAAATGACCCAACGACATACGGAAGTCCTCATTCTGGGATCGGGTCCCGCAGGTTACACGGCCGCGATCTACGCAGCGCGCGCCATGCTGAAACCCCTGATCATTTCGGGCCTCCAGGAAGGCGGGCAGCTGACGATCACCTCGGATGTGGAAAATTATCCGGGCTACGCCGACCCGGTCCAGGGTCCGTGGATGATGGAGCAGATGAAGGCCCAGGCGCTGAATGTCGGCTCCGAAATCGTCAACGACCTCATCGTCGAAGCCGATCTTGAAAGCCGGCCGTTTCGGCTGACCGCCGATTCGGGCACGGTCTACACCTGCGATGCGCTGATCATCGCGACGGGCGCCCAGGCGAAATGGCTCGGGATTGAAAGCGAGGCGAAGTTCCAGGGCTATGGCGTTTCGGCTTGCGCAACCTGCGACGGCTTCTTCTATCGCGGCAAGGATGTCGTCGTGGTCGGTGGCGGCAACACTGCCGTCGAGGAAGCGCTTTACCTCTCCAACATCGCCAAGACGGTCACGCTGGTCCACCGCCGCGAGGAATTGCGCGCCGAACGCATCCTGCAGGAACGGTTGTTCGCGAGCAAGAACGTCAAGCTGCGCTGGAATGGCGAGATCGACGAAATCCTCGGCCAGGACAAACCGATGCCGGGCGTGACCGGGGTTCGCATCAAGGACACGCGCACCGGCGAGACCGAGGAGCTGTCGGCCGATGGCGTCTTTATCGCGATCGGCCATGCGCCGGCCGTCGAACTGTTCGAGGGCAAGCTGAAGCAGAAGCCGTCCGGTTATCTCTGGGTCGAGCCGGGTACGGTGCGCACGTCGATCGAGGGCGTCTACGCGGCTGGAGATGTTGCGGACGACGTCTGGCGTCAGGCCGTCACCGCCGCTGGCATGGGCTGCATGGCCGCGCTCGACGCCGAACGTTGGCTGCAGATGCAGGCGATCGAAAGTCAAAAGAAGGCCGCAGCAGAATAATTTACGTGAAATCTCCACAAAAGTGATTATGTTGCAGTGCAGCAATAATAGTTCCTATCGACCGGACGGACCAAACCAATGGCCCTTGACTGGGATAAGCTGCGCATTTTCCACGCTGCGGCAGAGGCGGGCTCCTTCACCCGAGCCTCGGAAAATCTCGGGCTGAGCCAATCGGCGATCAGCCGCCAGGTGGCCGCGCTCGAAAGCGAAGTCGGCGTGCCGTTGTTTCATCGGCACGCGCGGGGCCTCATTCTTTCCGAGCAGGGAGAGATGCTGTTTCAAACGGCGAATGAGGTGCTTCAGCGCCTCGAAGCCGTTCGTATGCAGCTCACGGAAACCAAGGAGAAGCCCAGCGGCAAGCTCCGCGTGACGACGACGGTCGGTCTCGGCTCCGGGTGGTTGACCGAGCGCTCGAAGGAGTTTCTCGAGCTTTATCCCGACATCGAACTTCAGCTGATGTTCGATAATGAGGAGATCGATCTCACCATGCGCCGCGCGGACGCGGCGATCCGGCTTCGCCAGCCGCAGCAGCCCGACCTGATCCAGCGCCGGCTCTTTACGGTGCATCTCCACGTCTACGCCGCACCTAGCTACATTTCGCGGTTCGGAACGCCGGAGACGATCGACGACCTCGATCAGCACCGCATCATCACGTTCGGCGAGCCGGCGCCGCCCTATTTGCGCAACCTGAATACGCTGGAGACCGTGGGAATCGAGAACGGTCAGGCGCGCTCGCCGATCCTGCAGATCAACAATCTGATCGCGATCCGCTCGGCCATCGAGAGCGGTATCGGCCTCGGCCTTCTGCCCGATTATATGATCGACCAACGGACCAAGCTGGTCCAGATCCTTCCCGAGATCGAGATGCCGACCTTCGACACCTATCTCTGCTATCCGGAGGAACTGAGAAACTCCGCGAAACTCCGGGTTTTCCGCGATTTTCTGATTTCCAAGGCAAGAACCTGGGCGTTTTGATGCGGTGTCCGGCCGTTTCAGTCGGACACCCCGTCAAAGCTGGCGCGGTTGCTTGCACGCTTTCGGGCTCGTTGAGTTCGAAGCGATTGGACGGATGTCTTATGAGACGGATCGAGCTGCGAGCCCGGAACCCGCGCCATGCGTCACGCGTCTTTCATCCATGACATCAGCTGACTTTTTTCCGGCCCTCCCGTCCGGCCCCTCCTCACTCGATGAAACCGGCCTTCCCAAGCGGATTGTCGCCATAGCCGATATTCACGGAATGGCGGATCATTTCGATCACCTCATTGATCGTCTGAGCGAGATTCCGGACCTTGACGACTGCGCGTTCTACATCCTGGGCGACATGGTCGACCGGGGACCGGACAGCCGGGGCGTCATCGACCGGGTCATCGATCTCTGCGATCGGCGACAGGGCTCACGCGCTTTCATCGGCAATCACGACATGTGGTTTCTTCAGTTTCTGAAAGACGAAATGGAGCCTGAAGACGTTCATGCCTGGCTCTCGCAGGGCGGGGCCGAGACCTTGCAGAGCTATGGCGTCACTGAGCAGGGAACGGTCGAGGAGGCACGCCGCCGGGTTTTCGAGGTGTCACCGGAGCATTGCGGGATGCTGACGACCACCGAGAATATCGCTCTCGTCGATGAGTTTGCCTTCGTCCATGCGGGGGTCGATCCCCATCGATCGCTCGACCGTCAGGCTCGGTACGATTGCGCATGGATTCGTGCTCCGTTCATGCGGCATCAGGGAATGCTCAGCCACGTGGTCGTCCACGGACACACACCGCAAAAGGACAAGCGGCCGACCATCACTGAAAATCGGATTTCGATCGACACGGGCGCCGTCTATGGTGGATTGCTGACAGCGGCGATCATCGATCGGGAAAATCGGACGCTCGATTTCGTTTCGACGGACGGACGGCAGATGCGTTCGAATTCCCCCCGGCGCATGGACCGGGGCTTTGGCACCGCTGTCGCGGACTATTCCTCGGGACGCTTTGCAGCCTGCGTTTGATACCGTATCCGGCTGAATAAGTTGGAGATGGTATCGATGCCAGCGCGGCGCACGAGCGTGTCTAGATCCGCTATGGCGAAGCGATCAAACGGAATTCTTAGAAGGCGGGGGGGCGGAAAGCCCGCATTCACTGGGAATGCGGGCCCTGATCTGTGTTTATAGCGGCGCAATCGCCTTACATTCCGGTTGCTCTTTCCGAAATCGCGGCGAGGCCTGACTCATAGATGCCGGTGATCGCACCGATCGCGTCTTCGTCACTGGCGCCTTCCGCTGCGTCGAACGTCCCCTCCCAGGAAAGCATCGAGGTATCACCCTCGCCCGACACAGCGATGGTCGACTCGTAATTTGCGACCGGAAGCGGGCTTTCTACAATTCGATAGGTATAGGTCATCCCGGTGTCGTCGCGGGACACGAGTGCCTCCTCGATCGTTCCGCCCCCTTCGAGAGACAAAATGCGGTGGGGCGCGCCATCCACCTCGCGTTCCTCGCAGGAAGCGACGGCCGGGTGCCATTCGGCGATGGCGCAGAACCCCCCGATGGTCGACCACACCTTTTGAGGTGCGGCAGCGACTTCGGTTTCAGTCGAAACCTCCAGCGCAAAGGCAGGCGTCGCGAAAAGAACGAAGCCAGCGAGCGGCGCAGCCAGTCTCGATACATTCATGTGTCATTCCTCCCAGTATGGACAGATATCCAATCGCCAAGGCGGCGTTGGCGCGGCACCCACGACAGGAGGGTGGTGCAAGCCGCAAGAATAGCAAGGCACGCGGGACCCGGCCTCCAGTGCGGTCATCAGCGCATAAAAAAGGCCCCGGCGGATGCCGCCGAGGCCTCGATCTGAATTGCCGACTGATCGGCAGCTTCGTGATTAGTTGTTAATGCTCGGCGACTCGTCCTGCTCTGCAGCCTGCTGGCCTTCGACAGGAACACCAGGGGAGAACGTGGCGCCCGAACCCGGGACCAGAACGTCTTCACCTTCGCCATTCATGTCGCCGGTTGTCGCAACATCCGGGCTTTCGGCAACGGCGGCACGCGCGTCGGCTTCGTTCTGCCTGATCCCTGCCGAGCTGCCCGGAACGATGGTTTCGTCCATCGGGTTAGCGGTTGGGTTTTCCGGGCGTGAGAGATTGACGGTGCTGTCTTCGGCGACGTTCTGGCGGATCTCAGCGTTATTCGTCTGGATCTCGGCCTCGTTGCCCGGAACGATCGTGTTATCCTGCGCCATCTGCGCGAATGCCGGGACTGCGAAAGCGGAGACACCGGTGAGGATGGTCGCGATACGAAGGGTCTTCAACATGATTATCGTCCTTTCCAGCGCAATATAACTGCGCCGTGATCATGAGCTCATTGACAGAGCTTATTGTCGTGGCCCGTTTGCGGACCGTTCGGAAAGAAGACGTCTGAGAAAGAACTTCGTTGCATGACAGGATGGTAACAGGCTGTCAACGCAACGCAGACAATGACCCCAAAATCTTATGCAGCGCCCGCTCGATACAGTAAAAACACCGTTACCGAGAAACTCTTGTCCAGTACCAGCGTAGATATCGCCGCTTTTTTCTGAGTGCTGCCGGCGTCCGGTCACAGACGCAGCCACAACAATCGTCCCAACGGATGAAGGCATAAGCAGCATGCCAAACGAAAATGCCCCCGCACACGGCGAGGGCATCGATATGGCATGTTCGGCTTGGGGCGAAATGAAAGAAGTCGCTAGCGATCTCTCGCTCCAAGACCTTGTTTTACCGAATGCTGTTGTCCGAAAGGCCTTGCAGGGTTTCGGCCTCAAACTCTGGCTGACGGTTTTTGGCGCCAGACGCTTACTGGGGGCTGGTCACCGACTCGTCCTGAAGAGCTGCATCTTCGCCAGTCGCGTTTTCACCGGGGGCAAATGTCGCACCCGAACCCGGCACCAGCGGCCCGTCATTCGTCTGCATTTCTTCGCCGCCACCCGGCTGTTCCGCCGTCATGTCCCGCTGCATTTCCATATTCTCGGTCTCACCGGTTTCACTGCCGGGGACCATCGTTTCGGAAGCCGGGTCAGCGACTGGCGCATCGGTCTCGGACCCGGGCATGGCGGCCGTGTCCTCACGCGATTCAACGGCTTGCTGCTCGGTTGCGGTTTCCGAACCCGGCAGGATTTCCGGCTCGGTTTGCGCAAGGGCCGGAATGGCGAATGCCGAAACGCCGGCGATCATGGTGGCGATGCGAAGTGACTTCATTGGATACTTTCCCTTTTGCAAGATGGACCGGATCGAAGCCGGACACTCGTAGGCTTGCATCGAATACTAGAGGCCGCCGAGGATTTGGACATAGGCCAAGCGGCAATATTATCAGCGCAAGATATGACACTTTCGTGATAACTTGTGAATGAGTTTATACGACATAAAACCTTTTTAGAGTTTCCTCGCTGACATCCCCTTTTTACTTTCAGGCCGACGCGCCTCGTCTCCGGCAACGTTTCCCCGCATTCCCTCGCCAACGCGGCGCTGGAGCGAAGCGATCCGTTTACGAGAAATTGATCCGTCACATCTGTTCATCTACGGGCATGCGGGCCATGGCGGTGCTCGACGATCCGCGCCGCGACACAATGGGTAAAAGCGGGTCACGAACAGCACATCTTCGAAAGGTCTCCCGCCATGGTCGGACTGGTCAGCAAAGCCAATGAGGATCGCGTCGTCCTCGCCGTCGGGATGATGCTTCTCGCCTATCTCGGTTTTTCGGGCATCGACACGAGCGCGAAGTGGCTGGGAACCGTCGGACTTCCTGCGCTGCAGATCGGGTTCATGCGCTATTTTGTCCATTTCGTCATCTCGACCGGACTGATTGCGAAGGACGGCATCCATATCGACCGATTCCGCTCGGAGCGCTTTGGCCTGGTGCTGCTTCGATCAGCTTTTCTGGCGGCCTCGACCTGCGCCAATTTCTTCGCGGTGCGCTATCTTCCGCTGACGCTGACGGCGACGATCATGTTCTCATCGCCGATCATCATCTGCGCCCTGTCGGGCCCAATATTGGGCGAAAAGGTCGGCCCGTGGCGCTGGGGCGCGATCGCCTTGGGCTTCGTCGGGGTGATTGTCGCGATACGCCCGTTCGAGGCCGACTTTCACTGGGCAGTCTTCCTCTCCCTGATCGGAGCCTTGTCGGTCGCGCTCTATACACTTCTGACGCGCAAGCTCTCCGGCCGCGTGCATCACGAAACGATGCAATTCTACAGCGGGCTGGTCGGCACGGTCTGCCTCGCGCCCTTCGCCTTCTATTTCTGGGAGATGCCAGAGACCTGGTTGTCGACGATGCTTCTTGTTGCCATCGGAATATTCGGCTGGTTCGGCCACGAAATGCTGACCAGAGCCCATGGTTACGCCGATGCCTCCGCGCTGACACCATTCACCTACGTCTTCATCATCTACCTGACGATCGCCAGCATCCTGGTCTTTGGCGAATGGCCGGGCCCATGGACCATCCTCGGCGCGGCCATTGTAGCTGGGTCCGGAATGGTCATCTGGTTCCGGGAACGGCGGCTGGAAAAGAAGCGCAGGCTGGCTGCCCCCGCCTCGGTCAATGCTGGCGTGAGCTAGCGCGAACTCTGTCCGGGCACGATCCCACTTGAGGGCGTCGAATCGTAGATGGACGGGGTGACGCCCTGCTGCGTCGGAAGGCCCGACGGCACACCGCGCGCATCGCCAAAGCCGTAGAGCCACGGAATGCCATTGTTCACGGGACGCAGAACGACCTGTCCGTTCGGCAACTCCACCGGACGGCTTTCCTTGCGTTCGCGTTCCGACAAACGCACGCCGACAATGTCGTAGCCGTCCCGATCGACCATGCGCTGCTGAGCCGAGGCCGGCGTGACTGACATCGTGGGAAGAGCGAGAGCGGCCGCAACCGCCAGCAGTCCGAGCGTACGCATGTTGGTCTCCTGTCCGGAACGATGAATATCGAAAAGGAGACGGCGGCGCGGTGTGTTTGGTTCCGGATGTGCGGCAAAGCGGGCGGAGGGAACCCGATCAAAAACGCGTGGGTATATCGTCGCGGACCGGCTCACCCGGATGAAGCTCGCTCAGGAGCCGGTGGATTGGCGCCCTCACCTTCGAAATCCGTGGCCCCTCGATCGCGCAGAACATCGTGAACAGCCGGCCTTTGGACGTCCAGAACCAGATTGGAACCGTCAGATTGCCTTGTCGGGAATTCGGCGAATAGACGCGGCGGGCGAAGCCCTCGTCTTCGATCTTGAAGGTAACCGGATTGTCGCGGGCCGCCCATTCACCGACTGGCAGCGAAGGGTCCTCCACGATACCGGCCTCGATCTCGTTGAGTTTCGTGCCGAGCCAGGTTTCGACCGCCCGCCAGGGCCAGACCTTGGGATTGGTGACATCCTCGACCTTCAGCCACCGGGCGCCAGCCGGCCTTGGCGGAGCTGCGGCGTAAAGACAGGTGAAGCCGCCCGCGCAATCCGGCCCCTTGCATGTGAAGAGCTGCCCGGCGTCCATCGTCGCGTCTTTCGAAGACCCGGCCGACCAACCGGGAACCGGCTGCGCGTTTGCGGACGGAAAGGCGAGCGAAGCGATCAGACTGAAAAGAACGAAGCGTGCGGCTTTGGTCATCAAACGAAGTCTCGGGCCGTGAAAGCAATCGGATTAGCTCCGATCCTATGATCCGGGACTTGCCGTGAACTGGTCCGGGACAAAAACGTCATGCAGGCCGGACGAACCAAACCGGACAGAAAATGCCGGTGTCCGAAGGAATTGACGCCAAAAAACACGCGAGCGGAGCATCAGGTTCCCCCGACATCGGGGTTGATGCTCCGCTCAGCGGTCTCACATTCCGCTGGTTGATGTCTGGCCCGGAACGACGCCATCGGACGGAGTTTCAGGCGTCGTCATCTCGCGAGCAGCCTGTCCGTTATTCGCGGTGCTGCATGCTCCGACCATCAAGAGTGCTGCGATTGCGGGGAAGACGAGAGTTCTCATGGTAACCTCTTGGTTGGACGTGTTTCAGAACAGAGCAGGGCAAAGTTGACGCCCGATCGTGCGTCACGACTGGCGCGCAACGACGATGTGTCCCGGAGCTGGTTCCCCATCCTGCAAGCGAACGGTGATGGCGTTAAAATGTTCAATTGAGAATCCGTGGTCGGACAACGTCTGACGGACGTAAACTTCGCCATGATGAAAGCGCTGAGCCCTGCCGACGGCAAACGGGCGGCCGTTCAGCTCGCTTACGCTCATGGTTTCGGTCGAAAAGGCGAGTGTACCGCCAGCAATGAGCCGATCGGCCGCAGCTTTGAAGAATTCGTCGAGGTCGCCAAGATAGGGAACGACATCCGTCGCGAGGATCAGCTCATAGCCAGCGCTGGCGTGCTCGCTTTTCAGAAAGGCGATCGCTTCGGCGACGAATAACCTGTCATAGATGTCCTTCTCGCCGGATATGCGCACCATCTCTTCGGACAGGTCGACGCCGACCGTCGTGTCGCAGAGTTCGGAAAGAGCCTCGCCGCCAAGCCCTGTTCCGCAGCCAAGGTCAAGAAGGCGGCCGAACCGCCGGCCGGACGCCCGAAGGACCTCCGCGACCATTTCCGGGACCCTGTATTGCAGTTGCCGAACGAGAATGTCTTCGAAATCTTCGGCATGTTGATCGAACAACGTTGCAACATAGGCGCTGCCAGCACTCGCCGGCGCATCGCGAAAGCCAAGCCCGGCAAGGCGAATTTCCGCCCCGACGTGATCGGCGGGATCAATGTCCAGACATTTCAGATAAGCGGCCGCGGCGGCCTCGCGGTCGCCGCTTTTTTCCGCGGCAAGCCCGGTCCTATAGACCTCGCCCAGCGCATCAGCATCGAAATCGGTCACGGTTGGCTATCGGGCCTTCAGCGGTTGAGCGGAATGCCGCTCTCTGTATCGTCGAGCGGCCGTGGATTGGCGCTGGACGTCGACGGCGTCGCCATGCCGATCGCGCCGACATTATTCTCCAGCCCGCCGGGGCCGCGCGGGCGAACCTTGCCGACACCGTCGTTGAGGTCGACTCCCGGAAGACCGTAGAACTGGCTGCGCTGACCGAGGGGAATGCCCGCATCATATTCCACGACCGCACCGCCGCTTGGGATCGGCGCACTGTCCATCGTCTGAGCCGAAGCTTCGGTGGCAAAGCCCGAGATTGCCAGAACGGAGAACAGGGTGGAGGCCAAATAGATCGGCTTACAGGTCGGCATCAATACGCTCCAAAGGGTGTTGATCCGTAACCCGGCAGGACGCGAAAACGTTCCCTGACGACGACGTGCCATCGCGCCGGCGAAAGGGATAAAAGGTCAATCTCTCAGCCTATGGGCGATTCTGCCGACCCGAGCAGAGCTGCAAGATCGTTGGCGAATCTCAGAAGCTTTTCACCGGAAATCGAATTGAAGACCTGGGGACAATCCGCATCGCTGGCGAGGAAGTCGCCGATCCGCTCGTCGCTCATCGGCAGATGAATGAAGCCGAACTGGCGAATGCCAAGCGATCCGGCATGGTGGGCCAGGCGGTAAAGCGTATCGTTACAGAGATAGGCACCGGCATCGGTGGACCATTCGAAGTCGATCCCTTCGGAGCGAAGCAGCGCCGCGACCTCGGTCCATGGCAGACAGCTCTGGTATTTCGCCGGACCATCCAGAATGCTGGGGCCGGCCGGAAAACCGCCTGCCGCATCCTTTCGTCCAAGCTCGCGCCTGTTCTGCGCCAGAAGCTCCAGCCTCAAGCGCTCGGTCGTGACGTGCAGACCGAACAGGACGACCGTTTCGGGGCGCTGCTCTTCGATCGCCGCGCGCAGTACCGGCCAACTCCGGTCCCAATCTACAGGAAGACAAACGGGATAGACATCGCCTGTCGCCGCCGGACGCTGGGTCAGCATCTCGATGAGATCACCCGATGGATTGTATGGAGCGCCGGGAAACGCGGAAAAGCCGGCAAAAATCGTTTTCATGGGCGGGTCGACCGAGGAGAGTGGGCAGAATATGGAACGCGACCTATATAGGCGTTGCCCTGTGTTGGAAAAGTTTTACTTGCCAATAGCACGCATCGCATGCATCCTCACTGTGTTCGGGCAATTTCGCGAACGCTAGGTATGGACGATTTGCGCATCGGAAGCGCTTCTTCCGAGCGGCGAGAGCCGCGATGAGTTGGTTCCTTCCTTAAGTACAAGACTTGCCTGCCGCTGCCTTCGGGCGACACTGAATGCTAAGGATCAAGGGTTCCTACCATGGCGCAGACCGGAACGGTCAAATTCTTCAACACCGAGAAGGGTTTTGGTTTCATCAAGCCCGACAATGGCGGTGCTGATATCTTCGTTCACATTTCCGCCGTTCAGGCCTCTGGCCTCTCCGGCCTCGAAGAGAACCAGAAGGTCTCGTTCGAAACCGAGCCGGACAAGCGCGGAAAAGGCCCCAAGGCCGTCAATCTCGAATCCGCATAACAGCTCGATACGGGCTTACCCGAACAAGCCTGCTATGAGGCGGCGAAGCCATGGGTGCTTCGCCGCATAATTGCGTTTCAGCTGGTCCCACCGCGACCGACGCACGAAGCCTGGCCAGCGTTTACGACTGACCAGAGCATGAAGCGGCAAACCGGAATCGACATTCCGCTCCAGGCCCAGCCCGCTCCAGGCCTCTCGATTAGCCGCCTGGGTTGACCGGAAATGTCATGCGACCTTCCGGATCAGATCAGGCGCCGAGGCTCATACTGCGACGCTGCAAACGGCCCTTTCCTCAGCCTCAGCCCTTCACCAAAATCGTTCCGCTGACCTCGATCCCGAATCCGGTGAGGCCGACATAGGCGCGCTCATGGGTCGCGATCTCGCGAATCGAGCGGATTTTGAGATCACGCAGGATCTGCGCGCCAAGGCCGACTTCGCGCCAGCGCTTGCGCCGCGACACCGCCGAATGGTGCTTTTCCCCATCCGCGTGATCCACGACGGTTTCTCCGAGATCGAAGTCGTCGACTTCCGGCGTTCTGAGGAGCATCAGAACGCCATGGCCGACCTTGCCGATCTCGTCGACGGCAACCTCGACCCAGGTCTTCGAATTGCGTGTGCGGCCGAACAGATCCGTGACCGGTTGCTCCCTGTGAATGCGCACCGGCACCCCCTCACCTCCCCGGACATCGCCGAAAATCGCGACAACATGCTGGAGGTCGTCGAACGGTGTCTCGTAGATCCTGATCTGACCGGTCAGCCCGCCGATCGTCATCGTCTCTTCGCGCACCGCCTTGACGAAGGACTCGCGGCGCACGCGCCAAGCGATCATGTCCTCGATCGAGACGATCTTCAGGCCGTGCTGGCGTGCGAACGGCACGAGCTGGGGAAGGCGCATCACCGTCCCGTCGTCGTTGACGACCTCCGCCAACACGCCGACCTCGGGGAGACCCGCGAGCCGCGCGAGATCGGTCCCCGCTTCGGTGTGGCCGGAGCGCGTCAGCACGCCGCCGTCGCGGGCGATCAGCGGGAACATGTGGCCCGGCCGCAGAAAGTCCGAGCCCGCCGCATTGTCGTTGGCAAGGGCGCGCGCCGTGTTGCAGCGCTCGTCGGCCGAAATGCCGGTGGTCATGCCGCGCTTGTAATCGACCGAAACCGTGAAAGCCGTTCGCATGGGATCGAGATTGTTGGCGACCATCGGCGGCAGATTGAGCGCCTCGGCGCGCTCCCCGGTCATCGGCACGCAGATGATCCCGCTCGTATGGCGGATCATGAAAGCCATGTTTTCCGCCGTCGCCTTGGACGCCGCCATGATCAGATCGCCTTCGTTCTCGCGGTCGGCATCGTCCACCACGACGACGAGTTCGCCGTTCCGGATCGCTTCGATTGCGTCCTCGACCTTGTCGAGCGTCAGATCGGTCTCGCTCATCATCCAGCCACTTTCATGCTTTGCCGATCAGTCCGCCGGCACGTTGGGAATCGGGTCCAGAAAGCCCGTCTAGTCGGTTTCACGGCGAATTTGAATGGCGGCGCATGCCATTGCTTTGCCTGACCCTCGCGGCACACTCGCGCTGAAGTGACCGCGAAAGGTCGCACGCTTACAAATCGTTACGTGAGTATGACGATTCTGCCGTATAACCGCCCGGTAAAGCGTATCTGGTCCGGCACGGGCTCGCGCCTTTCTCTCTTGGTCAACGGCATACGGACGTAATGCTTTCCTTTCTCAAACAGATCCTCGTCACGGCCCTGATTCTCATCGTCGGACTTGCCGGACTGGTTTGGGTGAAGCCGGAAATCGGCCGAATGATCCTTGCCGCGGACATTCCCTACAAGGACACGGTGCGCGAGGCCATCGCGGTGATTTCACCGGAGGCGACCCAGCCAGCGCCCGAACAGGCGCGCGGCCCCGGTCGCGGCGCCTTCGGTGGCGGGAGCGGCGCAACCCCTGCCATCGCCTCCCCGGTCACCCGGGAGGCAAGCCGCACCACCTTCAAGACCATCGCCAGCGCCGAAGCCATACGCTCCGTCACCGTCGTTCCGGACAATACGTCCGGCATCGTCGAGGAGGTGCTGGCCTCATCCGGTCAACAGGTGACGGCCGGCCAACCCATCATTCGCCTGGAGAGTTCGAGCGAGGCCGTCGCGGTGGACCGCGCCTCGCTCATGGTCCAGGCTGCCGAGGACAAGCTCTCACGCATTCGCCAGCTTCGCCAACGCAACGCATCGACGAGTGTCGAGGTCACCGATGCCGCTCGCGAATTGGACACGGCTCGTCTCGACCTGCGCGAGGCGCGGATCGCGCTTTCGAAACGCGAAATCCGCGCACCGATCGACGGACGCATCGGCATCATCAAGATCGAGCGCGGCAGCCTCGTGGAAGGGTCGACCGAGATCGCGACCATCGACGCCCGCGATCAACTGAAGCTCGTTTTCTATACGCCGGAACGCTACCTGACCGACATCGATGTGGGCACCGACCTCACCGCCGTGCCCGTTGCCCGGCCCGATCAGACCTATCAGGGCCAGATCGCCGCCATCGACAGCCGCGTTGCCGAGGACAGCCGCACGGTCCGCACCGAAGGCGTCATCGTCAATCGCGACGATCGTCTCCGGCCCGGCATGTCCTTTACGGTGACCGTCGCCCTGAACGGAGAAACCTATCTCGCGACCGATCCGCTCGCCGTCGTCTGGGAGCGCAGCGGGCCGTTCGTCTGGGCCGTTCGGGATGGCAAGGCGACCAAGGCGCCGGTTCGCATCGTGCAGCGGGACATCGACCGGGTACTCATCGTCTCGGATGCGCTCGAAGCCGGCGATCTCGTCGTCGTCGAAGGCATCCAGTCCATGCGCGAGGGGCTGGATCTGGACCTCGAAGTGCTCAAGGCCCCGCCCGGCGCGGATCTAAGCCGGGCGAACGCACCGATCGTGGCGGCGGAAGCGCGCCCCGGTTCGGCTCAGCCACAAACAGCGGAAGACGTTCCTTCTCGTCTCGGGAGCGGCCCTGAACGTTCCGGCGTCCCGATTCCCGAAAAGGCGGATCGGAGCGGCTCGTGAGCAAGACGAAGGACAAGCCCAGCGCGCTTGGCAGCTTCGCGGCTCTGGTCGTAACGCGGCCTGTGCTGACGATCGTTCTGAACCTCCTCATCGTCGTCGCGGGCCTTGCAGCCCTCAACGCCGTGGAGGTCCGCGAGCTTCCGAATGTCGACCGGCCCGTCGTCACCGTCGAGGTCGAATTCGAAGGCGCATCCCCCGAGACCGTGGACCGCCAGCTGACGAGCCAGCTCGAAAGCGCGGTGTCCCGCGTATCGGGCATCTCCTCCATTTCGTCGAAATCGGAATTCGGCGAAAGTCAGGTCACGATCGAGTTCAACGACTCCGTCGATCTCAATGTCGCTGCCAGCGATGTGCGCGACGCGGTTGGCCGGATTGCCGACAACCTGCCGGAAAACGCGGAGAACCCGGAAATCGTCAAGGCGGATGCAGACGCACAGGCGATCATGCGCCTTGCGGTGACCGCGCCCGACATGAGCATCGAGGATCTGACGACGCTGGTCGACGACAGGATCACCGATCAGCTGTCAGCCGTCGAAGGCGTTGCCGCGATCCGCGTCTATGGCGAGCGCGAGCGCCAGATCTTCGTCGACGTCCAGCCCGACCGGCTCGCGACGCGCGGCCTCACCGTCGGCGACATCGCAACCGCGCTGGCGAACGCCAATCTCGACGTTCCTGCCGGCCAGCTGGAATCGTCCTCGCAGTCGCTGATCGTGCGCGCCGACGCCAACATCTCGACGCCGGAAGAGTTCGAGGCAATCTATCTCAACGACCGGACGCGGCTCGGCGATGTGGCGAGCGTGCGCTTCGGCCCGGACGATGCGGCAACGGCCCTGCGCGTGACCGGCACCACCGGGATCGGGCTCGCAGTCATCCGGCAGGCCGGCTATTCGACCCTCGAAATCTCCAAGGCCGTGCGCAACGAGGTCGACCGCCTCAACGCATCGCTGCCCGATGGCGTCACCATGCAGGTGACGAGCGACGACGCGATCTTCATCAATGGCGCGATCTCGGAGGTTCAGTTCACGCTGATCCTCGCGGTTCTGATCGTGACCGGCGTGATCTTCCTGTTTCTCCTCAACATCCGCGCAACGCTCATTCCCGCAGTCACCATGCCGATCGCGCTCATCGGCGTCATCGCGTTCATCTACATGGCGGGCTTTTCGATCAACATTCTCAGCCTGCTCGCGCTGGTTCTCGCGACAGGCATGGTCGTCGACGACGCGATCATCGTTCTGGAAAATATCGTGCGACGACGCGACATGGGGCTGACGCCGCGTGCGGCGGCCGTCGTCGGCGCGCGGGAGATGTTCTTCGCCGTCGTCTCCACCACAGCGACGCTGGCAGCCGTCTTCGTTCCGATCTCCTTCCTGCCTGGTCAGGCCGGCGGGCTCTTCCGCGAGTTCGGATATGTGCTGGCGGCTGCCGTGACGATCTCATCCTTCATCGCCCTTACGCTGTGCCCGATGATGGCCTCGCTCCTCCTGAAGGATCTTTCGCACGCGGGGCGGCCGAATGTCTTTGCGCGCGCCATGCAGCGCTTCGGCGGGTGGCTTGCCGGCCTCTACGCCTTCAGCCTTCGCCGCGCGCTGAACTATCCGCTCGCAACTGTCGGCATCGCCGTCATTTTCTCGGGCGCTGCCTATCTGAGTTTCCTGCAACTGCCCCAGGAGCTGACACCGCCCGAAGACCGCGCCGTCGTCCTCTTGCGGCTGTCAGCTCCCCAGGGCGCGAGCCTCGACTACACCAATGCCCAGATGCGCAAGGTGGAAGCGATCCTGACGCCCTATGTCGACAGCGGCGAAGCCAACAACGTCTTCGCGATTTCCGGCTTCGGCGGCTCCAGTTCCGGCTTCATGGTGCTCTCCCTCGCCGGATGGGAGGACCGCGTGCGCGGCCAGGGCGAAATCGTCTCGGAAATCAACGGCAATCTGCGCTCCATTCCGGGCGTCAGGGCCTTCGCGATCCAGCCCAATTCCCTCGGTATTCGCGGCGGCGGCGAAGGCCTGCGCTTCGCGGTGGCTGGCCAGGACTTCCGTTCCCTCGCCGAAACCGCCGACGGGATCGTGACGGCGATGGAAGAGGACGGCCGGTTCGGCCGTGTCCGCCTCGGCTCGGAGGCGACCCAGCCGCAGCTCTCCGTTTCCATCGATCGCGAACGCGCCTCCGATCTCGGAATCGGCATCGACGGGCTTGCCACCGCCATCCAGGCGCTGCTCGACGGACGTCGCATCGGACAGACCTATGTCGCCGACAAGGAAGTGCCGATCCGGCTGATTGCCTCCACCGATCCGATCAACGATCCGGGTGATCTGGAGAATGTCTTCGTCAAGGCCGGCGACGGGCGGATCGTGCCGATCTCGACCATCGCCAGCATTTCAGAGGAAGCCGTCGCACCCGAACTCACCCGCGAGAACCGCGCCCGCGCGGTGTCGATATCTGCGGATCTCCCTCAGGGCATGGCGATGCAGGACGCCTGGGAAGACGTTCAGGCCGTCGTCGAGAGCGAACTCCAACCGGGCCAGCGCCTTATCCCGCTTGGGGAACTTGCGACCATCGGCGAAACGAACAGCGGTCTCGCCCTCGTCTTCGCCTTTGCCCTCATCGTCATCCTGCTGGTTCTCTCGGCACAGTTCGAGAGCTTCATCTCCGCGCTCATCATCATCGCGACGGTTCCGCTGGGCGTTGCCTGCGCCGTCTTCTCGCTTGAATTCTTCGGCGCGACCCTCAACCTCTACAGCCAGATCGGGCTCGTGCTTCTCGTCGGCATCATGGCGAAGAACGGCATCCTCGTCGTGGAATTCGCCAACCAGCTGCGCGAAGAGGGCAAAAGCGTTCGTGAAGCCGCGGAGCAGGCTGCGATCATCCGCCTGCGCCCGGTCATGATGACCATGATCGCGACGGTCGTTGGCGGCGTGCCGCTGATGCTGTCGTCCGGCGCGGGCGCCGAAGCCCGCGAAGCCCTCGGCATCGTCATCGTCGGTGGCCTCGGTCTCGCGACGATCTCGACGCTCTATCTGACGCCGGTCGCCTATCTTGTGCTCGGCCGCTTCTCGACGCCCAATGCCGAACGCATGGCGCGTCTCGAAACCGATCTGCGCGCCGCCGAGACGCAGATTGCGCCGGGGGAATAGGCGTTCGCTAATTCAGCTCGCGAAGTCGGGGAAGAATTCTCAGAAGCGACGACCTCAGACGCTGATGTTGTCCCAAAAAAGAAGCGGCACCGGCGAGGTCCGCCGATGCCGCTTGATCGTCTGTCGAGGAAAACCGCCGATCAGTCCTCGTGGACCATCACGATCGTGCCGAGCGGCGGGAGGCTGAGCGAGATCGAATAGGGCCGGCCGTGCACCGAGTGCTCCTCGGCTTCCTTGCCACCCATATTGCCCACATTCGAGCCGCCATAGATCTCCGCATCCGTGTTGAGGCGCTCGGTCCAGGTGCCGGGCTTGGAGACGCCGACGCGGTAATCATGCCGCGGGACCGGCGTGAAGTTGCAGACGATCAGAACCGTACGCCCGGCACGATCCTTCCGCGCATAGGCAAGGATGCTCTGCTCCACATTGGCCGTGTCCACCCACTCGAAACCGGCCGGCTCGCAGTCGAGTTCATGCAGCGCCGGGATCTCGCGGTACAGATGGTTGAGATCGCGTACCAGGGTCTGGAGACCCTTGTGCCGACTGCCGTCCTCCTCGACCAGATGCCAATCGAGAGACTGGTCGTGATTCCATTCGCGCCACTGGCCAAATTCCTGGCCCATGAAGAGCAGTTTCTTGCCGGGATGGGTCCACATGAACCCGTAATAGGCACGCAGGTTCGCGAATTTCTGCCACTCGTCGCCCGGCATCTTCTCGATCATCGAGCCTTTGCCGTAGACCACCTCGTCATGGCTGATCGGCAGAACGAAGTTCTCCGAATAGGCGTAGACCATGCCGAAGGTCATGTGATGGTGGTGGTAGCGCCGGTTGATCGGGTCTTCCTGCATGTAATGCAAGGTGTCGTGCATCCAGCCCATATTCCACTTGAAGTGGAAGCCGAGGCCGCCGGCATAAGTCGGGCGCGACACGTCCGGGAAGGCAGTCGATTCCTCCGCATGGGTCGTCGCCTTCGGGAAATACTCGCCGACGCGCTCGTTGGTGTCCTTCAGGAACGCCATGGCTTCGAGGTTCTCGCGCCCGCCATGGATGTTCGGTTCCCACTCGCCCGCATTGCGCGAATAGTCGAGATAAAGCATCGAGGCGACCGCATCGATGCGCAGGCCATCGACGTGGAATTGATCCAGCCAGTACAGTCCGTTGGCAACGAGGTAGTTTTTCACCTCGGGCCGACCGTAATCGTAGATCAGCGTGTTCCAGTCCTTGTGGAAGCCGCGGTTCGGGTTCGGATGCTCGTAGATCGGCCGACCGTCGAAGAGACCCGGCCCGTGGGCATCGGTTGGGAAATGGCCGGGCACCCAGTCCACCAGCACGCCGATATTGTGCTGATGCATGACATCGACGAGCCGCGCGAAGCCCTCCGCCGTGCCGTAGCGCGACGACGGCGCATACATGCCGATCGGCTGATAGCCCCAGGAGCCGTAGAACGGATGCTCGGAAACGGGCATCAGCTCCACATGAGTAAAGCCCATTTCGGTCACATAGGCGGCGAGCTTCTCGGCGATCTCGTCATAATCGAGGAAGGTGTTGTCCGGCCCGCGCTGCCACGAACCGAGATGCACCTCGTAGATCGAAACCGGCTTCTCGCGGTCCTGCCAGTCGGCCTTATGCGACTGGAATTCCTGATCCTTCCACTCGTGCTCGACGAGCCCCTGCACGATGGAGGCAGTCGAGGGCGCAAGCTCTTGCCGAAAGCCGACCGGATCGGCCTTCAGCGGCTGCAGCGCCCCGTCTGGCCCGATCACCTCGTATTTATAGGTCTCGCCCTTCCCGATATGGGGAATGAAGAGTTCCCAGACTCCGCACTCGTGGCGCTTGCGCATCACGGACCGGCGCCCGTCCCAGGAATTAAAGTTGCCGACCACGGAGACCCTGCGGGCATTGGGCGCCCAGACGGCGAAGGCCGTGCCCTTCACGCCGCCATTGTCCATCGGATGCGCGCCGAGCTTCTCGTACATCCGGTAGTGCGTGCCTTCGGCGAGAAGATAGACGTCCTGCTCGCCAAGGATCGGCCCGAAGCGATAGGGGTCCTCTTCATCCCACGGCGCGTCATTATGGGTGTAGCGCATGCGGTAAGGCATCTGGGCGGTGAGGCCCGGCACGAAGCCGGAGAAGAATTCCTCCGGCCCGAACTGCTCCAGTTTGCCGAGCTCCTTTCCGCTTTCGTCGATCACCGTGGCGCTGTGCGCGCCGGGGCGATAGACGCGAACGATCGAGCCGCCTTCGACCTCGAAACGGCCAAGGATGGAGAATGGATCGCCGTGCACACCGCGACCGATCTCCCAGGCCTTGCTTTCCTCGGGGCGATGATCGATCCCGGAAGCGTTATTGGTCGAACTCATTTCAACACCTGTCTTTTCTCGAGAAGCGCAATGATGCCGCGGAGCGGGATCGACAGCCATGCCGGACGCATGGCCGCTTCATAGCGCAGTTCGTAGAACGCCTTTTGCAGAACGAAGAGATCCAGCAGCTGCGCCGTCGCATCGTCTTCCAGAGAGATGCCCGAAGCGGTGCTCCAGTGCTTGAGGAACTCCTCGGTAACCTCGTCCCGCCAGGAAAGGGACATCTCGCGCAGGCGTTCCGCCGTCGAATCGTCCACCGGCCCTGCCCGGTCGCGTGCTGCGAAGGCGGCGTAGTCGAAGGAGCGGATCATGCCGGCGACATCGCGCAGCGGCGAGAACTTCTCGCGCCGCTCTTCCAGTGTCCGTCCCGGCTCCCCTTCGAAGTCGAGAATGACGACATCATTCTTGGCCACCAGAACCTGACCCAGGTGATAGTCGCCGTGGATGCGGATCTTGTGCGCCTTCACCTTCAGGCCGCCGAAGCGGTCGAACCAGGTGAGGATATCCTTTTCGGCAGAGACCAGCCGCTCGACAGCGTCGAGCTCGTCCGCAGGAAGACGCGGCTTTGCCTCGCGCAGGATTTCGAGCGCGTCCTTCGCTTCGGCCTTCGCCTCGCCAACAAGCTTCATGTAATGCTCGTCGTCGAGCAGCTCGGGATCGAACGCTGCGTCGCCGGTCACCGTCGAAAGTGCGGCATGCATCTCGCCGGTGCGCCTGCCGAGCACTTCGCCCGGATCGATCTGGATCATCAGCTGCTGGTCTGAGGCGGCATCCTCGTCCTGACCGCCCGTGTCTTCCTGCTGATAAACATAGGCGCGGTCACGCAGATAGCGGGCCAGCGCATCGACGATCACGGTCCAGGCATCGCCCTGGTTCTGGATCTGCTCGAACAGCGCCGCGATGGCCGTGCGGGTGCCGTCCTCGCGAACGAGTTCGACCGAGCCGTAGAGCGCTGGTGCCGCGTCGAAATCGGTCTTTTCCGTGAGGAAGCGCGTGACCTCCAGCTCCGGCTGGATACCGTCGCGCAGACGGCGATAATATTTCAGGATCGCCTGCCCGCCGACCAGCACGGATGTGTTGGACTGCTCGCCGGTAAGGACGCGGATTGCATCCGTGTCGACCAGAAGCGACTGGGCCAGCCCCTCCTTCTCGCTCGCCGACGCCTCGACGACGAGTTTGCCGTCGGTCAGATCGATATCGGTATCGGCCGCAATCAGCGACACGACGATCTTGGCGAATTCGCCGCTTCTTGCCCCGTCGATCAGTGCACCGATCTTCGGCCCCTGTCTCACCTTCGCCACCGTATAAGGCAGGTTAGGCTCCTGGGCGTTCAGATTGTGTTCTCCCCAGTTGACCGAGAGCGGCAGGAGATAGCGCTGTTCCCCGTCCTTGGCCGGCACGACCACCTCGGTGAGCAGATGACGCCGCGCATCGGGCGTCGGCGCCCCGAGCACTTTCATTTCGATGCGTCTAGGTTGCTCGGACTTTGCGGCGAACCAGCGCTGGTTGCCGATGAATTCCGGCAGCACGGATTTGAGCTCGGTGAGGTTGCGTCCGCCCACCGTCGACTGAAGATCGCCCGGCGCGACGAGTGTCGAAAAGGCGGGCAGCGGCGTCGGGGCATCCGACCGTCTCGTGGAGGGCGCTGCCGACAGATCGAACCAGAAGAAGCCGTAAGCCGGCAGGGTGAGCATATAGGGAAGCTCGCCGATCTGCGGGAAGGCCGATAGACCGAGCATCTCCACCGGCGTCGCGCCAGCATGCTTCGAAAGGTCGAGTTCGACAGCCTGGGCGGACGACGAGAGATTGGCGACGATCAGCACCTTTTCGTCGCCGAACTCACGCAGATAGGCAAGGATCTTGCGGTTCGAGGGCAGGAGGAAGTCGATCGTGCCGCGGCCAAAGGCCTCCTTCGTGCGGCGCACCTGGATGAGGCGTCGCACCCAGTTGAGCTGGGAGGCCGGGTTGTTCGACTGGGCCTCGACGTTGAGCGCCTGAAAGCCGTAGATCGCGTCCTGAATCACCGGCAGGTAGAGACGCTGCGGATCGGCGCGGGAGAACCCGCCATTGCGGTCGGCCGACCACTGCATCGGCGTTCTCACGCCGTCGCGGTCGCCGAGATAGTAGTTGTCTCCCATGCCGATCTCGTCGCCGTAATAGACGACCGGCGTTCCCGGCATCGACATCAACAGCGCGTTGAGAAGCTCGATCTTACGGCGGTCGTTGCCCATCAGCGGGGCAAGGCGCCGGCGGATGCCGAGATTGATGCGCGCACGGGAGTCGGCGGCGTAGGTCGACCAGAGATAGTCGCGCTCTTCCTCGGTCACCATTTCCAGCGTCAGCTCGTCATGGTTGCGCAAGAAGATCGCCCATTGGCAGTTTTCCGGAATTTCCGGCGTCTGACGCATGATGTCGGTGATCGGATGCCGGTCCTCCTGGGCAACCGCCATGTACATGCGCGGCATCAGCGGGAAGTGGAACGCCATGTGGCACTCGTCGCCCTCGCCGAAATAGGGGCGCGTGTCCTCCGGCCACTGGTTCGCTTCCGCCAGAAGCATCCGGTCTGGATAGTGCTTGTCGAGATCGGCGCGGATCGCCTTCAGGACATCGTGGGTCTCGGGCAGGTTTTCGTTGTTCGTGCCCTCGCGTTCGACGAGATAGGGGATCGCATCGAGCCGCAGCCCGTCGACGCCCTTGTCGAGCCAGAAGTGCATGACCGACAGCACTTCCTCCATCACCTTCGGATTGTCGAAGTTGAGATCGGGCTGGTGGGAGAAGAAGCGGTGCCAGAAATATTGCTGGGCGACCGGGTCCCAGGTCCAGTTCGACGTCTCGGTATCGGTGAAGATGATCCGGGTGAGATCGTACCCCTTGTCATCGTCCGCCCAGACGTAGAAATCGCGCTCCGGCGAGCCCTTCGGCGCATGGCGCGCGGCCTGAAACCAGGGATGCTGATCGGAGGTGTGGTTGATCACCAGCTCGGTGATCACCTTCATGCCGCGCTTGTGCGCCTCCTCGATCAGCCGCTCGACATCCTCTAGGTTGCCGTAAGACGGGTTCACCGAGCGATAGTCGGAAATGTCGTAACCGTCGTCCCGCAAGGGCGAGGGATAGAACGGCAGGAGCCAGATCGCCGTGACGCCAAGCTCCTGAATATAATCGAGCTTGGAGAGCAGACCCGGAAAATCGCCGACCCCGTCGCCGTTGGTATCGGCGAACGTCTTCACGTGGAGCTGGTAGATGATCGCATCCTTGTACCAGTCCGGGGCGTCGGGATCGATTCCGCCCGAGGGGTCGAGCGCTGCGGCGGTGACGATTTCATTCATCGGGGAAGATGTCTTTCGAGCATTCGTAAGGGGCGTGACGCAAAAGGGTGGAAGACGGACCGGCCGGCGTCAAGGCGAGCTCAGCTTGAAGACCGCGTAAGGGCATTCGGCGGGATCGAGCCACCAGTGCTGCACCTTGCCGTGCCAGGCCACGACCTGACCGCTGGCCAGATTTTCGGCTTGAACGAGACCCTGGTCTCCGAGGCCGAACTCCCAGAGCGGCACCTCGAAGTGACCGCCCTGCGGGTGGTGCGGATCGAGATTGACCATGAAGAGGAGATAGGACGAGCGATCGGCCGTGCGCTTGCCGTAATACAGGACCTGATCATTCCAGAAGTTGAAGAAGGCAAGCGAACGGAAATCCTGCATCGCCGGCTCGTTTTTGCGAAGCCGGTTGAAGAAGGCGATATCGTCGCGAATATTTCCCTCGGCCTTCCAGTCGAAAGCCCGGATCTCGTATTTTTCGGAGTTGAGATACTCCTCCTTACCGGGCACGGGCAGGAATTCACAGAGTTCGAAGCCCGAGTAGACGCCGTAATTGCCCCCAAGGCTCGCCGCCAGGGCAAGACGGGTGCGGAAGCCCGGCCGGCCCGAGGTCTGGAGATAGATCGGGTTGATGTCCGGCGTGTTCACGAAGAAATTCGGCCGCATGTATTCGGCGCACTCTTCCGTCGTCAGCTCGGTCAGGTATTCCTGAAGCTCCCACTTCTCGTTTCGCCACGTGAAGTATGAATAGGACTGGTTGTAGCCGACCTTGGCGAGGCGCTTCATCACCTTCGGCCGGGTGAAGGCCTCGGCGAGGAAGATCACGCCCGGATCGACCTTGCGGATCTCCGCGATCACCCATTCCCAGAACGGGAACACCTTGGTGTGCGGGTTGTCGACCCGGAAGATGCGCACGCCCTTGTCGACCCAGAACAGGAAGCTGTCGCGCAGCTCGTACCAGAGCGAGGGTATTGCACCCCGATAGAAGTGGACGTTGACGATGTCCTCGTACTTCTTCGGCGGATTTTCGGCGAACTTGATCGTTCCGTCCGGCCGCCAGTCGAACCATTCGGGATGCTCCTTGATCCACGGATGATCCGGCGAGCACTGGATGGCGTAGTCGATCGCGATCTCCAGTCCATGCTGCTTCGCCTTCGCGATCAGCTGCACGAAATCCTCGAAGGTCCCGAGTTCGGGGTGGATGGCATTGTGACCGCCCTCGGGCGAGCCGATCGCATAGGGGCTGCCGGGATCGCCCTCGTCCGGCGTCAGGGTGTTGTTCTTGCCCTTGCGGTTCGTCTTCCCGATCGGGTGGATCGGCGGGAAATAAAGAACGTCGAAGCCCATTTCCTGAATGTCGGGCAGGCGCTTTTCCACATCGGCAAAGGTGCCGTGCCGCTCCGGATCGCCCGATTGCGAGCGGGGGAACAGCTCATACCATGCCGAAAACGCAGCCGCTGTCCGATCGACCCAGACCGGAACATCGACGGAAAAGCGCGAGAGGTTCGTGCGGTTGCCGGCGCGTTCGAGGAGCGCGATGGTGTCGGGCTCCATCATCAGCGAATATTGCGCGGTGGAATCGCCCTGCCCCGCGGCTTTTTCGAGCCGCTCGTGCAGCTTCACGAGCGCTTTTTGATCGGCCTTGCTGCCGCGACCCGATTCCTGCGCCCCCTTGACCAGCTCACGTGCCTCGGTGAGTTCCAGATCTGTCAACTTACCCGCATCGAGCTTCTTCTTGGCTTCGTCGCGCCACGTCGCGTAAAGATCGCGCCAGGCGATGACCGAATAGCGGTGGGGGCCGGGCTTTTCAAAGCGGATCACCGCCTCCCAGCGATCGTTCACGAGAAATTCGAGAGGGGTCTCGGACCAGTCCTTCGAGCCCGCCTCGCCGTAAACCACCGCGGCCGCGATCTTGTCGTGGCCGTCGGAGAAGACGTCAGCCGAGATCGTCAGGTCTTCGTTCTCGACCCGCTTGATCGCGAAACGCCCGCCATCGATCATCGGCGCGACGCCTTCGATGGCGATCCGGTTCTCGGCGAGCTCCATGAGATCGGCCTCGAACGGTTTCATCAAAGGCATGTCGTCCTTCTTCTTCCTCTTTCTGGGTTCGGACGTTTTCGCGTCTGACATTGGCGATGCCTTCCGATTGCCGGTCTAGGATACGAAATCTCGGCCGACCCTTATGCGGTCGGCCATGCGAGTTCTGATGAAAAGGGATAGGAGCGCGCTGTCCCATGTCCAGCACTGCATGCCGCATTAATCGTCATTGGCGAGCAGAAAGTCGTCTGCCGCACATGACGACCGGGAGGCCGAACCTTTACGCGGCCAGCGCGCCAAAGGCCGTTCAGCCGGGCGTTCTCGCGACCACAACCTGCCGCTGCTCGCCGAGATGACTGCCGCCAAGAGTGATGATATCGCCCTCTTTCAGAAATTGCGGCGGTTCCATGCCCGCACCCACGCCCGAGGGCGTTCCGGTGGTGATCACGTCGCCCGGCTCCAGGACCATGAACTTCGAGAGGTAGGAGACGATGAAGGCGGATGAGAACAGCATGTCGCTGGTCTTGCCGCGCTGCTTGATTTCACCGTTGACGCTGAGCCAGAGTTCAAGACCTTGCGGATCGCCGAGACGATCCGGCGTCACCAGCCATGGGCCCAAGGGCCCGGTGAACGGGGAGCTCTTGCCCTTGATGAACTGGCCGCCCCGCTCTTTCTGGAAGGACCGTTCGGAGATGTCATTGCACAGGCAGAAGCCAGCGACATGATCCATCGCCTCGGCTTCGGAAATGTCGTACGCTTTGTCCCCGATGACGATGGCAAGCTCCACCTCCCAGTCCAGCTTGGTGGACCCCGGCGGGATCGGAAGATTGTCGTGAGGACCGCAGATCGACGACGGCGCCTTTGAAAAAACCAGAGGCTCCTTTGGCTTTTCGGCCCCTGTCTCCGCCGCGTGATCGGCATAGTTCAGCCCGATCGCGATAAAGTGACCGACGTGGCCGACCGGAGACCCGAGACGATGGGACGGGTCGACCTTCGGCAGGCTCTTCGGATTGATCGCCGCCAGCCGCTCCATGCCGTGCCGCGAAAGGACATCGCCCGCAATGTCATCGATCTCGTCCGAAAGGTCGCGCATGACCTGCTCGTCGTCAATGAGCCCAGGCTTTTCCGCGCCCATTTCACCATATCGCACTAATCGCATTTTCAATCCCCTGAGCTCGTCGCATTCACATGTATCGATCCGGCAAGAACAACATTGCGTCCCGCCGCGTTCAGTCCAGCGTGAGATAGACGAAAAGAAATGGTACTCCGCCACGCGCGATAGACCGAAGCCGCAAAACTTGGGAAACGGGCACCACACGCAAGAGTGAAGCTCCGGATTGAACCTTCGGCCGGAAACGTCGTTCACCGGATGTTCAGATCGAGGGGCGCTTCATGAAGTCCCCCTTTGGATGAGGAAATCCGATGTCGCTCTTCAAGTCCCTCAGTTTCAGAATAATGGCGCTGGCTCTCGCCTTTTCGCTTGCGCCGGCAACGATGCCCGCTGGCATGTCCCTCCCCGGTATCGGCGTCACCGCCGCGAAGGCTGATCCCTATTACCGTGTCTATCGCGGCGATCGCGGTTATCGAGGCGGTCGGCACTATCGCGGGCACCGTGGTTATGGCCATCGCCGCCACTACCGCGATCGTGGCAATGCCGCAGCAGCAGCCGTGATCGGCGGTATCGTTGGCCTGGGTGTGGGCGCTGCGATTGCCAGCCAGCAGCCGCGTTATTACCAGCCCCGTCCGGTCTACCGCACCCGCCCCGTATCGCGCGGTTATGGCGCCCCGCGTCCGTGGACGGGCGAATGGTATCGCTATTGTGCGGCCCGATATCGGTCCTTCGATGCCCGCTCTGGCACGTTCCAGCCCTATCACGGCCCGCGCCAGATCTGTCGCTAAGCGCGTCAGTCAAACGCTTCGAAAACGCCGCCGGCTCATCGGGTCTGGCGGCGTTTTCGTATCAAGACGACAGGCTGAAGGCTCAGTCGGGTGGCGTGCGTCCGATGCGCTCGAACCACCCCGCCTCGTCGATGACCTCGATGCCGAGTTCGCTCGCCTTCTTCAGTTTCGAGCCTGCACCGGGCCCCGCAACCACGAGATCTGTCTTCTTCGACACCGAACCCGAGGTTTTGGCCCCAAGGCTCTCGGCCATTTCCTGGGCCCCGTCACGGGTCATCTTTTCAAGCGAGCCCGTGAAGACGATGGTGAGACCGGCGACCGGCGATCCGTCCGCCGTCTCAGCCATCGCGATCCGCTCGTTCGTAGTCGAGACGCCGGCCTTCAGAAGCGCGTCGACCGCCTGCCGGTTGTGCTCCTCGGCGAAGAAGTTGATCAGCGCCTCAGTCGCGACCGTGCCGATATCGCTGTCCGTCGTGAGATTGAGATAGGATTGAACCGGCGCCGTGCGTTTGGCTTCAAGGATCGCCGCGCGGATGCCGGCCGCATCTTCGAAGCGCTCCTTGAGGCTCCTGCGCCGGGTGACGTTCAGCCCCGCTGCGGGATCGCGCGTCGGATCATACGCCTCGTCCTTCAGCTTCGTCTCATCAAGTTCGAGAAGCTGCTCGAAGCTCTTGTCGCCGATTCCCTTCAGGGAAGAGAGCGTCACCCAAGCCTGACCCGGCCTGCCTTTCGCCGCCCCGTCGACACCCTCGATCAGCGAAGCGACATCCGGGAAATGGCGCGCGAGTGCTTTTGCCGTGGTCTCGCCAATGTTCGGAATACCGAGCCCGAAGATGAACCGTTCAAGTGGCAGGGTCCGGCGCGCGTCGATCGCATCGAAGAGGTTCTGCGTGGTCTTCGTATAGTCGTAGCTGCGCTCATCACTGCGCGCCTTCGGCTCGCGCCCCTCGGCTCGCGCGGCTTCGTCCTCGGCTGCCTCCCGTTCGCGGCGGGCCGCCAGCGCCCGCTCCTCGAGCAGCGTCTTGGTCTTTTCGAAATCGAGAGTGAAAATATCCGCCGGCTGCCTGACCAGCCTCGCATCGAACATCGCCTCGACCAGCGTGTCCCCAAGACCGTCGATGTCGAAGGCCGAGCGCGAAACGAGATGCTTCAGCCCTTCGCGCCCCTGAGCCGGACAGGTCAGCCCCGCTGTGCAGTGCCGCTTGGATTCGGGGCGACCGGTGCGCGGGTTCATCTCGCGCACGGCGTTCGAGCCGCAGACGGCGCAATGGGTGGGAAAGACGTAAGGCTTCGCATCCGCCGGCCGCTTTTCGGCCACCACGTCGATGATCTGCGGAATGACGTCGCCGGCCCGCTGCACGACCACCGTATCGCCGATGCGAATATCGAGCCCGCTTGGGCGGATCGTCTCGCCATCGGCATCGATGCCGGCGATATAGTCCTCGTTGTGGAGCGTCGCATTGGAGACAACCACACCGCCGACCGTCACCGGCTTCAGCCGGGCGATGGGATTGAGCGCGCCCGTGCGTCCGGTGGTGACATCGATGCCGACGAGAACCGTCGTCGCCCGTTCGGCGGCGAACTTGTGGGCGATCGCCCAGCGCGGAAAGCGCGAGACGAAGCCGAGTTCTTCCTGCAGCGAAAGGTCGTCCACCTTGTAGACGACACCGTCGATATCGTAGCCAAGGCCCGCCCGGTTTTCCTCGATGCGGCGGTAATGCTCGATCAGACCGTCGATCGTCTCGAAGCGCTGCATGAGGTCGTTGACGGGAAAGCCGAACCTGCCGATCGCGGCGACCACTTCGGTCTGGGTCTCGCCTGGCACCTCGCTCACCTCCCCCCAGGCATAGGCGAAGAAGCGCAACGGCCGTGACCGGGTCACCTCCGCATCCTTCTGGCGCAGAGAGCCGGCGGCCGCATTGCGCGGATTGGCAAAGCGCGGCTTGCCCGCCGCTTCCTGCCGCTCGTTGAGCGCCGCGAAATCGGCATGGGCCATGTAGACCTCGCCGCGCACCTCGAAGATTTCCGGGGCGTCTTCGATCCGCGCAGGAATGTCGTCGAGGGTCCGTGCATTGGCGGTCACATCCTCGCCAACCGTTCCGTCACCCCGCGTCGCGGCGGTTTCCAGCACTCCGTTCACATAGCGCAGCGACAGCGAGAGACCGTCGATCTTCGGCTCGGCCGTGATCCCCAGGCGATCGCTTTCCTTGAGCTTTGCCATACGCCGCACGCGCTTGGCGAAATCGGCAACGTCCTCCTCGGTGAAGGCGTTGTCGAGGGACAGCATCGGCACGGCATGGCGGACCTTGGCAAAGGTCGTCGAGGGCGCCACTCCGACACGCTTCGACGGCGTGTCATCCCGAACGAGGTCCGGAAACCGCGCCTCGATCGCCATGTTCCGACGCCGCAAGGCGTCGTAGTCGGCGTCTGACAACGTCGGGGCATCCTCGCCATAATAGGCACGGTCACTCTCGGCGATTTCGCGTGCAAGCCGCTCCAGCTCGGCAGCAGCTTCCGCCTCGCTCAGGTTCTCGACCGGTTTTTCGGCCATGTGTTGCGCTGCTCCCGTCGATCTCTGCTCGTCAAGAATGGTCCATAGCGCACCCGCGCCTCAAGTCGAATGGCTTTGTGGACATGTCACTCTCCGCTGTCTCGAAGCATCGAAATCCCTATCTTGGGCTGATCACCAGACCGATTGCAGGAGGCGCAACGACGCTGCGAGCCGGGAACAGCGCCTTGAAGAGATACGGAAAAAGGTGCGCAAGTCTCTCGCCGATCCTCGCCCTTCGGTCCCGATCAAGGAGACTTTCGAACGCATCGAGCAAAAGATCAAAGCGTCGCGGTAATCGATGCAAACATCGCCGATACGTCTATCGGAACAAGCGATTATCGACTTGAGCGAGATCGGCGATGCGCCCTCTGGCGGCGTGGCTCGCCCCGATCTTGGCGAAGATATTCGGATGGTGCCGTTCGAGAAATCGGCCGTCATTCTTTACACCGTTGGCGAGAAAGACGTTGTGATCCTCAACGTTTTCTATGGAGGCAAGAACTACTCCGCAATCTTCAGAGCCGACACGGACGCGACTTGATGATCTCTCGGTCTAAAGCCATTCCGGCTGCGGCAGGTCCAGCGCGAGAAGCCGTGTTGCAATCCGCTTTCGCACAATGCGCAGCCGCAAGGCCACCGGCAGGCCAAAGCGCAAGCCCGCTCCCATCCAGGCCGGCGGTGCACTGATCATGTCCGTCATCGTCCGCGTCTGTTCAAGCACCTTCCTGACGCTCGGCATGCGGCGCATTTCATATTCGCTGGCGCGGCCCTCGCTCAAGAGAAAGGCCAGCCAGGCGGCATCCCAGATGCCGAGATTCATGCCGCGTCCGCCCACCGGCGAATGCTCGTGCGCGGCATCGCCAGCGAGAAACACCATGCCCCGCGCCATCCGCTCCGCATGCTGGAATGCGACCTTGAAAGAGGACATCCATCCGACCGAGAGGATGTCGTCGCGCTCGTTCACGAGCGTTTGCGGATCATCGACCACACCGATCAACCGGCCGAAGTCGGATGCGAAGGGTAGAAGCGCTCGTGTTCCATTGGCCCCGCCGATGGAAAGCTGAGCGCAATCGGGGTCAATCGGAGTCTTGAGATGGATATCCGCCAGCGCGAACTCTGTCGCATAGCGCTCGCCCACCCGAGGGATGTCGAGGAGGCGCCGCACGGTCGAACGCACGCCGTCGCAGCCTGCGAGCGCATGGGCTTCGATCCTCTCGCCGGTCGAAAAAATCGCCGTCGGAGACCGCGTGTCTTCAAAGCCGATCAACGAAACACCCCATTCGACCGTGACGCCGCGCTCGGACAGCCAATCGATCAGCGCCCGCTCCGTACGGCCCTGAGGCAGAGAGAGGATGAACGGCCTCGGGGTATCGGCGGCATCGAGCGACACTTCGACCGTCGGCCGACCATTCCAATGGACGCGAAAACGGCGAATCGGCTGACCTTCTTGAAGAAGTCTTTGCGTCACACCGGATGCTTCGAGTACGGCCAGCGTCGTGGGCATGATTGCCAGCGCGCGCGACTCGTCCGGCGAAGTCGGGCCATCGTCCTTGTCGACGATCCGAACGCTCAGGCCCCGCCTGACAGCCTCTACGGCAAGCGCCAGGCCGACAGGTCCGGCCCCGGCAACGACGATCGGCTTGCCGGGGATCGTGGACATGTCAGGCTCCCAGTCCAATCAACTGGGCGGCTGCAGCCCTCGCCTCGTCGGTCACCGTTTCGCCAGCCAGCATGCGCGCGATCTCTTCGCGCCGGGTATCGCTCTTGATCTCGACGACCCGCGTCGCGACCCGGTCGGCTTCCTCTGTATCGGCCTTGGAGATCAGAAGATGTGTCGCAGCCCGTGCCGCGACCTGCGGCGCATGGGTCACGGCGAGCACCTGAACGGTCTTGGAAAGCCTTGCGAGGCGTCGTCCGATCGCATCGGCCACGGCACCGCCTACGCCGGTATCGATCTCGTCGAAGACCAGCGTCGGAGCAGATCCCCGGTCGGCAAGCGCAACTTTCAGCGCGAGCAGGAAGCGTGAGAGCTCGCCGCCGGAGGCGACCTTCATCATGGGTCCGGCGCGCGTGCCAGGATTGGTGCGCACGTGGAATTCGATCTCGTCGATTCCGCTTGCGCTTCCCTTCTCGCCGGTCCGGGCGATGTTGACGATGAAGGCCGCGCGTTCGAGCTTCAGGTCCGGCAGTTCCGCCATCACCGCCTCGGTCAGCGTTTCGGCCGTTTCCCGGCGGCGCTCCGAAAGCCGCGCGGCAAGCTCGTCGAAGGTCTTGCGGCGCGAGGCCACTTCCGCTTCGAGCTTCTGGACCCGCTCTTCGCCGGCATCGAGCTCGGCGAGATCGCCCACCATTCTCGCGGTGAGATCCGGCAGTTCGTCCACGGGCACGGAGAATTTCCGGCTCGCCGCACGCAGCGCGAAGAGGCGCTCCTCGGCCTGCTCTAGGGCGCGCGGATCGAATTCCAGCGAGCGCATCGCGGTTTCGAGCGCCATCTGCGCGTCTGACAGAGCGTCGACGCCCGCGCCCAGACGATCGATCACCTCGTCGAGGAGGCCCGGCACGTCGTCACGCTTGCGGTCGAGGCGCTTCAGAAGGTTGACGAGCGCGGGCATCGGCGAGGTCGGGCCCGACAATTCGTCATTGGCGTCGTTGACGTCTGTCGCGATCTTTTCGGACTTCATCATGATCGCGCGCCGTTCGGCGAGCTCTTCCTCTTCGCCCGCCAGCGGCGCAAGTTCGGAAAGTTCCTCGACGCTCGCCCGGAGATAGTCCGCCTCGCGGGCGGCTTCCTCAACCTTCTTCAGATGCTGGTCGAGTTCCGTCCTCGCCCGTCGCCAGGCACTGAACGCAGCGCCCACCTCGGCAACCATTGGCTGAAGCCCGCCAAAGGCGTCGAGCAGATCGCGATGGGCATCCGCGTCGACGAGGGCACGGTCGGCGTGCTGTCCGTGAATCTCGACCAGTGCTTCGCCGATTTCCCGCATCAGGCCGACGCTCGCCGGCCGATCGTTGACGAAGACCCGCGTCCGCCCGTCGGCGTTCTGAATGCGTCGCAGGATCACGTCGCCATCGTTTTCGTAGCCATTCTCGCTGAGAATCTCGCGCACCTTGTGGCCGCCAGGCAGGTCGAAGACCGCAGTCACCTCGCCTCGCTCGGTTCCGTGACGAACGAGCGAGCCGTCGCCTCGTCCTCCAAGGGCGAGCGACAGTGCATCCAGCATGATCGATTTGCCCGCACCGGTCTCGCCGGTCAGGACGGCAAGTCCTTCCGTAAGAGACAGATCCAACCGTTCGATGAGGACGATATCGCGGATTGCGAGGTGAACGAGCATGTCCAGGCTTGGGTGGGCGCGAAGAAATGGCGAGCGATGGCGGCGCGGAGTTCGATCCGCTCCGGCTGGCCCTTAGATAGGTGAAAGCGGGTCGCTTGCATATCCTTCGAACGAAAACGGCCCGCCAAGGGGCGGGCCGGTTCGCGAATATAATGCCGGGTTGCGGGCCTGCGGGCTTCGCGTCAGCCGCGGCCCTGCAGGAGCGCGTATGAATCCTTATACCATTCGGAGTCCGGATAGTTCTGGCCGAGAACCGAAGCGGAGGCCTGCGCCTCGCGTACGAGACCCATGGCATAATAGGTCTCGGTCAGGCGCGCCAGCGCTTCCTCGACCTGACGGGACTCCGGATAGACTTCGACCACGTTCTTGAAGCGGTTGATCGCCGCGACGTATTCGCTGCGTTCCTGATAATACCGCCCAACCTGCAACTCCTTGCCGGCGAGCTGATCGCGGGCAATGCGGAGTTTGGTCTGGGCATCCGCGACATATTCGGAATCGGGATAATCGTCGATCACCGCGCGCATGGCCTGGGCCGTGCGTCCGGCCGCCGTCTGGTCGCGGGTGATATCGGGGATCTGCCGCCAGTAGGACAGGCCCATGATATATTGCGCGTAAGCTGCGTCCTCGGTGCCGGGATAGAGCGACAGATAGCGCTTGGTGGCGTTGATCGCCTCCTCGTAGTCACCGGACCGATAGCTGGTGAAGGCCCCCATGACGAGCGCCTTGCGCGCCCAATCCGTATAGGGATGCTGCCGGTCGATCGCCCGGAACTTCGCAGAGGCTTCTCCCAGATTGCCACCCTCGAGATTGGCGAGTCCCTGATTGTACAGAACCTCCGGCCGCTCGGTCTGTGCGGCAAGCGCCAGCACGTCGACGTCGGAGCCGCCATCGGACATGCAACCCGAAGAGAGAGCTGCCGTCGAAGCGACGATAACGGTAAGCGAAGCTTTGCGGATAAACGCGCCGAACGTCGTCATCATCCCTTGATCATCCCCCTGTCGGTTTCCCCTGTCTCGAATGCGGTCACATCCTTGCGGGAAAAACTCAATACCCCGATCGCTTCTGATCGGTGTGAGACGGCGTTTTTATGACGAAGTGGCCCTGCGCGGACATGCAAATCGACTGTATCGGACCGCCAGAGGCGCATCCGACAGTCAAATCATCTGCGGGCCGTAAGCAGGCGCGGCGACCGCAACCAGCGGCGCGTGACGGACCGGATCGGTCCGGCGCGCCGGAAGCTCGACGATCTCATAGGCCGACGGATCGGCCAGGAGCGCCTGAAGCGCCATCGCGTTCAGGCGGTGACCACCGCGATAGGACGCGTAGCAGCCGAGAATGCGCGCTCCGGCCAAAGCTTGATCGCCCACGGCGTCCAGGGCCTTGTGACGCACGAACTCGTCTTCGTAGCGAAGGCCATCGGGATTGACGATGCCGCCGTCGACATCGATCACCACCGAGTTTTCAAGCGACGAGCCGAGAGCGTAGCCAGCGGCCCAGAGGCGCTCCACATCCTTCATGAAGCCGAAGGTGCGGGCCCTGGCGAGATCACGCTTGAACCGCTCGGGCGTCAGGTCGGCCGCATAGGACTGTCTGCCGATCGCGTCGCACTCGAAGTCGATCTCCACCTCGAAACGCGTCGCGTTGTGCGGGCGATACTCGGCGCGGGCACCGTTGTGCTCGACCGTGACCGTCTTCAGGATCTTGATGTAGCGGCGCTTGACCGGCTGGCTCACGAGGCCGGTTTCGTCGATCGCGGAGATGAAGGCCGAAGAGCAACCGTCCATGATCGGGGTTTCGCCCGAATCGATCTCGACGATCGCGTTATCGACGCCAGCTGCGTAAAGCGCGGCCATCAGGTGCTCGATGGTTGCGATCATAACGCCGTCACCATCGCCGATCATCGTGGAGAGATCGCCAAGCGGCGCGTTCGTCGAAACTGCCTGGATGTCGCGAACCGCGCCATCGTCGAGACGGCGGCGGAAGATGATTCCGGTATCGGCGTCCGCGGGAATGAGGTTCAACGAGACAGGCATGCCGCTGTGAACACCAACGCCGTTGAAGCTGATATGTGCGGCGATCGTCTGCTGGTACATCAACACTTGAAGCAACCTTTCCCACCACACTTCCGGCTCGCCTGAGGCGACCCATGAAACGGCCGGTGGATTTCCCCTCGGATCCGGGACCCTGTGGCTTGGCACCCCCATGCCGCGCCGACCCCGATGTCGTGAATGATTACCTAGATTGAGGTTGCCAGATAGCCAAATCACGCTTCTTTACTTCGTGTTACCGGTAAAGCTCCAAACCAGAATAGAAAACATTCATTTACAATAACTTACAACGGAAAAGGCCCGCCGGTACAACCAGCGGGCCTGTGTCCAATCTGCAATAGACAGAGCGTTTAGTTCGCCTGACGCCTCAGGAAGGCGGGGATCTCAAGATGATCCTCCTCCGCGAGGCCCCTCGGCTGAGGTGCGGGGCGAGCCGCGGACTCCGTCGCCTGGCGGCGGGGAGCCGGCTGCGGCGCAGCTGGCTTCGGCGCTTCGGCCTTGCGCTGTTCGGGCGCTGCGAACTCCTCGGCATCGTCTCGGCGGGACAGGCCCGTCGTCAGGCGGCGCAGGAGGCCCATCGGTCCCTTGTCGTCGTTCGAGTATTCGGCCTGGGCGGCGCGGTTCTCGATCTCGGTCTTCAGCACCGGCGGGAAGTCCTCGATCTTCGGCATGCGAGCCTGAGGCGCCGGAGCGGCCTGACGGTTCATCTCGGGAGCGACCTGCGCGATCTCGGCTGCGAGAGCGGCCGTGAAGTCGTCGTCCATGTCGATGTCGTCATTGCTCGTTGCGCGCGGCTGCGGAGCCGGAGCTGCAGGCTTCGGTGCCGGAGCTGCGGCAACCGGAGCCTCGACCGGCTTCCTCTCGGCGACCGGAGCTGAGGCCGGAGCCGGCTTGGCCGGAACCGAAGGCGTTGCTGCGGCCGGACGCTGGGCGGGCTCGGGCCGGCGCATCGGCTTGTCCTCAACGATCTTGTCGATGCCCGTCGCGACGACCGAGACCCGGATGACGCCTTCGAGATTCTCGTCGAAGGTTGCACCGAGAATGATGTTGGCGTCGGAATCCACCTCTTCGCGGATCCGCGTTGCCGCCTCGTCCACTTCGAACAGCGTCAGGTCGCGGCCGCCGGTGATCGAGATCAGGAGGCCTTTGGCGCCCTTCATCGAGGTTTCGTCGAGCAGCGGATTGGCGATCGCAGCCTCGGCGGCGGCGAGCGCGCGGCCCTCACCCGAAGCTTCGCCCGTGCCCATCATGGCCTTGCCCATCTCGCGCATCACGGAACGCACGTCCGCGAAATCGAGGTTGATGAGGCCTTCCTTGACCATCAGGTCGGTGATGCAGGCAACACCCGAATAGAGCACCTGATCGGCCATGCCGAAGGCATCGGCGAAGGTGGTCTTGTCGTTGGCGATCCGGAACAGGTTCTGGTTCGGAATGACGATGAGGGTATCGACGTTCTTCTGAAGATCCTCGATGCCCTGATCGGCGATCCGCAGGCGGCGCTGGCCTTCGAAGTGGAACGGCTTGGTGACGACGCCGACGGTGAGGATGCCCTTTTCGCGGGCAGCCTTTGCGACGACGGGAGCTGCACCCGTGCCCGTGCCGCCGCCCATGCCGGCGGTGACGAAGCACATGTGCGAACCGAGCAGGTGATCGCAGATCTCGTCGATCGACTCTTCGGCGGCCGCACGGCCGACCTCGGGCTGGGAACCAGCGCCCAGACCTTCGGTGACGGCGACGCCCATCTGAACCACGCGTTCGGCCTTGGACGAACGGAGCGCCTGCGCATCGGTGTTGGCGATGACGAATTCGACGCCCTCGAGCCCAGCGCTGATCATGTTGTTGACCGCGTTGCAGCCACCGCCACCGACGCCGAAGACGGTGATGCGGGGCTTCAGCTCGGTGATGTCGGGCTTGTTGAGGGTGATGCTCATTGCCTTGATCCTCTCTCCAGATTCCGAGGCCGTTCTTGCCGCGCGGCCGGATGATGCTTTTTGGTCTCGGGCGACGCGCGGCACGCGCCGTTTCTTTTCTCAGGTGCCGGTCCGCCGCGAGGGGTCAGACCGGCGGTGTTCAGATGCTTCGTTTCAGCCAGGTTCCGAACCGGCCCGCTCTGGTCGACTGGTCGAACATGCGGGCGGCGATGGATGTCGTCGCGACGGTCTCGCGATGAACCACCTGCGGGTAGATCAGGAGGCCGACGGCCGCTGAAAACGCAGGCGATTTGTGCGCGGTCGTCAGCCCCGCGACGCCGACGGGACGGCCGAGGCGGACATTGCGCTGAAGGATGGCCCGGGCCGTATCGGGCAGGCCCGAAAGCTGGCTCGCCCCACCGGTCAGCACGACGCGCTTGCCGATGACGTGGCCGAGATTGGAGGCGTTCAGCCGGTCGCGGACGAGTTCGAGGATCTCTTCCACGCGTGGCCGCACGATCTTCGAAAGGGTCCCACGCGAAACCGTGACGGTTTCGTCATTGCCGCCCTCGCCAAGCGAGGGAATGGTGAGAATCTCGTCCTCATCGGCCAGATGGGGCATCGTGGACGCGTTCACGACCTTCAGACGCTCGGCATCGGCCGGATGGATGGAGAGACCGCGCGCGATGTCCATGGTGATATGGCTGCCACCGATGGCCACCTGATCGGCATAGACGAAGTGGCCGTTGTGGAAGATCGCGATCGTCGTCGTGCCGGAGCCCATGTCGATCGCGGCCGATCCCATGGCGGCCTCGTCCTCCACCAGCGTTGCGAGCGCGCTCGCATACGGCGTTGCGACGAAGGCCTCGACCTCGATATGCGCCTCGTTGAGCGCGGCCTCGAGATTGCGGAGCGGCACTTCCTCGGCCGTCAGAACATGCATGTCGGCGCTGAGCGTTCCCGCCGCCATGCCAACCGGGTTCTCGACACCGCCCTCGCCGTCGATCGCAAGATCGAAGGGCACGGAGTGAAGCGCGAGTCGCGTCGGCTCGAAGCGAATGCGGGCCGCCTGGGATTCGACGAAATCGACATCCGACTGGGTGATTGCCGTCAACGGATTGAGCGTCGCGCTGCCGCGATAGCTCTTGAGACGACCGGCCGTCAGCGAGACGATGAGCGAGCCGACGGAAAGACCGGCCGCAGCCTCGGCGGCGTCCACGGTCGCGCGGATCGCTTTCGCTGCGGCCTCGATATCGATGACGTTGCCGGATTTGACACCGCGGGAGCGCTGATAGCCGACGCCGAGCACCTCGATCGTGTGGCTTCGATCACGCAGCACCTCGCCTTCCGGGCGCGGACGCAGCTTGCCGATCATGCAGGACATCTTCTCGGAGCCGATGTCGAGCACGGAGACGATCTGCGTGCGCCGCGAAGACAACGGCTTCATGCGTGGCACGTCGGATGTTTTGCGGAAGAGGAAACTCATGACCTTCAGCCCTTCGACCGCTGCTTGAGGATTTTCGTGCGCTCTTTGAGCGCGGCGTTGCGGCGCTCCAGCGCCTCCGGCGTAAGCTTCACCACGATGCGGTCGCTCACGCGCATATCGACGGCAAGGATGTCGCGGCCCAGCAAGTTCTGCTCTCGATCCATACGCGCGACCTCCGACAGTGCCGCGATCGGCTCATTTTCCGGCAGGCGAATCGTGACCCCATTGTTCAGGGCAAGATCCCATCGCCGGTCTCCGACCCGAACGTAGGCTTTCACGCTTGCGCGAAGCTCGGGAAACTCTTCCATTTCATCGAGAATTCGCGCTGCGGCCGTGGGCGCGCCCTCGCCCACCACGACCGGAAGAATGTCGAAACGACCCGGCGTGAAGGGCACGATCCGGGTGCCTTCCCGATCGACAATCATGAAGCTCTCACCGCTCTGCCAGACGGCATAGGGGCGGTGTTCGATCAAATCGATGCCGATCCGGTTGGGGTAGTATTTCGAAACCGACGCACGCTCGATCCAGGGCATCGCCTCGATGCTTTCCTGGGCGAGAGCCGGATCGAGGCTCAGTAGTGTCTGCGCGCCGGTGCCCCAGAGTGCCTGCAGGATATCGATCTCCGACGTCTCGGTATTGCCGGACACCTCGATCGTCTCGATCGAAAAGCCGAGCGGCATCGCGATGCCGTCGATGACCGCCGTCGTGTGACCGCCGAGTACGATGCCGTATGTGATCGAACCAGCTACGAGACCGCCGGCGATGAAGCCGAAGCGTGGCAGCCGCAATTCGGCGAGCCGACCCGCGAACTGTTCGATTCCCGCCGCCGAGCGGCGCGCCAGTGTCTGCGCCGACCCGAGCGGATTGAAGGAGCGCCTCACCTCTCGCATGACGCATCCTCCACCATCCAGCGCAGCAGTTCGCCGAAGCTGTGGCCGGCTTTCGCCGCGATGTCCGGCACCAGCGAGACAGGCGTCATGCCGGGCTGCGTGTTGATTTCGAGCCAGGCGATCTCGCCGCCGGCGCCGAAGCGGTCGTCATATCTAAAGTCGGAACGCGTAACGCCCCGGCATCCGATGGCGCGATGGGCGAGCAGCGACCATTCCTGGACCTTGCGGGCCACATCGGAAGGGATGTCAGCCGGCACGATGTGGACGGAGCCGCCATCGGAATATTTCGAGTCGTAATCGTAGAAGGCGTGACCCTCCGTCGTGATCTCGCAGACATCGAGGGCCACATCGCCCATCACGGCGCAGGTCAGTTCGCGGCCATGCACGAACTGCTCGACGAGCACGTCGTCGCCGAAGGTCCATTCGGGCGATGAGAGCGATTGCGGCGGATGCGACTGGTTCTCGCGCACGATGATGACGCCGAAGCTCGAACCTTCCGCGATCGGCTTGATCACGTATGGCGGGCTGTAGGGGTGCTTGTCGAAGATGTCCTGGCGCTTGATCACCTTGCCCTTGGCGACCGGAACGCCAGCCGTCATCGCGACGGTCTTTGCGAGGAGCTTGTTCATGGCAAGCGCCGAGGCGGTCACGCCGGAATGGGTGTAGGGGATCTGAAGATATTCGAGGATGCCCTGGATGCGGCCGTCCTCGCCATAAGGCCCGTGCAGGGCGTTGAAGGCGACATCCGGCTTCAGGTTCGCGAGCGTTTCTGCGATCGACCGATCGACATCGACGCGCGAGACCTGAAAGCCTTCCGCTTCCAGCGCATCCGCGCATGCCTCACCCGAGCGCAGGCTCACCGGCCGCTCGGAGGAAAAACCGCCCATCAGTACCGCGACATGCTTGGCCATCGGTTACCAAAACCCCTGCATTCAAGTTCGAAATGACCATCGCAGGGATTTGGTTAAGCGGTGGTTAACGCGCGCAATTTGTGGAAAGGTCTAGGAAACGATCCTCAATGAAATCTTATGAAGACGCTTTTCTGTTGCAGCCGCGCAGCACTGTTGCAGTTGGGGCGCAATAGATCGCTCGATCAGGACGCATATTCGCTCGCAGCCGATGGCAGGTGCGACAGAGCATGCGCCGAAAGCTTCGGAAATAAGCGGCATAGGGTCGGCGAGCAGAATATGGGAAAAAGCACGAGTGCCGGCTTTCCGCCCGCTTATACCGGCGGACCTTTGAAACCATCGGTTTCATGGGTCGTCGGCAGCCCGAGCGGCGTTTGAGCCGTTTGCCGGGCGTGGATTGACCCAACGGGTCAATTCATTCGTCCGGCGGTATTACAGCCTCGCGGGCTGAACACGGTCAAGCGCGGCTTCCGGTCCGGTCAAATGCCCTCGCGCCTCAAGAGCGCATCATCCAAATCGAATGAATGGTCGATCGGACGAGAGTCCGGAATGCCTCGCAAAATGCCGAGCGACGGGACAAATCGGAACTAAGGATGGAGCGGTGCCGCCCCTACCCAGAGATCTTCGAGAAGTCGGCGACCTTCTCGCAGGCCGCACGAATGCGGGCGAGAAGCGCGAGGCGATTGGCCCGCACGGTTTCGTCCTCTGCGTTGACGAGAACCTTGTCGAAGAAGGCGTCCACCGGAGCGCGTAGCTTGGAAAGCCCCGCCATCGCCTGCCCGTAGTCGCGCGTCTCCAATGCCTCGGCGACCTCGATCTCCGCCCGGTCGATCGCGCCGGCAAGCACTTTTTCCTCATGCTCGCCGTTCGCAGCGATCCAGTCGGCGTCGAATTCGGCGCCGATCGTCGTGCCCTTCTTTTCCTCGGCGGCGAGGATGTTGGCCGCACGCCGATAGCCGGCGAGAAGGTTCTGCCCGTCTTCGGTGCCGAGAAATGCACCAAGCGCCTCGACGCGGCGCGTGATGTCGAGAAGGTCGTCATTCGCCTGATCGCCGGAGCCAGAGAGGACAGCATCGACGAGGTCGTGGCGCGCACCGGAGTCGCGGAGCTGCACTTTCAGGCGGTCGTGGAAGAAGGCGAGGAGATCATCGGGAATGTCGAATTTGCCGAAATTCAGCACCAACCGGTTCTCGACCAGAATCCGAATCGCGCCCAGCGCCGCGCGCCTCAACGCATACGGGTCCTTGCTCCCCGTCGGCTTCTCGTCGATCGCCCAGAAGCCCACCAGCATGTCGAGCTTGTCGGCGAGCGCAACGCAGATCGCGACCGGATCGCGCGGCACCTGATCGCCGGGGCCGAGGGGCTTGTAATGCTCCTCGATCGCCGCCTGGACGGACGGATGCTCGCCCTGAAGCTCTGCGTAATAGCGCCCCATCAGGCCCTGAAGCTCGGGAAATTCGCCGACCGCCTCCGTCGGCAGATCGGCCTTGGAGAGCACCGCCGCACGGCGCACCGTGCTTCTCAATTCGCCCGCTGCGAACGCATCTTCGCTGGTCGCAACGCCATTGCCGGTGACCTGCGCCGCAATCTCACCGGCGATCGCCTCGGCCAGCGCCGCGATGCGCTGCACGCGCTCCCCTTGCGTGCCAAGCTTGGCGTGGAAGGTCACACCGAGCGCATCGAGCTTCGCCATCCGCTGGTCGAGCGGTTTTGAAAGATCGAGCCTGAACGTTTCCGCCGAGGATTTGAGACTCTCAAGATCCGGCAGGTCGGCCTGATCGGTTTCCCAGAAATAGAGCGCGTCCGACAGCCGGGCCCGCACGACCTTGCCGTTGCCCCGCGCGATCTCCTCGCCCCCATCGCTCGCCTCGATATTCGAGATGAGCACGAAGTGATTGGAGAGTTTATTGTCGGAACCGACCGGCCGCGTGACGAAGCACTTCTGGTTCACCTTGATGGTGAGCTGGATCACCTCGGGCGGAATCGCGAGGAAGGCCTCGTCGAACGTGCCCATCAGCACGACCGGCCATTCGACCAGCCCGGACACCTCTTCCAGCAGCGCCTCGTCCGGCACCACTTCCAGTCCCAGCGCGAAGGCGCGGTTCTCAGCGTCGGTGCGGATCATGTCCTTCCGGCGCTCGGCATCGAGGATCACATGGGCCTTTTCCAGCTTGTCGACATAGTCGTCGAAGCGGCGCACAGTGAATGGCTCGGGCGCATGAAAGCGGTGGCCCGCCGTCATATTCCAGGAACGAATGCCGGAAATCTCGAAGTCGACGACCACCGGCTCCTCGGTCTCAGGACCGAAGGTGCAGAGGATCGACTGGAGCGGCCGCACCCAGCGCATCGAGCCCGGTTCGCGCGAGGCCGGGCCCCAGCGCATCGACTTCGGCCAGGGGAAGTTGCGGATGATGCCGGGCATCACCTCCGCGATGATCTCTTCGGCCGGGCGGCCGGGCTTCTTGATGACCGCGACGTAGAAATCGCCCTTCTTCGGATCCGAACGCGTCTCGGCCTCCTCGATGGACGAAAGGCCGGCCCCACGCAAAAAGCCCTGGATCGCCTTTTCCGGCGCATCGGTGCGCGGGCCCTTGCGCTCCTCGCTCACATCCTTCGAGGCCGCATCTACACCGCGAACGTCCAGCGTCAGCCGGCGCGGCGTCCAGTATTCCCGCGCGCCCTCATAAGTGAGGCCGGCTTCGACCAGCGCATCGGTGACGAGCTTTTTGAGGTCTCCCGCCGCCTTGCGCTGCATGCGGGCAGGAATTTCCTCGGAGCGAAGTTCGAGAAGAAGGTCGGGCATTATCAGAAGTCTATCTCGTTGAGTGCGCCGCCTTGCACCACGGCATTCGGGCGAATGCAAGCTTCAGCCTGGAAGAACAAACGAAAGTGGCTCACCAACCCAGATGCGCGGCATGATCGAGTCACGCGGCGATCTTTTAAATTGAGCCGATCCTATATCCTTCCCTCCAGCGTATCGCATGCGCCGAAATCGCCGGTCTCATAGCCGCGCTTGAACCATGTCTGCCGCTGCTCCGAAGTGCCGTGGGTAAAGCTGTCCGGCACCACGGTGCCCTGGCTGCGGCGCTGCAGGGTGTCGTCGCCGATCTGGAAGGCGGCATTCAGCGCCTCGTCGATATCGCCCGGCTCTACAAAGCCGGCGGCGCGCGTCTCGTGCGCCCAGATGCCGGCGTAACAATCGGCCTGCAGCTCGACACGCACCGACAGCGCGTTCGCCTCATCCTGCGGCAAGGTGCGCCGGGCCTCGTTCAACTGACCGAGAACGCCGGTGAGGTTCTGGATGTGATGGCCCACCTCATGGGCAACGACATAGGCCTGCGCGAAGTCGCCCGGCGCGTTGAGCTGCTGCTGAAGCTGATCGAAGAAGGAAAGGTCGATATAGAGCTTCCGGTCACTCGGGCAGTAGAACGGGCCGGTCGCAGCGCCCGCGATTCCGCAGGCGGACTGGACGCGGCTGTTGAAGAGAACCAGCGTCGGCTCGGGATAGGTCTCCCCGGCCTCCTGGAAGCGGCGCCCCCAGACATCCTCGGTATCGGCGAGAACCGTCGCGACGAAGTCGTCCGTCTCGCCCGGCGTCGACTGAACGCCGCCGCCTGACGGGCCTGTCTGGCTTGTCTGATAGCTGCCCTGCCCGCCCGGATCACCGCCGAGCAGCGCGATCGGATTGATGCCGAAGACGAACCAAGCGATTGCGCCGACGATGATCAGTCCGACGAGGCCGCCGCCGGACTTGACCGGGATGCGCAGCCCGCCGCCACCGCCTCGCCGGAATCCGCCGGGCGAAAAGCCGCCGCCGCTACCTCGCCGATCCTCGATATTGCTCGACTGTCTCCGTCCGCGCCAGCGCATATACGTCTTGCTCCTGTTGATCGGAGAGACATTTGCGCAGCGCGAGATAAGTCAATATGAGGATCGAGCGCTTTCAGGGTTCTTTGAGATGCCCGTCAGCCTGCGGATCGCCCTTCGGTTCGGCCTCCTTAAAACAGGATCAGGCCGCCGCGTCCCCGGCTTTCAGGTTCGCCCCACCCGCGTCCGTCATGAGGAACGCCTCGCCGCACTGACGCGCAAGGTTGCGCACGCGCAAGATATAGCTCTGGCGCTCGGTGACGGAGATCACGCCGCGCGCATCGAGCAGGTTGAAGGCGTGGGAGGCCTTGATGCATTGATCATAGGCCGGGAGCACGCATTTGTGCAGCGAAGCCGTCCCGCCCAAAGCCCCCATTTCGGAAACATTGTCGTTGCCCGCCTCTGTCGGCGCGCCGGCCTTCAGGATCGCGGCGCACTGGCGCTCGGCCTCGTCGAAATGCCGGTGAAGGATCTCGGTATCGGCCATCTCGAAATTATAGCGTGAATATTCCTGCTCGGCCTGCAGGAACACATCGCCATAGGTGACCTTTTCCGCGCCCTCACGGCCGTTGAAATTGAGATCGTAGACATTGTCGACGTTCTGCACATACATCGCGAGGCGTTCGAGACCGTAGGTCAGTTCGCCGGCGACCGGCGCGCATTCGATACCGCAGACCTGCTGGAAATAGGTGAACTGGGACACCTCCATGCCATCGCACCAGCATTCCCAGCCAAGCCCCCAGGCGCCCAGCGTCGGGCTTTCCCAGTCGTCCTCCACGAAGCGGATATCGTGGAGTAGCGGATCGATGCCGATCGCCTTCAGGGAGCCAAGATAAAGCTCCTGAAGGTTCGAAGGGTTCGGCTTCAGGATCACCTGATACTGGTAGTAATGCTGGAGACGGTTCGGATTCTCGCCATAGCGCCCGTCTTTCGGGCGGCGGGACGGCTGGACATAGGCCGCGTTCCAGGGCTTGAGCCCGAGCGCCCGAAGGGTGGTTGCCGGATGAAAGGTGCCAGCCCCCACTTCCATGTCATAAGGCTGGAGCACGACGCAGCCGTAATCGGCCCAATAGCGGTGCAGCGTCAGGATCAGCGCCTGAAAGGAGCGGCGCGGGTCCATGTGGGGGGCCAGATCGGACATAAAGAGCAGGCTTTCTTCGGGCTTCACAAGCGACGGTCACGACGCCGCGTTCATCACGCGAGTTGCCACGGGGGAGCGCGCATGGTCAAGCTGGCCCCGCCCGCGCAAGCCGGCTTCATCGGCCTCGCAACGCGAAGTTTGACCGTTCAGCCCGGATGCTTGGGCTCTCGCGTCAAAGTCAGATAAAGCGAGTGCACACTTCCCGGCAAATAGCCGAACATCGTCAAAACCACGTTGAGCCAGAAATGGCCGGAAAAGCCGACAGCCCGCCATGCACCGAAAGGCGGGATCAGGAAGCCGATGACAAGTGTGACGAGACGCAAGATCTTAATCCAATCGAGATTGTTGATATTGTGATCAACGGATCTCGACGGATGCGGTTGCTGCTTCAAAAAGTTAGGCGCCGATGGAGCTTGCCGTTGAGCGTCAGTCTTTCTTCACCCGGTAGACCCCGTCCGCCCCGCGCACCAGCGTTCCCTGTGCGCCGGTGCGGGTTTCGGCTTCGGCACGCCGATTGCGCTCGGAGAGTTGCTCCGCATCGCGCTTCATCTGCTTGTAGCCGTAAAGCGCAGCAGCCCCGACAAGGCTGAGGAGAAGAAACTGGGGCATCAGATCGATCACGTGACGGGTTCCGAATATCGGATAGTATGCGCGCCTGCCGAACCGCCGACAAGCGCTCTTTCATCTATATGGGTGCGCCGAACGCCGCATCCGATCACTGAAACCTGAAATTTTCGTCAGAGTCCGTAACGGCCCCAGAGTGCGCGCTCTTCCGCCAGCGCATGGATGTGGTCGATCGCGCCAGCGCCGATGGCCTGTCCAATCGTTGGTGATCCCATCGAAATCCCGACACCGGGCTTGGCTCGCCCGAACAGACCGGTCTTCGGCGTGTAAAGCTTGGGCTCGGCATTCTTGCCATAGAGCTCGCGGATCACACCATGCAGATCGCCAAGCCGGTCGATCAGCCCGAGGTCGAGCGCACGGCTCCCCGACCAGAACAGGCCGGTGAAAAGATCGTCGTGTTCGACAAGCTTCTCCTTGCGGGCGTTCTTCACGAGATCGATGAAGGTGCCGTGCACGTCGAGCTGCAGCGCTTTCAGCCGCTCCACGTCTTCCGGCTTTTCCGGCTGGAACGGATCGAGCGTCACCTTGTTCTTGCCGGCCGTGTGAACCCGGCGCTCGATGCCGAGCTTGGAGATCGCCTCGACGAAGCCGAACGAGCCGGACACCACGCCGATGGAGCCGACGATGGAGGACGGATCGGCGGTGATGTCGTCGCCGGCACAGGCGATCATGTAGCCGCCCGAGGCCGCGACGTCCTCGACGAAGACCAGAACTTTCTTCTTCTTCTCGTCCGCAAGGTCCCGGATACGCTGATAGATCAGGCGCGACTGGACCGGCGAGCCGCCCGGCGAATTGACGATCACGGCCACGGCCGGCGCACCCTTTTGCCCGAACGCCTTCTCCAGCATCGGCGCGACACCCGCGAGCGACAGGGACTGCCGGCCGATCCCGCCGCCCGAAGCCATGATGGCACCCGAAAGGCGCACGGTCGGGATCTCGATCTTCTCCTTGCGGAAACGTTTCGGGACGAATTTCTTCAACAGGTTGGCCACGGTCGTTCACTTTGCTTGAGGTTTGTGCGCTGCAGCGCATGTATGCCCCGCCAAGCCATTCGCAAAGGGCGACGGACAGCGCGCGCCATCGATTCGCGTTCATCACCGCTTTAACCCTGGGCATCGCTGATGCAGCGTCGGGTTTCATCAGCGCGATGAATGAATTCATCAAAAAAATTGGTCATTATGACTGAAAATGTCGTTAGCTGGCTTGACCCGCTTGGATTTTGAGCATCCAATCCGTGTGACGAAAATATGACCGAAAAGAGATACCCACTCTTTTCCAGGTCGATCCAGCGGATGGGCACCGCAACAGGAATAATGACGCAAAATAAAGGCCGCAGGAGATCATCGGACCTTCGCAAGAGAAATACGACAACTTTCAGAAACGCAGGAGAAACGCTTCCAATACTCGGGCAAGTGAAACCTGACGCTCATTCACACGGACAATCCGGCACCTTCATCATGACCGCCGGAGAGCAGACGTGTAGTTTTACCTTTCGAAAGGAGCTCTCTTGACGACGACACTGGTAATCGGAATCGACGGCAGCGCCGCAAGCAAGAGAGCCTTGGCCCACGGCCAGCGGCTCTCCAAGCTCATCGGGGACTGCACACTCTTGCTGGTCTACGTGATCGAATGGTCGCCCTACACGTTCCAGAGCGCCGAAGAGAACGAGCAGCGCCACAGACGGCGCGAGGAAGAGATCGACGTCGCGAAATCACGGGTGCTCGACCCGATGATGAAACAGGTCGTCGCCGACGGGTTCAAGGCCGAATGCAGGGTGCGGCACGGTGATGCCGCCGAGATCCTCAACTCCATCGCGGTCGAAAACCACGCCGAGCAGATCATCGTCGCACGCGGCTCCGAAGGCGGGTTCGCCTCGCGCTTCTTCGGCACCGTCTCCGTCAAGCTCGCGACCTCAGCCAGCGTGCCCGTGACTATCGTCTCTTAAGGAATTGTCCACCATGACACGACGGCTCGTGACACCTCTCACCGTGCTCTTTCTACTCGCATCCAGCGCTGCCGCCCTTGCCCAGGAGGCGGCTGAAGGCGGCGGCATCGATGCCGTGGTCAACAACGTCTTCAGCGTTGCGACCGGCTGGTTCGTCAGCTTCATCTTCTCGGACCTGCCCGGAACGGGCTTTCCCTGGATCGTGCTCTGGCTGGTCGTCGGTGCGACGATCTTTACGGTCTATTTCGGCTTCATTCAGTTCCGCGCGTTCAAGCACGCGATCCTTCTGGTGAAGGGAGACTATTCCGATCCGAACGATTCCGGTGAGGTGAGCCATTTCCAGGCCCTCGCCACCGCGCTCTCGGGCACGGTTGGCCTCGGCAATATCGCCGGTGTCGCCGTTGCCATCGGCATCGGCGGTCCGGGCGCGACCTTCTGGATGATCCTTGCCGGCCTGATGGGCATGGCGTCGAAATTCACCGAGTGCACACTTGGCGTCAAATACCGCAACGAGTACGCCGACGGCTCCGTTTCAGGCGGCCCCATGTACTACATGGAAAAGGGCTTTAAGGAACGCGGGATCCCCGGCGGCAAGTTCATGGCCGTCCTGTTCGCCATCTTCTGCATCCTCGGCTCGTTCGGCGGCGGCAACATGTTCCAGGCCAACCAAGCCCACGCCCAGCTGGCCAATATCTTCGGCGATTATCCCGGCTGGATCACCGGCGTCATCTTCGCCATGATCGTCTTCGCGGTCATCGTCGGCGGCATCAAGTCGATTGCCCGTGTCACGGAAAAGGTCGTGCCGTTCATGGGCGTTCTCTACGTGGTCTCGGCACTGGTCATCATCATCGCCAATTTCGATCAGATCGGCATTGCTTTCGTCCGCATCTTCGAGGGCGCCTTCACGGGACTTGGCGTTGCCGGCGGGTTCGTCGGCGCTCTCATCCAGGGCTTCCGCCGCGCGGCCTTCTCGAACGAAGCGGGCGTCGGCTCTGCTGCGATCGCCCACTCGGCCGTGAAGACGAAGGAGCCGATCACCGAGGGCTGCGTCTCGCTGCTCGAACCGTTCATCGATACGGTCGTCATCTGCACGATGACCGCCCTCGTGATCATCATTTCCGACCAGCTGATCACCGATCCAAACGGGATGTTCCTCCTGAACGAGGACGGGACGACCATCCGGACGGTCGGCGACGTCTCGGGCGTTGCGCTTACCTCGGCGGCCTTCGCGACGGCGTTCTCCTGGTTCCCCGTCGTGCTCGCGGTGGCGGTCATCCTCTTCGCCTTCTCGACCATGCTGTCCTGGTCCTATTACGGCCTCAAGGCCTGGACCTACCTCTTCGGCGAGGGCAAGGCGAAGGAGATTACGTTCAAGGTGATCTTCTGCCTCTTCGTCATCATCGGTGCGGCGGCAAGCCTCGGGCCCGTGATCGATTTCTCCGACGCGGCGATCTTCGCCATGGCAGTCGTCAACATCGCCGCGCTCTACGTGCTGATGCCCATCGTCAAGAGGGAACTCAATTCCTACTGGTCGCGGCTTAAGTCGGGCGAGATCAAGAAATTCCCGAGCACCAATCCTTTCGGGACGCAGCCGACCGGGGACTAAAATTCCAAAGGCGCGGCGGGCACTCTCGCCGCGCTGGTTTCGCATGAAAAAGAATGATTATCGGGATGGCCGGGCAGGATGGCGTTTCACGACTTCAAACTGCCCGACCACCCCGATGTTTTGACAGGCAGCCCGCGCTGCCCATGCCGCGAGACGAACGGCTAAGAACCGAACATGCTCGCCGAGGCTTCAGGATGGCCAGAGGGCGACGTTTCGGCCGTCAGCGTCGGGAAGGTTTTCGGCAAGACCGAACGGCTCGACAATGCCGCCCTCGCCGCGCTGCGCGATCATGCCGGACAGTGGCAGGGCAAGAGCTTTCAGGTCTGGCGCGAAACCGGCGAGGCGTTCGACGCATACCAGACCGGCGACAACCAACCCAGGCATCGGCAGATCGTGAATTTCAGGGTGCGGCCGGCGTTTGATTCGCTATCGGTCTACACGACGCTGGCGCGATATTGCGCTTGCGTCCTCCTCCTGCACGGCTTCAGCTATTCGGAAGTCGCGGCGCTGCTGAAGCGCTACAACCTCGCCACGGTGAACCGTGCGAAGGTGGCCGGCATCATAAACCGTCTTGGCATCCGGTGCGGCAAGCGGGAGGAACGCCAGATGCAGCTTAATATTCTGGCAGTCGACCGGCGCGACGGGGGCATCCTCGCCGCGCACGTGTTCGCGGCAGTTTAATCAGCCCGCTTCAGGCCATGCTCAAAGAGCTTGGCAAGGACGTCCAAATCCGCTTCTCATGAGCCGTTGCACTGCACGATGGAATCCACCGGTGGACGGCATCCTGATCATGGCGAAGGGGGATTGTGAGCTGCGGCACGAAGGAAACGCGCTGGCGGCGCTCGTCGAGGCCAAAAAGCGCAAGCTGGACGAAGTTCGATAGCTTTCGCATCTGTCCATCGTTGACAGTTAGGTCATGGCGGCGCTCCGACCTTGCCGGGTCGGGGCGCTTTCCGCTGAATTGATCTTACTCATCTGGGGAAATTCCTCAGATGTCTTTCATGACGTGCGCGCGTCGGGGGCGATCCGCCGCCTCCTCCCTCATTTGAGCCACCAGACGGCCCATGGATGTAATTTCGAGCATACCGCCACAATCTGCCCAAGCCGCAAGCCTCTTTCCTACCAAGAGGGTTGATGTTGGGTTCAGCCAAGAAACTTGACCGCCATTCTCGTTCAAATTCCGTAAAAGCGAGTCTTCTGATTCTGACATAGCGAAACTTGGATTAGTCGTTTTCATAATAATTTCTCCGGCTTGAATTGAATTATTTAGAATGAACGCGATCTACATATGAAATGATTGTCGTATCTGGAATTTTCAATACCGAAATGTCTGGGTGATCAAGTTAATTACCGAATGTTTTCTCAATGAAAAATGAAAGAATTTCATGCTAAAAGAAAAAAGCCAAGTTTATCAAGATAGAGCCGATCAGGCAAACGAAGAGCTTAAACCGCCTCTCCTCATGTCCGTAAAAAAGAAACTTTTACGGTCAAGAGATGCGTGGCAAACTTTAGCCAATCAAGAACTAGAGCTTGAAGCCGAACGAGATGAGACCACGAAGCTCAAGAGATATAGGCGGCTGGTTCGCCAGCATCATTCCGAGATAACCGTTTTCTCGTGTTTGCCGCCCCGAGCCAAGTCAGCGAACGAATGCGACCACTCTTGAGGCCGGAAATAACGCTTCTTGTCATAGCGTTTTTCGGAATCGCGATAGCGTTCTTAAGCTTCCTTGTGCTCTTTGCTCCGTTCGCCAGTTAGGCTTTCACTGTCGCAAGTTTCGCTTATTGCGGCGGGTGCTTCGCAATGATCCTGGCACCATGGCGAAAGACAAGTCGGGAATCCGGCTCGTCGGCGATGACCGCGACCCACATGCGGCGCGCCCATCGCAATTCCCTGATCTCCGCTATCAGCCTATCCTTTAGATCGCCGGGCTCCACCTCCCGCTTAATCCGAAACATATGCTGGATCTTCTCGACCATATTGTTCCCTTTCTGTTCCCAGGAAAAGGAGAGCGGATACCATGATCCGGAAAGAGGCTCACGCGCTTGTGAGAATTCGGGGCTGTGCCGTAGCCTAAAGGGAAGCTTTCGTTACCCGCCTCGTTACCCTAATAGCCTGTGAGCCGGAGATGCGCATCGCTAAGCAATTGATTTATTGGTGATCCCGACAGGATTCGAACCTGTGACCCTCAGATTAGGAATCTGATGCTCTATCCTGCTGAGCTACGGGACCACGCCGGGGAGCTTATAGAATAAAGCGCGGCGGTGCGAAACCTGTTCCGTGAAGCTTTTCGCAAGAGGTATCCCGACTGATACCGTATCCGGCGAATGAGGCCGGGGGACGGTATCGGAGCCCGAAGCGGCGCTGACACGATTTCAAACCGTTATCGGGAAGCGATCAAGCTTACTTCGTATGATTTGCGCGGCGCCAGTCTGGTGAATGCCCTCCTGAAACGAGACCTGCAGCTGACTGTGCGGCCGAACCGATGGCTGGGTTCAAGCTTTGTGCCAAAGCCGCGTATCGAGCCTCAATGGGCCGAAGGATCGGCCTGGGCCAATAAAAGGGCTCGCCCCGTTCCGATGACGACCGAAATGGGCCCTGTCGCCTCGTTGGACTGGGTGAGGATCGAGGTGAACGGCACGCTGACATCGTTAAGCGGATAGACGGCACCGGTTATCGTCAGGCCGGAGATGTCGGAGAATTTCAGGATCGAAAACTGGGTTCCGGGCGGGAGATCAACATCCCGACGCTTGCCCGGAGTGAGGGGCCAGCCGCGTTCGCGGCCGTCGTCGAGCTCGATCGCGATCCCCTCACCGACATAACGCATGGCAAGGACGAGATTGGAAAACGCGTGGTCGCTGCGCGTCCCGCCGAGCGCACCGGCAATGACGAGGCGGGTTGCGCCGCGCTCGATCGCGGCTTCGATCGCCAGCTCGCCGTCCGTCTTGTCCTTGCCGGTCGGAAAGGAGCGCGTCTCGATCGCGCTGGTCTCCCGAAGCGAGGTCTCGGCCGAATCGAAGTCGCCAAGCCAGAGTTCCGGCTTGAGCCCCAGCGCGCGGGCATGGGCGATCCCAGCATCGGCGGCGATGATGCGGCAGGCCGAAAGGCGCGCCTTGAGATGATCTGTCGGCGCGATATCGCCGGCGAGGAGAACTGCGAATTCGGTCATCGGCGAGAGAATGGTGCAGACGCAGCTTCGGCCAAGCCATCGGCGTGCAAAAGGGATCGGACGAAAGGAGCCGTCCGCGTTGCGCGCCTGATCAGGAATCGCTTTCTTTCCAGCCGAAACGCTTTAATCTTTCAGCCAAGCTCACACGGGGTGCCGCGTATCCGACGCAGGCTGAGAGGCTGAAAGCCGACCCGTCGAACCTGATCCGGGTCATGCCGGCGGAGGGAATGAGGGCGCCGGCTTCGATCACTCGCGGCCTCGGCTCGCCGGCTTTCCTTCGAAACAACCTGAAGGGAGGCCCTGTTGGCCCAGTCGAAATTCCGTCCGCTCCTCACCGGTGCGATCGCCATGGCCGTTGCGGGCGTACATACCGGTGCCGCCCATGCGCAGGACCGCGAGAAACCGGTCCTGACCGTCTACACCTATGAAAGCTTCGTGCCGGACTGGGGTCCGGGCCCCAAGATCGAAGCGGCCTTCGAGGCGCAATGCGATTGCGACCTCCAGTTCGTGGGCCTTGCCGATGGCGTTGCAATCCTCAACCGGCTGAAGCTCGAAGGCGCATCCTCGCCGGCCGATGCCGTTATCGGCCTGACGACCGATCTCGTGCCCGAGGCAAAGGCGACCGGTCTTTTCGCGCCAAGTGGGGTCGATCTCTCGCCCCTCTCCCTCCCGGTCGAATACGACGACGATACGTTCGTGCCCTTCGACTATTCCTATCTCGCCGTCATGGTGGATACGGAAGCCGCCGAGGATTGGCCGAAGAGCCTCGATGCGCTCGTCACCGGCGATCCCAAGCAGAAGATCGCGATCGAGGATCCCCGCACCTCGACGCCGGGCCTTGGCTTCCTCCTCTGGATGAAGGCGGTTTACGGCGATGATGCGAAAGCGAAGTGGGAGGAGCTCTCGAACCGTATTCTGACGGTGACGCCCGGCTGGTCGGAAGCCTATGGGCTTTTCACTTCCGGCGAGGCGCCCCTCGTCGTCAGCTATTCCACCTCGCCCGCCTATCACATGATCGAGGAGGACACCGAACGGTATCAGGCGGCCGATTTCTCCGAAGGTCTCTACCTGCAGATCGAGGTGGCCGGCATGCTGAAAAGCGCCAAACAGCCGGAGCTTGCACGCGAATTTCTCGATTTCATCCTCACCTCGGATTTCCAGTCGGTGATCCCCACCGGAAACTGGGCCTATCCGGTGATCGAAGGCATCGAGCTGCCGGAGGCCTTCGGCAAGCTGATCCAGGTCGAAAACCCGATCTACATCGATCCTGAAACCGTTGCCGAGAATCGCCAGGCCTGGACGCAGGAATGGCTGGAAGCACTCGGACGCTGATCGCCCAATCTTGCACGTCACAACCATCATGCAGCGGGACAGGGCGATCCGGCTGAGCATAGGGGTGGCTGCCGCGCTGCTCCTTACCGGCTTTCTGGCCGGCGGCTTCCTCCTGCTTGCCGCAGGCACCGATGCCGAGCTTCCGTTTCTCGCGATCCTCACCGATCCCTATCTGCGCGGCGTCACCCTGTTCACGCTGGAACAGGCCGCGTTGTCGACGCTCCTTTCGGTTCTCGGCGCCATTCCCCTGGCAAGCGCCCTCCACCGATCGCGCTTTCCGGGAAGAAGCGTGGTGCTGCGCATCTTCCTTCTGCCCCAAGCGCTTCCCGTTCTGGTCGGCGCGCTGGCGATCATCACCGTCTGGGGACGCAATGGCGTCGTCGCGGATATCGGCGCGTTCCTCGGCCTGCCGCGCTTTTCGATCTACGGCCTTTCGGGCATTCTCGTCGCGCATGTGTTCTTCAACATGCCGCTCGCGGCCCGACTTATGATCGCCGCGCTCGACGACGTTCCGAAGGAAAGCTGGAAGCTTGCCGGCCAATTGTCCTTCTCGCCCATGACGACGTTCCGACTGGTCGAATGGCCGGCGATCCGCACCGTGTTGCCGGCGGCGGCAAGCCTCATCTTCATGCTCTGCGCGACGAGCTTCACCATCGTTCTCATCCTCGGCGGCGGCCCTGGCGCAACGACGCTGGAAGTCGCGATCTACCAGACGCTGCGATACGACTTCGAACCGGGCCGGGCCGTCGCGCTGTCGCTGCTACAGATCGGCCTGACGGCGATCATCCTCACCATCGCGAACCGGCTTGGCGGCTCGGATGCCGGCCAGTTCGGGCTTGGCGGACGGGCAACCCGCTGGGACCGGGCAGGCCCACTTCTCAGGAGTTACGACGCGCTGATCCTTGGTCTCGGGCTCTTCTTCGTGCTCTCGCCCTTTCTCGCCATCGTCCTTGCCGGCATCACGGCCGATCTCGCGCGGCTTCTGACGGAAGCAGCGGTCTTGGACGCGCTTTTCACCAGCCTCTGGGTCGCGTTCACCTCGGGCGTCCTTGCGCTTTTCGTGTCTGTCCTGATCCTCCTTGGCGTCGAAGCCCTTGCGAGCGCCGAGAGGCGGATGATGCTCGCGACACCCCTTCCCCGCCGCGCGCTGGAGATTGCCGCAAGCCTCGTTCTCGTCGTCCCGCCGGTCGTCGTCGGGGCCGGCTGGTTCCTTGGCCTGCGTGAAGTGACGAGCGTCTTTTCGGCGGCGCCCTATATCGTGGTTCTCACGAATATGGCGATGGCGGTGCCCTTCGCGGTCCGCATTCTCGGGCCCGGCTTCGCGGCCGCCCATCGGCGCGATGAAAAGCTCGCCGACAGCCTCGGCATGACCGGGTTTCGCCGCTTTTTCCTTCTCGACTATCCGGCGCTGAAGCGTCCCGCGGGTCTTGCCTTCGCGCTCGCCATCGCGATTTCTCTTGGCGATCTCGGCGCGATCGCCCTGTTCGGCAATCGCGAATTCACGACGCTTCCCTATCTGCTCTATCAGCGCATGGGCAGCTATCGAACCGACGACGCGGCCGGTCTCGCCCTCATATTGGGCGTGGTCTGCCTCGCCCTGATCTGGTTCGCCGAACGCACAAGCGCAGATGAGGCGAAAGCGACATGAGCCACTATCAGCCTGCCCTTCGCCTCGACAGTGCTGTCTTTGCGCGCAACGACTGGTCCGTCACGCTCGATCTGGAACTCGAACCGGGGGAATGGCTGGCGCTGATCGGCCCCAGCGGCGCCGGCAAATCCACCCTGATGGATATGGTCGCCGGGTTCCTGCCGCTCACCAGCGGCTCTCTGTCGATCGCCGGTGAAGACGTGACAGGCCGGGGACCGTCGGAGCGCCCGCTCTCGATCGTCTTTCAGGACAACAATCTCTTCCCGCACCTGACCGTCTTCAAGAATGTCGCTCTCGGTATCGCTCCGAATCGCCGACTGACCCAAGAGGAGCGTACGCATATCGAGGAAGGCCTCGAAACCGTCGGCCTTGAAGGCAAGGGCGGGCGTAAACCACATGAACTGTCCGGCGGGGAGCGCCAGCGCGCGGCGCTTGCCCGAGCTTTCCTGCGCCGCCAGCCGCTGCTTTGTCTCGACGAGCCCTTCGCCTCGCTCGGTCCCGCGCTTCGCCGGGAGATGATGACGACCCTGCGTCAGCTTCGCGGCCAGTTCACCGATACACCGCTGACGATCCTGATGGTGACCCATCACCCCGAAGACGCCAGCAGCTATGCCGATCGTGTCGCTTTTCTCGATGCCGGACGAATCGCCCATATCGGCCCGGTCGAGGCCATGCTGGGTTCCGATGCCCCGGAGGCCGTGCGCCGCTATCTCGGGTCACAAGACCATTCAAGCCGTGTTGACGTGACATGACCTGGCATCGCGCAAGCGCTTGTCTGCGCTGCGAAACGCTTTTCGGGCGAGACAAACGCCCCATTGCAACCTCAATCTCGACCTAGAACGAAGACTGCCGCATCGTGGGGACGATGCCGGTTGAGGAACGTCCTGTTGCGCGTTCACTCTATCGGGGGGCTGACACAAACGCTTAAAGGGCATTGTTGGCTCGAACCGATACGAGCAGCGGCAAACCGCCGCGTTACGGCAAGAGATTGAGGCGAATTTCGAAGCGCATGTTTGCAAAAGCGTCCAACGCTGGTGGCTCGATTCTGCGTCGGCTGGGTCTTATGGCGTCAGCCACGCTTCTGCTCGGGACCGCCTCCTGCACGACCCTTGAAGACGGGCTCGGCCTGACCAGCAGCGATCTCAAGACCGGCTATGCCGCATCGCGCTCGCCGGTCACCTTCGAGACCGCGCAGGCCAAGGACCCCCAGTCCAGCATCGGCCGCTCGCAGCACCCGAAGATCCTCGCGGCCTATGGCGGGGCCTATTCCGATCCGAAGGTGGAGCGGATGCTGGCCGGCGTCGTCGGCAAGCTGCAGGCCACGAGCGATGATGCCGATCGCGCCTACAACATCACCGTTCTCAATTCCCCCAATGTGAATGCCTTCGCGCTGCCGGGCGGCTATGTCTACATCACGCGCGGACTTCTGGCGCTCGCCAATGATTCCGCCGAAGTCGCGGCTGTGATCGGCCATGAGATGGCTCACGTCTCGGCCAATCACGGCATCGAGCGCCAGCAGCGCGAGCGCGAAGCCGAAATCGCAAGCCGCGTCGTCTCGGAAGTTCTCGCGAGCGATCAGGCGGGCCGCATGGCCCTTGCCCGCAACAAGCTCAGCGTTGCGCAGTTCTCCCGCCAGCAGGAGCTTCAGGCCGACGATCTCGGCATCAAGCACGTCGCGCGCGCGGGATACGACCCCTATGCCGCGAGCCGCTTCCTTTCGGCGATGGACGCCTATACGAACTTCCGCAATGCGTTCCAGGTGGAAAATCCGAGCCTCGACTTCCTGGCCTCGCACCCATCCGCACCCCAGCGCATCAGTCTCGCCCGGCGCCATGCGGCCGAGCAAGGCCCGGTCGGCACCGGCACGACAGATCGCGACCGCTACCTCGCCGGCATCGACGGCATTCTGTTCGGCGACTCGGCCTCGGAAGGCTATGTTCGCGGACGCAGCTTCTATCATCCGGGCCTCGGCATCGCCTTCGACGTGCCGCAGGACTTCGTGATCGACAACACGTCAGAGGCGGTGCTCGCCACAGGTCCGGGCGACGTCGCGATCCGGTTCGATGGTGTCGCACTCGCGCCCTCGGCCCGGCTGGAAGATTACATTGCAAGCGGCTGGGTCGGCGGCCTCGACAAGTCGACCATCCGGCAGAGACGGATCGGCGGCCTAGAAGCGGTGTCGGCACGCGCCTCGGGCGGAGATTATGCCTTCGATGTCACCGTGGTTCGGGTCGGAAAGCAGGTCTATCGTTTCCTGACGGCCGTGCCGGCCGACAACGCCTCGCGCGTTGCCTCGATCTCCGATTCCGTTTCCTCGTCCTTCCGGATGCTCTCGACGGCCGAGCGCAATTCGCTGAAGCCGCTGCGCATTCGCGTGGTGACGGCAGCCGGCGGCGATACGGTCGAAAGCCTGTCAAGCCGCATGGTGGGCGTCGACCGTGAGGCGGCGCTGTTCCGCCTGCTCAACGGCCTCGACGCCTCGCAACAGGTTCAGCCAGGCGCGCGTTACAAGATCGTCGCGGAATAAATCCGTATCCGGCTGCGTCAGCCGGAAGACCTGTCATACCGCCGGACGAATGAATTGACCCGCTAGGTCAATCCACGCCCGGCAAACGGCTCAAACGCCGCTCGGGCTGCCAACGACCCATGAAACCGTTGGTTTCAAAGGTCCGCCGGTCTCACTCCGCGTCCGGTTCCTCGAACAGGCTCGACTGGACACCCTGGAAGCCTGCCGGCATGGCAAGCCCCAGATGCCGGAAGGCGGTCTGCGTCATCAGCCGGCCGCGCGGCGTGCGCTGGATAAAGCCCTGCTGGAGAAGATACGGCTCGACGATATCCTCGATGGCATCGCGCGGCTCGGAAAGTGCGGCCGCGATCGTCTCGATCCCCACTGGACCGCCGCCGAAATTCATGGCGATCAGATCGAGATAACGCCGGTCGAGCTGGTCGAGGCCGAGGCTGTCCACTTCCAGCCGCGACAGGGCCTCGTCGGCAACCTGGCGCGTCACCATTTCGGCGCCGGCAAATTCGGCGAAATCGCGCACGCGGCGTAACAGACGCCCGGCGATACGCGGCGTGCCACGGGAGCGGCGGGCGATTTCCTCGGCACCCGCCTTGTCCATCGCGAGGCCCATCAGCCGCGCACCGCGCGTTACGATGTGTTCCAGCTCGGCCACCGTATAGAAATTCAGGCGGACCGGAATGCCGAAACGGTCGCGCAGCGGCGTCGTCAGGAGGCCGATGCGGGTGGTGGCGGCGACCAGCGTGAACTTCGACAGATCGATCTTCACCGAACGCGCGGCCGGCCCCTCGCCGATGATGAGATCGAGCTGGAAATCCTCCATCGCCGGATAGAGGATTTCCTCCACTGCCGGGCTGAGCCGGTGAATCTCGTCGATGAAGAGCACGTCCCGCTCTTCCAGATTGGTGAGCAGAGCGGCGAGATCGCCGGCCTTCGCGATCACCGGTCCGGATGTTGCCCGGAAATTGACGCCAAGCTCCTTCGCCATGATCTGGGCGAGCGTCGTCTTGCCGAGCCCCGGAGGTCCGACGAAGAGGACGTGATCCAGCGCCTCGCCGCGCGCCTTCGCGGCCCCGATGAACACCTTGAGGTTGGCGCGCGCCTGAGCTTGCCCCACGAAATCGTCGAGCGCCTGCGGGCGCAGCGTCGTGTCGATGTCCTCGCCGCGCTTGTCCGGCGCGATCAGACGGGAGGTGTCGCTCATTGGGTCGGCGCTCCAGAAGGCGGCTCAGATGTCATAAGTCGGTCTTTCGCATAGAGACCTTGGCCGAGGGGTTCAACGACAACGTTCGCTTTTCGTTCGAAACTTGGCCCACCCTCGCATCTTTTCGGCGGGCTGAACCGTTTGGAGAGAACAGGAAACGGAGACAGTCATGGGCGATAACGACAACAATGCGAATTACGGCGGCTTCGGCAATGCCATCAAACGCACGGACAAGCGCTACAAGGGCGAGGAACTGGGCGAGGATCTGATCGGCAAGGACATTCCCAAGGACGTGCAGGAATGGGAAGCGATGAGCGAAGACGAGCGCGAGGACGCCATCCGAGCGGGAAAGACGCCGCCCGAAGGCGCCCAGCGCTAACGGTCCGCGATTGTTCTAGCCAGCGGGTTGCCCGCAAACCGCCCATCGAGGGGGCGGCTGCCTGCTGGCGGCAACGCAACGTAGGCGGGCGACGAGGCTCGCATTCGCCAACGGCTTGGTTTTCTCCTGCGTCCGTCGACGCCACCGGAGGAGAGCGAAAGTCTGTCGATCCTTGCTTTCCGGGAAAGATCGAAGGCCTATTACAGAGTGAGACTGGCTTCGCTTGGGAGCCGGCGCAATGCCGACGATCGAGAGGTCCGTCATGGAGCGTAAACGCGTCTCTGGTTCCCAGTATGTCTACGACATTCTCCGCAACGAGATCCTCGAACTGACACTGCCTCCGGGCAGTCCCATCGACGAGGTGCGGCTCGCAAAACGCTTCGAAGTATCCCGAACCCCGGTGCGCGAGGCGCTGGTGAAGCTCGCGTCCGACGGGCTGGTCGAAACCCTGCCGAACCGCGCTTCCCTGGTCTCCGGCATCGACACGCTCAATCTCAGAAGCTTCTACGATGCGCTGGTCCTGATGTACCGGGTGACGACGCGGCTCGCGGCCCAGCACCACAGCCCGGAAGACCTCATCGCCATCCGCGCACACCAAAGCGAGTTCGAACAGGCGGTGGAGCGCGAGGACGCGCTCGCCATGATCGCCACGAACCGGGCCTTCCATATCGCGATCGCCGAGGCCGGTCGTAACGCCTATTTCCTTGGCCTCTTCACCAAGCTCATGGACGACGGCCGGCGCATTCTGCGCGTCTATTACGGCTCCTACGAGGATCGCCTGCCCAAGCGTTTCGTCGATGAACACAAGGCGATGATCGAAGCAATCGAGAGCCGCGACCTCCAGAAGGCGGACGATCTCGCCGCAGTCCATGCCGAACAGATCGTTACGCAGATCCAGAGCCTGATGAGCCGCCGGTCCGACCTCGACATTGCGCTTTGACCCCCTTTCGCCTATCCGCATTTTTGTCGACAAACTTTATACAATGAGCTAAAAGGATTGAGCGGACCTGAGATACGGCCCTTTTCCACCCTCGATTTCGAGAGACAGAGCCATGAAAGCCGACATCTTCTCAGGCACCATTCCGGCCCTGATGACACCCTGCACGCCGGACCGGACACCGGATTTTGACGCACTGGTTCGAAAGGCCGGAGAGCTGATCGACGCAGGCATGTCCGCCGTCGTCTATTGCGGCTCCATGGGCGACTGGCCGCTTCTCACCGACGAGCAACGGATGACCGGCGTCGAGCGCCTCGCGAAAGCAGGCATTCCCGTCATCGTCGGGACCGGCGCGATGAACACCAAGCTCGCTGCTGCCCATGCGGCCCATGCCGAAAAGGTTGGCGCAAAGGGCCTGATGGTCATCCCGCGCGTCCTGTCGCGCGGCAGCGCGCCCGCTGCCCAGAAAGCCCATTTCAAGTCGGTGCTGTCAGCGGCTCCGAACCTTCCGGCCGTCATCTACAATAGCCCCTATTACGGCTTTGCGACCCGCGCCGATCTGTTCTTTGCGCTGAGGGCCGAGCATCCGAACCTCTGCGGCTTCAAGGAATTCGGGGGCTTAGACGACCTGCGCTATGCCGCCGAGACGATCACCAGCCGCGACGACGCCGTGTCGCTGATGATCGGCGTCGATACCGCCGTCGTCCACGGCTATGTCAATTGCGGCGCGACCGGCGCCATCACCGGCATTGGCAATGTGCTTCCCGAGGAAGTTCTCCATCTCTGCGCCCTGAGCCGAGAAGCCGCGAAGGGCAGCGTCGCGGCCCGCCGCGCGGCCGAAGAGCTGGACCGGGCGCTGGCCGTTCTCTCCTCCTTCGACGAAGGCCCGGACCTCGTTCTCTATTTCAAGCATCTACTCGTTTTGAAGGGCGAAGAAGAGTATCGTCTGCATTTCAACGAAGGCGACGTGTTAAGCGAAAGCCAGCGCGGTTTTGCCGAAGCGCAGTTCACCCTCTTCCAGCGCTGGTATGCCGAGTGGAAGCTTTCGAACAGCATCGAGGCGCTGGCACCGGCGGCTTGAGCTGACGGGAACGCCGCAAGAGAAGGCGGATTTCACCGGCCATGGGAAAAGCCGTTCATCAGCGACCGGATGTCACCGTTATCGGAGCCGGCGTCATCGGTCTGTCGGCGGCCCGCGCGGCCCAGGCACGCGGGCTTTCCGTCATGGTGATCGACCGCGAAGGACCGGCGGCAGGGGCTTCGTCCGGCAATGCCGGCGCGTTCGCCTTCACCGACATCCTGCCGCTTGCGTCGCCCGTTATCTTCCGCAAGGCTCCGAAATGGTTTTTCGACCCTCTCGGACCCCTGAGCGTTCCGCCAGGCTACGCGTTCCGCATCGCGCCCTGGATGGTGCGCTTCGCGCTTTCGGCGCGGCCTTCCCGTTATGCTGCGGGCTCGAGGGCGCAGGCCGCGATGATGGCTCTGTCCAAGGCCGAGCTCGAACCGTTCATGCAGGCGAGCGGCACCATCGACATGCTGCGCAAGGACGGTAATCTCGAAGTCTATGAGAGCGAGGCAGAGTTCCGCGCCTCCCTCCCCGGCTGGTCCGCGCGCGAGAGGCACGGCATCGAATTCAGGCATATGAGTCATGAGGAAATGGCCGAGATCCAGCCCGGCCTCTCGCCGAAACTCACCCACGGCACGTTCACGCCCGGCTGGTATTCGGTGTCCGATCCGAAGGATTATGTGCTGGCCCTTGCCAGACGCTTTGAAGAGTGCGGCGGCCGGATCGAGCGCAAGGACGTAGCTGGCCTCAAGCCCTCTGAAGACGGCGTTCGGATCGAAACCGTGTCTGGTGACGTCCTCGAAGCCGGCAAGGTCGTTGTCGCGGCCGGCGCCTACTCCCACCGCATCGCTAAAACCCTCGCCGAGACGATCCCGCTCGAAACCGAACGGGGCTACAACACCAGCCTTCCCGTCGGTGCCTTCGATCTGCGGGTCCAGCTGACCTTCGGCGGGCATGGCTTCGTCATCTCCAATCTGTCGAGTGGCGTGCGGGTTGGCGGCGCCGTCGAGCTTGCTGGCCTCGACCGTCCGCCGAACTTCGCCCGCGCGGATGCCATGCTCAACAAGGCCAGGAGTTTCCTGCCCGGCCTGAAAACGGAGGGCGGCCGCCAGTGGATGGGCTTCCGCCCGTCCCTCCCCGACAGCCTGCCGGCGATCGGCTGTTCGCGGGCATCGCCGCGTATCGTCTACGCCTTCGGCCACGGCCATCTGGGGCTGACCCAGTCGGCCGGCACGGCGCGGCTCGTCGCCGACCTCTTGACCGGCCAGCCTGCGCCGATCAACCTCGCGCCCTTCTCTCCACAGCGGTTCTGAGCCATGGCCAATCACACCTTCTCCTGTCTCGACGGCCATACCTGCGGCAATCCCGTGCGGCTGGTGGTTGGCGGGGGCCCGCAGCTCAAGGGCGCGACCATGCTGGAAAAGCGCGCCCACTTCATTCGCGATTACGACTGGATCCGCACCGGCCTGATGTTCGAGCCGCGCGGCCACGACATGATGTCCGGCGCGATCCTATACCCGCCAACCCGCGAGGACTGCGACGTCGCAGTCCTTTATATCGAGACCTCGGGCTGCCTCGCCATGTGCGGCCATGGCACCATCGGCACGGTGACGATGGCGATCGAAAACGGTCTCGTCACACCGCGCGAGCCCGGCAGGCTCTCGCTCGAAACGCCGGCCGGACGCGTCGACATCGCCTATCGGCAGGAGGGCCGTTTCGTCGAGGAGGTGCGGCTCACCAATGTGCCGGGATTTCTCCATTCCGAAGGGCTCACCGTCGAGGTCGAGGGCATCGGCGAGCTCGTCGTCGATGTCGCCTATGGCGGTAATTTCTACGCCATCGTCGAGCCGCAAAAGGCGTTTTGCGACATGAGCGACTTTTCGGCCGGCGAACTCGTTGCCCTGTCGCCGCGCCTGCGGGCCGCGCTGAACGACCGATACGAGTTCGTCCACCCGCTGCATCCAGAGATATCCGGCCTTTCCCATATCCTGTGGACGGGCACGCCGAGACACCCCGAAGCCCATGGGCGCAACGCCGTCTTCTACGGTGCCAAGGCGATCGACCGCTCGCCCTGCGGCACGGGTACCTCGGCGCGCATGGCACAGCTTGCCGCGAAAGGCAGGCTGACCGTCGGCGACGATTTCGTGCATGAATCGATCATCGGCTCCCTCTTCAGGGGCCGCGTGGAAGCGGCGACGACAGTGGGGAATTTCTCCGCGATTGTGCCCTCCATCGCCGGCTGGGCGCGGCAGACCGGGATCAACACGATCTTCATCGACGATCGCGACCCCTTCGCCGCCGGGTTCAGCGTGCTGTGACCGGGACCGCCGGCCGCAGCGTTCTCGATGGGCACGGAGAAGGCGAAGTTCTTGCGCTCGACGAGCCCTTGAGCTTCTGGGGCGGCGTCGATCCTGCAAGCGGGCGGATTATCGACGCGCACCATCCGCAGCACGGCGAAATCGTGAGCGGGAAGATCCTCGTCATGCCGACCAGCCGGGGCTCTTGTTCGGGTTCGGGCGTCTTTCTCGACCTTGCCTTGGCCGGCCGGGCTCCTTCGGCGCTCGTCTTTGGAGGGCCGGAGGACGTTCTCACCCTGGGAGCGCTGGTCGCGGCCGGGATGTTCAAGGCGAGCGTGCCGGTCATCCGGCTGGATGCGCAAGCCTACGGGGCAATTTCTGCCGCGAAAAACGCCCGCATCACCCCGAACGCGGTCGCCTTCGATGGCGCGTCCCATCAACTCCGACCCGCGAGCGACGAAACTCTCACTCTCACCGCGAGGGACCGCTCGATGCTCGCAGGCAGTGAGGGCGAGGCCGCGCGGATCGCCATGGGCATCGTCTGCGCCATGGCGGAAAGTCAGGGCGCGACATCCCTTCTCGACGTGACCCGCGCCCATATCGACGGCTGCATCTATGCAAGCCCGGCCAATCTCGTCTTCGCGGAACGAATGGCCGGGCTCGGCGCGAAGGTCTCGGTCCCAACGACGATGAATGCGATCTCCATCGAACATGGCCGGTGGCAGGCGCAGGGCATTACACCAAGCTTCGGTGCGCCTGCCCAGCGCCTCGCCGACTGCTATCTCGACATGGGATGCCGGCCGAGCTTCACCTGCTCGCCCTATCTGCTCGACGGGCCCCCAAGCCTTAACGAGCCCATCGCCTGGTCGGAATCGAACGCCGTCATCTATGCCAACAGTGTGCTCGGCGCACGCACGCAGAAGCACCCCGATTTTCTCGATCTTTGCATCGCGGTCACCGGCCGCGCGCCCCTTTCCGGGGTCTATCTCGACGATCATCGCCGTGCCCGAACCGTGATCGACGTCGAGATTCCGGATGGCGCGGACGATCTTGTCTGGCCGCTCATCGGATATTGCGCCGGGCTCAAATCGCCCGATCGCATTCCCCTGCTGCGAGGATTGAAGTCGGCTGAACCGGGCCCTGACGCCCTGAAAGCGCTGTGCGCGGCCTTCGGAACCACATCCGCGGCGCCCATGCTGCACATCGCCGACGTGACGCCCGAGGCGGAAGATTGCGCATCCGCTGACATGGATCATCGTCACATCGGCCGAGCCGACTTCACCGGGACCTTCGAAAAACTCAATCAGGGTGCGCAGGCGATCGATCTGGTCGCCATCGGCAGCCCACACGCCTCGGCAGACGAATGCCGCCGGCTGGCGGAGGGTCTCGAAGGCCGCCGCATCGCCCACGGTGTGGCGCTGATCATCACCCTTGGCAGAGCCGTCAAGGCACAGCTGGAGCGCGAGGGCACGCTTTCCCGCCTCGTTCAGTCCGGCGTGACGATCCACTCCGATCTCTGCTGGTGCTCGATCGTCCGCCCGCTGTTTCCGGTGGATGCGAAGACCGTGGTCACCAATTCCGGGAAATACGCCCATTACGGCCCCGGCCTCTCCGGCTGCGCGGTCCGGCTTGCAAGCCTTGCCGGCTGCATCGAGGCAGCGACGACGGGCCGGCTTTCATCCTTGCCGCCGGACTGGCTCTCCTGAGGGGGCTTTTAATGCAGCGGGATGACCGACTGCACGAATGTTGAACGGCCGGCGAGCGAAACAGCGCTGGCGGGCACCGCAACCAGCGTCTCTCCCAACCGTTGCGCTTATCGAGTGGTGGTCATTGCAAGGCGCGCAAACCTCGCCAGGTTTCGAACCGTTCCGCCTCTTGGTTTATATCTCGAAATGCCGGATGCCCGGCAGGACAGGTTGCGAGGTCGAATGTCGATACAGCCCGATCTGATGCGCAATCGCCTGCTCATCGTCATGGCGATCATTCTGACGATCGCGGCGGTCAAGATCGGCTATCCCGTGCTGATGCCGATCGTCGTCTCGTTCTGCATCATCGCTTCGGCCTGGCCGATCAAGCGTTGGGCCAACCAGCTCGGTCCACCCGCGCTCAGCTACACGATCACGATCATCGTCCTGATTTTCGGCCTGCTTCTCTTTTTCGGCGTCATTCTCTACGCGCTGTCGCAGGTCGCCCAGAACTTCGTGGAACGGCGAGACGAGTTTGCGGCCGTCTTCGAGAATTATTCGGACTGGGCCCGCACCAACGGCCTTCCGACCCTGCCGGACGAGATCAACGGTTTTCAACGCATTCTCAACATGGGCCGCATGGTTCTCAGCGACGTCTACACCGTCCTCAGCTATCTGGGCGTCGTGGCGGTCATCGTGATTCTCGGCTTTCCGGAAGTGCCCAAGCTTGCCTATAAATTCCGCCAGGAATACGAGACTGACGACAACCGCGTGATTTCCGAGACCGTTGCGGAAATGGCGGAGAGTCTGCGCAGCTATCTGGCCATGACCACTCTGACCAGCTTCATTACAGGTGTCGCGTCTTTCGCCTGGGCTTTCGCCCTCGGGCTCGATCTCGCCCTCATTTGGGGCATTCTCAACTTCCTTCTCAATTTCATTCCTGTCATAGGCAATATCATCGGCATTCTGCCGCCCACCCTGTACGCTTTCATCCAGTATGGCGGATGGGTCATGCCGCTCGTGGTCTTTCTGGGTTTCGTCGTCTTGCAGCTCGTCATCAGCAATTTCGTCTATCCCATGCTGCAATCGAGAGGCGTGTCCCTGCCGCCGATCACCATCATCCTGTCCCTGCTCTTCTGGGGCTGGGTTTGGGGTGTCGCCGGTGGTCTTCTGGCGGTGCCGCTCACGGCCATGCTCGTCATCGTCTGTTCGAAGTTCGAACCGACCCAGAAATTCGCGGTCTTCGTAGGCGGCGACAAAGATCGCGAGATTGAACCGAAACGGATCGAGCCCTCATGATCGGCGTCCGGTTCTCCGACTCCTGTTCCGCGACGCCCCTCGAAAGACCGCGCTTCGATCCGCGCGAGGCCCATGTTCGACGCTTCTAGCCTCGCGCTCTACTACCTGCTCTGCGAATGGGCCATTCGGCTGGTGATGGTCTTCGTCATCCCCATGCGGCGACCTCCGGAAGCGGCGCGCAGCTGGCTCTTGCTGGTACTCTTTCTGCCCATACCCGCGCTCATTGCCTATCGCCTGTTCGGCCGAGCCCGGTTCCCGACGTGGCGGCGCAAACGCTTCGCGGCGACCGAGACGATGCGCGCGGATGTCGCTGCCTCTCTGACAAATGGCCCCGCGACATCTGCGTCCATCTCACGCCTTGCCGAAACCCTCGGCGGCTTCCCGGTCTGCGGCGGCAACCGGATCGAGTTTCACACCGATTACGATGCCACGATCGCGGCCATGATCCGCGAGATCGACGGGGCCGAGCGCACGGTTCACATCCTCACCTACATCTTCGCCGACGATAAAACCGGCACAAGCGTCGCCGAGGCACTCGCCCGCGCGAAGAAACGGGGTGTCGAAGTCCGCGTCATGCTGGATGCGCTGGGCTCGCGGGCCTGGGCCGAGCGTACCATCGCCATGCTCGAATTCCGCTCCATCGATGCCCGTCTCGTCCTGCCGGTGCGCCTCGCGGCCCTTCGGCGGGCGCGCGGCGATCTTCGAAACCACCGCAAGCTCTGCATCATCGACGGAAAGTCCGGCTTCATCGGTTCGCAGAACATCGTCGACCGCGATTTTCGCCCCGGCATCGTCAACGACGAACTGGTGGCGCGCGTCGAAGGTCCCGTGGTCGCCGCGCTCGAAGCGGTCTTTTCCAGCGACTGGTATCTGGAGACCAGGCAGGAGCTTGGTGCCATTGCAGTCCACGAAACAACGGGCGAAGCCGCGCTGCAGGCGATGCCGAGCGGTCCGGACTTCAACACGCCCGGCTTCGAGCGACTGCTCGTGGAACTGGTCCATGGCGCGCGGGCGCGGCTGATCATCGTCTCGCCCTATCTCATCCCGGACGCAGCCCTCCTGATCGCGCTCCAGAACGCGGTGGCGCGCGGCGTCACCGTGGATCTCATCGTCTCGCAGGTTGTGGATCAGCGCCTCGTCAGCTTCGCCCAACGCTCCTATTACGACGAGCTTTTGCGGGCCGGCATTGCGATCTATTGCTACCGAGACCGACTGCTCCACGCCAAGAACGTCTCGATGGACGGACGGATCGGCGTCATCGGATCGAGCAATGCCGATGTCCGCTCCTTCACGCTGAATGCCGAGATCAGCCTGATGTCCCATGACGAGGCGGCGAACGCCACGCTGGTGCGTATCCAGGAAAGCTATATGGCCATGAGCGATCGTCTCGATCTTGAGGAATGGCGAGGCCGGCGATGGTGGGACCGTTTCCTCGAAAACATGGCGCGGCTCGTCAGCCCTCTCCTGTAAGGCACCCTCCCTCCGGCCTTGCGCCGGCTCCCGAGCCTCAACCGGTCGGAGACTATTTTCTACCCGGCCGCCATGAAGTTGATACCCCGGCCCATCCTTGCGGCGGCGCTCGATTCTTTCAAAACTGATGATGCCACGCTGTTTCAATCGATTTATCGATCGAGGCGCGCGTGCATCCGTTTGCCGGGAGGGCAGCCGGGTTCGAACATTCGGGAGGAAGCCGCCATGAGCAACGCTCAACTGAAAAGCCAGCATGACGATGCCTCCGCCATCCGCGCCCAGACCCGTGAGAGCGCGATGGCCGATGCCGGTCTCGAACAGAACGGACAGGGCATTCGCGGGCTCCTGCTCGCCCAGCTCAGCACCGTCGTCCGCCGCCGCCATCCCGATCTCGCCCGCGTCGTCAATGGTTCGATGTCTGTGCACGACCTCGACGAAAGCCTCTGGCTCGATGGCCTGCAGGCGATCGCCGCCTGGTTCCAGCTGCTTGCGATCGCCGAGGAATACACCGCGACAAGCCGGCGCCGCGCGGTGGAACGAAAGGGCAGCGCGGATGCGATCCTCGGCTCCTTTTCCAACGTCGTCGGCGAGTGCATGGCGGACGGCCAGAGCGCGGAGGAAATCCGCCGCCTCCTCGGGGCCCTGCGTGTCGGCCCGACCATGACGGCCCATCCCACCGAGACAAAGCGCGTCACGGTTCTGGAAATTCACCGCCGCATCTATCGAACGCTGACCGAGGCCGAGCAGCAGCGCTGGTCGCCGCGCGAGCGCGACGAACTGATCGACCGTCTGCGCGGCGAGATCGAGCTGTTATGGCTGACCGGCGAACTGCGCCTCGAAAAGCCGACCGTCGATCAGGAGGTCGCCTGGGGACTGCACTTCTTCCGCGAGATCCTGTTCGACACCGTGCCGAAGCTCGGCGACGTGCTCTCGGCCGCGCTCGAGCGCCATGCACCGGAAAACGCGACGCCCGTTTCGCCGAACCTGCGCTTTTCGACCTGGATCGGCGGCGATCGCGACGGCAACCCTTTCGTCACCGCCGATCTCACGCGGGCAGCCCTGAAGGAGTACCGCCGCGCAGCGCTCGAATCCTATTTCGCCCCCCTTCAACGGCTCACGGTGGAACTCAGTGTCTCCACCAATGTCTGCACAATCCCCGAGACCTTCCGGGAAGCTCTGGGCAGCGTTCTGGATCTCAGCGGCGAGCGGGACGGCATCTCCAGTCGCAACCCGAACGAGCCCTTCCGCCAATTCGTCTGCGCGGTCCGCGCCCGCCTCAAGGCGACCCTGGCCGACGAGAACGGCGAACGGCGCGCGAACGCCGCGACATCCTATCGAAGCCCCAATGAGATGCGCGGCGAACTTCTTGCGCTCAATCAGGGGCTCGTCGAGGTCGGCGCGATCGCCGTTGCCGAGCGGCTGGTGCGCCCGGTGATCTGGCAGCTCGAAATCTTCGGGTTTCACACCGCCGCCCTCGACATTCGCCAGAACGCGACGATCGTTAACAAGGTGGTTGCCGAACTCCTCAATCTCGGCGTCGACGACGACAGAAAGATCGAAAAAGGCGACGAAGGCTGGGGAGACCGCCTGCGCGATGCGCTCAGAAGCGAGGCCAAGCCGGACATCGCCGGCCACGATCTTTCGGACGATGCTCAGGAAACCGTCGCCCTTTTCCGGGTGATGCGCGAGGCGAAAGCCAAGGACAATCGGGCGATCGGCGCCTTCATCCTTTCCATGACGGAATCGGCCGAGGACATGATCGCCTGCCATCTTCTGGCGCGCTGGGGCGGCATCACAGCGGGCGACGACCCGAGCGCGGCGACGACGCTTGCCATCGTGCCGCTCTTCGAAACCATCGACGACCTGCGCGCAGCGCCGGACATTCTGGAGGAGATGATCGCCATCCCCGCGATCCGCCGCTCTTTGCGCGAATGCGGCGACCGCCAGGAGGTCATGCTCGGCTATTCGGATTCGAACAAGGACGGCGGCTTCTTCACCTCCAACTGGGAACTGTCCAAAGCCCAGCGGACCTTGCATGAGATCGGCGTCAAACGCCGGGTGAAGGTCTCCTTCTTCCACGGCCGAGGCGGCTCGGTGAGCCGGGGCGGCGCACCGACGGGGCGCGCGATCGCCGCCCAGCCGCCGGAAACCGTCGATGGGGCCCTGCGCCTCACGGAACAGGGCGAGGTCGTCTCCTCCAAGTTCGCCAACAAGGGCACGGCGCTTCACAATCTGGAAATCCTCACAGCGAGCGTGCTGGCTCATACGCTGAAGAGCCCGCACGACAGGGAGCTGAAGGACAATGCCGAGTTCAACGAGGCGATGGAGGCGCTCTCCGGCCTTTCCCAGACCGCTTATGCAGATCTCATCAACACCGATGGCTTCATCGACTATTTCAACCAGGCGAGCCCGGTGGAAGAGCTCGGCCTCCTCAACATCGGCTCACGCCCGGCGCGCCGGTTCGGCGGCAGCCCGAAGGATCTGTCGGAACTGCGGGCGATCCCGTGGGTCTTCGCCTGGAGCCAGAACCGCCATCTGATGACGGGCTGGTACGGCATCGGGACGGCCTTCGACAGCTTCGTGAAGGTGCGCGGCGACGACGGGATGAACTGTCTGAGGGCGATGTTCCGCCATTCGCGCCTCTTCCGCCTCATCATCGACGAGGTCGAGAAGCAGCACTACCAATGCAATCTCGACATCGCCCGCGCCTATGTGGCCCTCGTCGAGAACGAAACGGTGCGGCAGGCGATCTTCGGGAAGATCGAAAACGAATACGAGCTGACGAGAAAGATGCTGATCGCAGTGACGGGCGCGGACGATCTCTCAGAACGTTTCCCGGTTCACAAGCGGCAGATCGACCGCGTCGCGCCACAGCTCGCCGGCGTTCACGATCTTCAGGTCAAGCTCCTGTCCCGCGTCCGCAGGAGCAAAAAGGTGAAGGATGGCGATCCGCGCACGCTGGATGCCCTTCTTCTGTCGATCCATTGCACGTCCGCCGGTCTCGGCTGGACGGGCTGAGACCGGTAACGGTTGAATTCCGGCTGCGCGGGGCTTTACCCACCGCGTGTAAATTCACTAGACTATCAAGGAACGACGGCCCTCCGGTTTGGCACCTCCGGAGTGTCGGTGTGGGAGGAACATGGCTGCCGAAAAACCGATCCGAGTCCTGCTGGCTGAGCGCAATCCGCTCGTCGTTTCAGCGCTGAAACATCTGATTGGCAAGGACGATCGATTTGCCTTCACCGGAACCGCCGAAAGCGGCGCGGAAATCCTGCGCCGGTCCGACGATCCGGATTTCGACATCGTCGTCGTCGGCTGGACCCTGTCCGACATGGATGGCGCTTCGCTCCTCATCAAGCTGAAGGAGAAGGAGAAGCCGCCGCGCGTGGTCATCTTCTCGGCCGAAGAGGACATCGTGATCCTGCGCCAGGCCGTCCGTCTCGGCGTCTACGGCTTCTGCTACCAGTTCGATGATCCGGACGTGCTCTTCGATACGCTGCTCGCAGTCGCGAACGGCCGCATCTGCATTCCCTTCCTCGATCTCACCTCGGTCAACGATACGGCGATCTCCAAGCTCACCGTGCGTGAGCGCGAGCTGCTTTCCATGCTCGCCCTTGGCTGGACGAATGTGCAGATCGCGGCGCGAACGGGCATCTCGCAGAATACCGTCAAATATTATCTCAAAAATCTCTATGAAAAACTGGATGTCCAGAACCGCGCGATGGCTGTCGCAGTCTGGCTGAACGAGCAACGCTGATGCCGATGCCGCCGGTTTGCTGCGCCGCGAAAGAAGTCGCCGCGATGGCCGAGGCAGTCGCGGGTTCCGTAGTGTTCGCCCCCGAAAGTCGAACAGAGAAACGCGCCATCTCAATCGGGTAGGTTTTCCTACCCGCAACCAGTCAAGTTCCTATCCGTCCCTTCCTTGTGCGGCAAACAGCAAGGTTAGATACTTCCCGGCATGTCGAAGTCGCTGGGAGGACTTGAAATGACCGGTCATAAACAATCGTTTATACCGCGTCCGACGACCATGCCGCCGCCGTGGCGCGACGTCGCAGAAGCCAGGACAGCGGCCTGGAGCGCGACGAGAGCCGAATGCCGGGTCGCACGTCCCCTCACCCATTTTCAAGGCCGGCAATCGCCCCGTCGCCAGACGACACCAGCGGTTCACGGTGCATGATCGGGCCCGCTCACTGACCATTCCGCCGCCTCAAAGGCGCGCCGCGCATCCGCGATCGCCAGAGGGCCAATCACATTTCAAGGGAGGAGAAGCCCATGAGCCACGAGCTCCACAATCTACGGAAATTCAGGCTTCAGCGAAGTGAACTCGCCGTGCCGGGCGCCAATGTCACAATGATGGAAAAGGCCGCCGACGGCGAAGCCGATTACGTCTTCCTCGATATCGAGGATGCCGTTGCACCGCCCGACAAGGAAAAGGCGCTTCGCAACATCATCCAGATCCTCAACGACATCGACTGGCGCGCGAAGAACAAGACTGTGTCGGTGCGCATCAACGGCATCGACACGAAATACATGTACCGCGATGTCGTCGATCTGATGGAACAGGCGGGAGACCGTTTCGACACGATCCTGATCCCGAAAGTGGGCAATCCCTCGGACATCTACATGGTCGAGGCCATGATCAACCAGATCGAGATGGCAAAGGGCTACGAGACCCGGGTCGGCATCGAGGCGCTGATCGAAACCGCGCTCGGAATGGCGAATGTGGAAAAGATCGCGGCCTATGGCGGCCGCCTCGAGGCCCTGCATTTCGGCGTTGCCGACTATGCGGCCTTCAACAAGGCGCGAACCACCAATATCGGCGGCCTCAACCCGAACTATCCGGGCGACCAGTGGCACTACGCCCTGTCGCGCATGACCGTCGCTTGCCGCGCCTACGGACTTCGTCCCATCGACGGCCCCTTCGGAGACTTCTCCGACCCCCAGGGATTCACCGATGGCGCCAACCGCGCCGCGTCTCTCGGCATCGAGGGCAAATGGGCGATCCACCCCTCGCAGATCAAGCTTGCCAACGATGTGTTCTCTCCGCCGGAGGCCGAGGTCGAAAAGGCCCGCAAGATCCTCGCCGCGTTGAAGGAAGCCGAAGGCAAGGGCCAGGGCGCCGCCTCGCTCGACGGCAAGATGATCGACGCCGCCTCCGAGCGCATGGCCCAGAACGTCCTGAAAATGCACGAAGCGATCAACGCGCGCTGAGCCGCCAAGACAAGGGAGACATCACATGGATATCCATGAATATCAGGCCAAGGAGCTACTGGCCCGGCACGGTGTGAACCTGCCGCGTGGAGGCCTCGCCTACAGCCCGGAACAGGCGGCCTATCGCGCGAGCGAGATCGGCGGCGACCGCTGGGCCGTGAAGGCGCAGATCCATTCCGGCGCCCGTGGCAAGGCCGGCGGCGTCAAGCTCTGCGACAGCGACAAGGCGGTGAAAGCAGCTGCCGAGGACATGCTCGGCAAGCGCCTCGTCACCCACCAGACCGGCCCCGAGGGCAAGCTCGTCAACCGTCTCTATATCGAGGAGACGGTCGATATCGCACAGGAACTCTATCTCGGCTTCGTGCTCGACCGGAAAGCCGAGCGCATCATGATCATCGCCTCGTCCTCGGGCGGGATGGAAGTCGAGGAGATCGCCGACAAGGAACCGGAGTCCCTCGTCAAGACGATCGTCGATCCCGGACATGGCCTTCAGGACTTCCAGGCCCGCGAGATCTCCTACAATCTCGGTCTCGACTACAAGGTCGTGAACCGGATGGTCGACACCATCCTCGGCTGCTACCGCGCCTTCCGCGACTATGACGCCTCGATGCTGGAGATCAATCCGCTGGTCATCACGAAGGGCGGCAGCGTCATGGCGCTCGATGCCAAGATGAGCTTCGACGAGAATGCGCTCTTCCGCCGCCAGGAGATTTCCGAGCTGCGCGACAAGAGTCAGGAAGACCCGCGCGAAACCTTCGCTTCCGATCGTGGTCTTTCCTATGTCGGCCTCGACGGGGAAATCGGCTGCATCATCAACGGCGCCGGCCTCGCCATGGCGACCCTCGACATGATCAAGATCTCCGGCGGCGAGCCCGCGAACTTCCTCGATATCGGCGGCGGCGCAAGCCCGGACCGTGTCGCCAAAAGCTTCCGCGCGGTGCTTCAGGACGAGAACGTGAAGGTGATCTTCGTCAACATCTTCGCCGGCATCAACCGCTGCGACTGGGTCGCGGAAGGCGTCATCAAGGCCAAGAAGGAGGTCGGCGTCGATCTGCCGATCATCGTCCGCCTGGCCGGCACGAATGTGGAGAAGGGCAAGCAGATCCTCGCCGATTCCGGCGAAGACATCATCGTCGCCGACACCCTCAAGGAGGGTGCGGAAAAAGCGGTCGCCGCGTGGAAGAACGCCGGCGCATCCAAGGCAGCCTGACGGGAGGATATCATGGCAGTACTACTCACCAAGGACACCAAGGTCATCGTCCAGGGCTTCACCGGCAAGATCGGCACGTTCCACGCCGAGGACATGATCCGTTACGGCACCAATGTCGTCGGTGGCGTCACCCCGTCGAAGGGCGGCCAGATGCATCTCGACCTGCCGGTTTTCAACACGGTTCGCGGCGCTGTGGAGGAAACCGGCGCGGACGCCTCCATCGTCTTCGTACCACCGCCCTTCGCCGCGGATTCGATCATGGAAGCGGCCGATGCCGGCATCAAGTTCTGCGTCTGCATCACCGACGGCATTCCGGCCCAGGACATGATGCGCGTCAAGCGTTACATGCGCCGCTACAAGCAGGCGGACAAGATGCGCCTGTTCGGACCGAACTGCGCGGGCATGATCACACCGGGCCAGGGCTTCATGGGCATCATGCCGACCAATATCTACAAATCGGGCCGCATCGGCGTCGTCGCACGCTCGGGCACCCTGTCCTATGAGGCGGCGGCCCAGATGCTCGAAAAGGGCATCGGCGTCTCCACCTCGATCGGCATCGGCGGCGATCCGATCAACGGCTCGTCCTTCAAGGACTGTCTCGAACTCTTCGAGGCCGATCCCGAAACGGATGCCGTTGTGATGATTGGTGAGATCGGCGGGCCACAGGAAGCCGAAGCCGCCCATTGGGCGAAGGAAAACATGTCCAAGCCGATTGCCGCCTTCATCGCCGGTGCGTCCGCGCCAAAAGGCAAGCGCATGGGCCATGCCGGCGCCATCGTGTCCACCGAAGGCGAGTCCGCCGCCGAAAAGATCGAGATCATGAAGGCTTGCGGCATCACTGTCGTGCCCCACCCTTCGGCCTTCGGCGAAGTCGTCGAGGACATGATCGGAACGAAGAAGGCCGCCTGATAGGGCTGAGATCAAAGTACGACCAATGGCGGGGCGCGGCTATGGACAAGCCGCGCCATCCGCCCTTTCTTGTCTGCACGCGGGAGGAGAATTCCGACAATGAGCAAACCGAAGATACTGGTGACGCGCCGCTGGCCCGAAGCCGTCGAAAAGAAGCTGGCCGAGACCTACGACGTGACGTTCAACGAGAACGACAAGCCGATGTCGAAAGACGAGATGCGGCAGGCGCTGACGGACTATGACGCGTTGTGTCCGACGGTCTCCGACAGCGTGGACGCATCGGTGCTCGACGTTGCCGATCCGAAGACGAAGATCATCGCCAGCTACGGCGTTGGCTACAGCCATATCGATACGGATGCGGCCAAGAAGGCCGGCATCGTCGTCACCAACACGCCGGAAGTCCTGTCCGAATGCACGGCTGATCTCGCGATGACGCTGATGCTGATGGCCGCGCGCCGCGCCGGCGAGGGTGAGCGCGAGCTGCGCGCCGGCAACTGGACCGGCTGGCGCCCGACCCATATGGTCGGCACCAAGGTCTCCGGCGGCATCTTCGGCGTGCTCGGCTTCGGCCGCATCGGCCAGGAGGCTGCCAAGCGCGCCCATCACGGCTTCGGAATGAAGGTCATCTATTACGACGCGTTCCCCGTTGCGCCGGAAAAGGCGGCAGCGACGAACGCGGAAAGCCGCGACTCCATCGAGGCCGTCCTGAAGGAAGCGGACGTCCTCTCGCTGCACATGCCCGGCGGCAAGGAGAACTACCACCTCATCAATGCCGAGCGGCTCGCAATGATGAAGCCGACCGCGATCCTCGTGAACTCCGCGCGCGGGGAAGTCGTCGACGCCAAGGCCCTCGCCGATGCGCTCAACAACGGCACAATCGCGGGCGCCGGCCTCGATGTCTTCGAGGGCGAGCCCACCATTCCACCAGCGCTTCTTGAAACAAACGCCGTCATGCTTCCCCATCTCGGCTCCGCAACGAAATGGACCCGCGATGCCATGGGATGGCGTGTGATGGACAATCTCGAAGCCTTTTTCGCCGGCAAGGAACCCGGCGACAGGGTGGCCTGACGCCGATGTCCGAGACGCAAGGGAACAGGCAAGAGCGTTCGCTTCGGCAGGATGCCGAGGCGATCTTCCGGCGCGCCGTCGAGGCCGCCGATCCGGGGAGCGCGGTGGACGCCGCGCTTCAGGATCGGAAGGAGACGATCTTCGATGCGAAAGGGATCGTCCTCATCGCCTTCGGCAAGGCTGCCACGCAAATGGCGGAGGCGGCGCTCCCTTACATTCAGGACAAGCTGAAAGTTGGCGTTGCGGTCACCACGCAGGATGCGGCCAAGGTGATCGCCGGCGTCGACACCTATGTCGGCGGGCACCCGACGCCGACTGAGGGCAGCGAAAAGGGCGCAGAAGCGATCGAGGCTGCCGCCGACAGCGCGGAAGACGGGGATCTCGTTCTCGTCCTCGTCTCCGGTGGGGGCTCTGCGCTTCTCACCGCGCCCGCCGAAGGGCTGACGCTTGAAGACAAGATCGCCGTCAACGACGCGCTGCTCGGCTGCGGGGCACCCATCGACGAAGTCAATACGGTTCGCCGCAAGCTCTCGCGCCTCAAGGGCGGCGGTCTCCTCGCGCGCGCAGCGCCCGCCCGCGTCCTCTCGCTGATCCTCTCCGATGTCCCGGGCGACGATCCATCTTCGGTCGCCTCCGGTCCGAGCGTCCCCTCCTCCGATGCGCCGGAAGCCGCACTGGGAATCGTCCAGCGTTACGGCATCGAGGACAGGCTCCCGGAAGCCGCCCTCACCCGGCTGCGCGACACCAGCGCCGCGCCGGATTTTACATCGCAGGACTACGAGACCGTCATCGTCGGCTCCAACGCCCTCAGCTGCGATGCGGCGGAAGCGGCGGCGGAAGAAATGGGCTATCTGACTGACCGTGTGACAGGCTGGCTCGACGGTGACGTCGCCGATGCCGCAGCCCGCCTGCGCAAACTTCTAAGCAGTCATTCGTCCGGCGGAAAGCCAGTCGCGATCATTGCCGGCGGAGAGACGACGGTCGTCCTCAAGGGCAGCGGCTCTGGTGGTCGCAATCAGGAAATGGCGATGCGTTTCGCCATGCTCGCAGAGGAAGAACCGATTATCGGAGACTGGGTGTTTCTCTCAGGCGGCACCGATGGCCGCGACGGCCCGACAGACGCAGCCGGCGCAATCGTCGATGCCGAAACGCTTGGCAAGATGCGAGATGCCGGGCTTAATCCTCGGGAAAGGCTTGCCGACAACGATTCCAATCCCGCTCTCGAAGCCGCAAACGCATTGGTGAAGACGGGCGCAACCGGCACGAATGTCGCCGACATCCAGTTGATCCTGTACAAGTGAGCGACGGCTGGCTGAGGCGACTTTAGGCGCTCGTTGGCCGGTCAGGATGGCTCAGGCTGCGGTGCGGTCGAAGTGCTCGTGTCGGTGGGATCGTGCCTCGCCCTCGCGGGACTGGCGGACCTCAGCGATGGTGAAGCGCGAAAGCAGCCGCGAGAGATGATTGGCCTCGTCGGTGAGGCTCTGGCTTGCGGCCGATGTCTCCTCCGCCATGGCCGCGTTCTGCTGGACCATCCGGTCGATGTCGGAGACGCTCGTGTCCACGTTCTTGATGCGCGAGGACTGATCCTCGGCGCCCGTTGCCAGCCCGACGACGAGTTCGTCGATCTGCATGACCTGTTCGACGATCGCCTTTAGGAACGTGCCCGTTTCCCCAACGAGGCGGGAGCCATCGGCGACCTCTTCGCTGGAGGTCGTAATCAGCGTCTTGATCTCGCGTGCTGCATCGGCCGAGCGCTGTGCCAGGCCCCGCACCTCCTGAGCAACGATTGCAAACCCGCGCCCTGCCTCGCCGGCTCTTGCGGCCTCGACGCCGGCATTGAGCGCAAGAAGATTGGTCTGGAAAGCGATCTCATCGATCACGCCGATGATCTGGGCGATCTTTTCCGAAGAAGATTCGATGGCTTTGATCGAATCGATGGTCTGCTCGATGACGGCTTCCGAGCGGGTGGATTGATCTTTTGCCTGAGCGATCACCTTGCGGGCGTTTCCGAGACCGCCGCTCGTTTCGGTCACGGCGGCGCTGATCCGGCTGACTTCGTGTGCGGCCTGTTCCACCTGAGCCGCCTCACGCTCAGTGCGGACCGCAAAATCGCTTGCGGCTGCCGAGAGTTCGGAGCAGCCGGTCCGTATGCTGTCGGCCTTGTCGCTGATGGCGGCGATCGCCTGGGCAAGAGCACCGACAGCCTGGTTGAAGTCCTGGCGAAGTCCTTCATATTCTTGCGGGAAGTCCGCATCGATACGTGTTGCGAGATCGCCGGATGCGAGCGCCTTCAGCGCCAGTCCGATCGTGCTGGTGACATCTGCCTGCCGTTCTTTCTGTTCGATGGCGGCAAGCCTCGCTTCCTCGTTCACCGTCATGTCCTGAAGGGTCTCGACGACGGCGCAAATCTCACCGTCGGCGTCGAAGATCGGGCAAGCGTCGATCAGGAGATAGCGGCGCTTGCCGCAGGGAAGGTCGCACCAGTTTTGGGCGCGAAGATTGACGCTGTCGATGGTCCGCTCCTGCGCGGCATAGAGCGCTGCGACAGCCTCGGGGTTTTTGCCGAAGGCGAGATCCGCAAGGCAGGGACGGGCTGCAGCGTAAAAGCCCTTCCAGTGGTTCTTGGTGCCCATGACATCCCGCGCCTTAAGGCCCGTCAGCTCCTCGCAGGCCGGGTTCCACATCGCGACGGTCCCATCGCGCCCCAGTACGAACGCGGGCACCGCCATGGTCCCGAAGGCGGCCAGTGCGTCGGGAACCGTCTCGCTCGGCTCGGCCGTCGCCCGTTTGCGAAAGAATGACACCACGGAGGCCTCCCGGCAGATATCTGGCCAAAAGAGCGATGAGCGTCTTCCGGTCCGGCATGGGTTCAATTGAATGCAATCGATACGATGCGCTTCATTCTAATCACTGGTCCGTGATAAAACCGTTAAGCGGTTCTAAACCGGAAATGTGAAGTGGCGCCGGCCGTCGAATGCCTGGCAGATCAAGGAACTGAGCCGGTTTTCCTCGGATCGATCGTTGTCGATCATCACTCCCAGGATCTGCCGAAACATGAATTTTGCTGGATTGACCGCTTAGACCTTCGTACGAGCCAAAATGCGATTTCCCCTTTCGGCTGCCAGAGACGCGCACTAGACGTAGGTGCAGTGACACGTCGCACCCCCGCCATCCAGCACCGCACTCCGAAGGCCGAACCATGCCCAAATTGCCGCCCATGACCAAGCATCGCGGTTTCCCGTCCGGCCTGCCAGGCACCGGCTTCCAGTTCACGGTCCGCCGGGCAAACCCGAAGGGCGCGACAAAGATCATCGAGCGCAAGCGTTTCCATGATCGCACGTCCACCGAAAAGCTGGCCGACACCGCATTTCTGCACGCGATCTGGCACATGTTCGGCGACGAGCCGTTCGAGCGCGGCAATCTCGATGCAGGCCGTATCTCCTGGCTGTTCAATCGCGAGATCGTGCCGGCCGAAAACCCGTTCGATGCGCAATCCTACGAGGCGCTCCTTCGGGTCGATGAGACCGTCGCCCGCAAGACCCATCCCGATGCCTTTCAGGATGTCCTCGAGGTCTGACCGGAGCGGTTTCTCGCCCGTGGCGCGAGAGCTTTCACGACCGGAAATCTAGAAGAAACTTCGCACCAGCGAGCCCACCAGCAGGTTCCAGCCGTCGATCAGCACGAAGAACAGGATCTTGAACGGCAGGGAAATGATGGTCGGTGGAAGCATCATCATGCCCATGGACATGGTCAGCGTCGCAACGATCATGTCGATGACGAGGAACGGCAGAACGATGAGGAAGCCGATCTCGAAGCCGCGCCGCAGTTCGGAGATCATGAAGGCGGGGATCAGCACGCGAAGCTCCACGTCCCGCTCGTCGGCCGCCCCCTGCTCTGGCGGTTGCACGCGATCCCGCCCGGTGGACGAGGCGATGTCGCCGAACAGCTGGAGGTCCGAGGGGCGCACCTGGGTCAGCATGAAGTCCTTGAACGGGTCGGCGATCCGATGGAACGCCTCTTCCTCGCCGATCTCGTTCTCAAGCAGCGGCTGAAGCCCGTCCTTCCAGGCCCGGTCGAAGGTTGGGGTCATGACGAAGAAGGTCATGAACAGCGCGAGCGAGATGATGATGAGGTTCGCCGGCGTCGTCTGGAGCCCGAGGCCGGTTCGCATGATCGAAAGCGCAATGACGATGCGCGTGAAAGCCGTCACCATCACGAGAAGTCCCGGCGCGATCGACAGCACGGTGACGATACCGAAAAGCTGGATAATGCGCCCGGACATCGTGCCGTCGCCCTGGGGTATCAGGTCAGCGAGGCTCGAAGGATTGGCCATCTGGGCATGGGCTGCGGTGGCCAGCCCGACAAGGCCCAGAAGAACGAGCGCGAGCCGAAGGACAGTCTTTGACACCGGGGAGCTCATTCGACGACCATGGCCTGGATGAGATAATCGACGACGACCGGCGAGCGCAGCCTTGCGCGTTCACGAAGGTCGTCGCGAAGGTGCAGCAGGCCGCGTGTGCCCTCGACCTGGGAAATCTGGAGCGAGCGTGCGAAGGCGAGCGTATCGGCCTCGATCTCGGCCGCAAGGATCGCCGGATCGGTTTCGGAGTCGTCCTTGATGATCAGCGCGGCCTCGATCCGAATCCATGAGGCTGACGGATTATAGAGGTTCGTCAAAACCGGCTTCAGCTCGATGATGCGAAGCGGCAGTTTCTCGGCCTCAGCAATTTCGGTGATGCTCTTTTCGCCGTCGTCGCCATGGCCGCCCTGAGGGTCTGCGGCCGGCTCTTCATGCTTGGGCGCCTCGGCGTGTTCCTCAGCGGGAGTCGCAGGCTCCTCCTTGCTGGAACCGCCGCTCAGCAGAAACCCCATCGCTGCGCCGCCGCCGCCGCCGATTATCGTAACGAGGCCGAGGGCGACGATCAGGGGCATCATGCCACCCTTCTTCTTCGTCCCGTCCTCGATCTGCAAATCGTTGGTCTCGCTCATTCGAGAGCCCTTCCGAAATGATACTCGCAGTCCGCCGGACCGCCATCATGGCAGCTGCGCGAAAGCGTTAACGATGTCTTAAGGGAGGAGACTGATGTCAGCCTGACCGCAGCCGAACGGGCTGGTGGTCTACTGGTTTCCGTCGAAGCCGGTCTCGATGCGGCTGTAGGCTTCCTGGGTGAATGCATAGACCTGAGCGCCGGTGAAGGATGCCGTGACCGCGATCACGATGAAGATCGCCAGGATCTTCGGCACGAAGGTCAGTGTCATTTCCTGGATCTGGGTAAGCGCCTGGAAAAGGGCGATCAGAATACCGACCGCCATGGCCGCGCCGACGGCGGGTGCACTCGCGGTGACGATGGTCCAGATCGCTTCCTGAACGATATCGATCGCGTCAGCCTGGTTCATGGATCTTCAGCCTTCATAGCCTGGCCGGTCGACCCTCATGGTCGCCGCATGTGAAATGGGAGGTCTCGAAGCGCGTCAGAGAGGCCCGTGCCGCGAAAGGCGGCCAAAGCCTCAGGCCACAGTGACGCCGTTTCCGAGCATGATCGTATCGCCGTTCGAGGTCGTTGCCTGGATTCCACCGTCGACCGAGCGGATGCTGGAGACGGTGCCGCTCTTCTCACCGTCGGCGGAGAAGATCGTGCGCCCGATCAGGGCGTCCGCCTGGGTCAGCGCCGAGACGGTCATCATGCTGTCGAGCCGGGTGTTGGTCTGGATCGACTGCTCGACATTGGCGAAGGTCGCAAACTGGGCAACATATTCGGTGGAATCGGCCGGGTTGAGCGGATCCTGGTTCTTCATCTGCGCAACGAGCAGCTGGAGGAAGGCGTCATAGTCCATTTCGGACGCGCCGCCCTTGGTGACACCGTTCTGGGCGGACGTCGCCTGTGTCTGTTGAGTGGCCCCTACAGCGCCGACGCTCATGACATGCCTCCTGCGGCCATCCGAAGTTTCTGGTCCTCACCCCGGACGACCCGGGGCGGGGCGGGACGAACGGCCCCTTTTTCAGGCCGTCCGAGGATTTCGTCCTCGATCGGGATGAGCGAGCGCAACCGCTTCAGCGCCTCGAAGGCACGGCCACGCCCGACCATGTCCTCGATCTCGAGAAGACCCTGAAGAATGTCCCGGTTCGAGTAAGCCTTCAGCATCCGGGCGAGATTGTCGTTGAACACGGCGCGCGGCCTGTCCTGATCGGCCGGATCCATCAGCATCATCTGCACGACGAAATAGAGCTGGCGAAGGGGCGTCGTGGCGTTCTCGGCCTGCATGACATGGCTTTCGAGAAGAAAGGTCACATCGTTCAGGAATTCGAGGGTCGTTTTACGATCGACCTTCATGACGGCGCCGTTCACGAAGATGCGCTCGCCCGCACGCAGCGATATCCTGAGCGTAGACATTAATTGAGACCATCCCGGATGAGGCGCGAAATTTCGATGACGCCTTTGAAATTCGTGGATTTGCCGACACGGATGGCTTCCGCCTCGGCCATGATCCACAGGCCGATCGAGATGAGTTCCGCTCGAAGCTCTTCGGGAAGCCCGTTGTCGGAGCTGCCGAGATCCTCGATCAGGATCGCCCAGAGGCTGCGCGTGATATAGATCGCTTCGATCGCGTCTCTGCTTCTCGGACCGTTTCTCTCTGCTTTTTCAAGAAGCGCGATCGAGTGATCAAGCGCCTGGCGCTCGCGCTCGCGCGCATCGACCGCCGTGTCCTGAGCCACTTCCGCGTAGGAAAACTGATACATTGAAACCCCTTGATATGCGGGTCCTCACCTTTTTCAGGCAGAGGACAGTCCTATTTCTGGCGTGTCGCTATCGTCACCCGAAACCCGAGTTCAGGCGCTTGATCGCTTGTGCGGGATCATACCCGAGCGGAAACTAAAGGTAGTTAAGAAGGCTCATCCGAGACATCCGCGCTGTCAGGGAGTAAGACATCTCAAGCGTGTTCATCAGGCCGTCTATTCGAATCTTGGCCTCATACACATCGACCTCCTCCTCCTCCTGGATCGCGATTTCCAGCACCCTTTGCTGAACCTTTAATCCATCGTTAGCCATGCTGACACGCTCCTGGCGAAGGCCGATCTCCGAGCGAAGATCCGTGAGCTGCGACAGGCCCTTGGAGAGACTTTCGATGGACGTGCTTGTGAGAACCTGACGTGCTTCGTCGTTCAGATAATCGCCGCCGAATTTCGACAGCATGACGGACGATTTGACGACGTTGCGGAAGCTCTCGTCATTCGCAGAGACCGAGCTCTGGATGTAGTCATTGTCGCCGATGCGGCTCGTTGCATCACTGTCGGATGCATTGGACCAGTTTGCCGCCCAGTTCGCGTCGCTGAAAAGATTCTCGAAGTCGTTCTGGAGGAAGTTTTCCATCTGCGCAGCCGTCACCTGAGCGGGATCGCCGCCGGCATTCGCCGCAACGAACGTATTCCAGGCGGTATCCACGAGGCCGGAAGCGACCGACGTCTCGAAATCCTTGAAGATGTCCGGCTTCATGGGCGGCGTGTCCGTGGCGGCACCCGAGAAGATATAGCGTGAGCCGAAGTTTCCGTTCAGCCCGCCGATGATCTGGCTGATACTGGCGGAGGCGACCTGCTTGTTGGCGCGCGCTGCCTGATCGGCTGCCGACGAGGAAATCAGCGAGGCCAGAAGATTGTCGCCGGTATCGGCGATCGTCCCGAGAACGGCCTGCATGGTTTCGAAGCGCTGGCCCATCACCGTGTTGGTGTTCATGAGCCTCTCCCTATTGGAGACTTCAGCGCGCATGGTGATCGTGCGCTCGACCGAAATGCCGAGGCTCTTGCCGACATCGTCGTAGCGGGCGGTCGCGATTTCCTTCTGGGCGATCATCAGTTCCTGCTGCACGCGAGCGATGGAAGCGCGCGGCGCGCCGGAAAGGGAGAGGCTGGAGACAAGGAAGTTCGACATGAAATCAGCCTTTCAGATTAGCGGACAGCCAGGAGGCCATCGAGAAGGTCGCCGACGGTCTGAACGAGTTTGGTCGAGGCCTGATAGGTCCGCTCCAGTTCGAGAAGGTGGCTCATTTCATCGTCGAGATTGATGCCGGTCTTGTTCGAAAGCGCATCGCGGGTTCGCGCGACCATCACGGACTGATAGGAGGCATCCTCGCTCGCCGTCGCCCGTATATCTTCGAAGCGTGCCATGGAGCCGGCGGTGAACATTGCGATCGTGCCGATCTCGCCCGTCGCGAAGGTGTGCTGATCGCTGAACCTTGCGACGAGCTGGTTCAGCCGGTCGGAAAAGCCGGCGTCACCGGCCGCATTGAAGGAGGCACTGCCGTTGATCCCGCCATCGCGCAGGCGTGCCGGATCACCCGTGGGCAGACGATAATCGACGCTTGCGGCGATCGAGATCGTCGCAGGCCCCGCCCGCTCGAAAAGACCGGGTGCGCCATTCTCGGCAAATGTCTCGTTGATCAAGGTGTTCGCGGTATCGTCGAGCCGATCCTGGAACTGGACGCCGATCTCGTCGCGAAGCTTGAGGGCGGCGACGAGCGTGCCCTCTCGGACCGTCATCGTGCTGTCTGCGCCGATGCTCACGCCGTCGATCTTGAACTCGCCAGGCCGCTTGGCCGGAACTGCGCTATCCAGCCGGATCGACGGATCGAAGCTCGGCGTGCGCGCGAATTCGACGCTTCTCGGCGTCGTCTCGAACATCACGATACCGGAATCGGTCGAGAGCACGAGATCGTTGTTCGCGCGAAACCGGACCGAAACCCCGACATAGTCCGAGATTTCCGACACGATCCGGTCGCGCTGATCCACGTCGTCGGTCACATCCGCGCCGGCCTCAGTCCCGGACACCACCTTTGCATTGAGGGTTTCGAGGTTCGCGAGAAGTTCGTTCAGGCGTTTCGCCCCGGCTTCCAGCTGGCGATCGGCATCCCCACGCATGTCCTGGACGGACTTGGTCGCGTTGTTGATGTTCGTCGTCACGGTACGCGCGGCATCGACGGCGGCACGCTGAAGATGCGAGCTTTCCGGCGAACCAGCAAGGTCGGTGAGCGCATCCTTGAGGGCCGCGATCGAAGCAGACGGCGAGGTCGGCGCATCGACATCACCGATCACGTCGCGAACACGGTCGAGCGCATCGGCCAGCGTCTGGTTCGTTCCCTGGCTTGCCTGGGCACTGATGAGACTGCGATAGAGCGCCGGGTCGCTCGACTGGGAAATCGACCTGATATCGACGGCGCCGACGCGCTCATAGCTCTGATTGCCGAATTTCCGCGTCGCGGTCGGATCGGCAGAATTGGCGACGTTACGCGCAACGAGCGCCGACTGCTGGCTCGTGACGGAAAACGACGACCGTGCGCTGTTTAAGACCGAAAGAAGTGACATGGCGAGGTGCTTCTATTCTGTAAGGGCGGCGCGGGCCGCAAGCCGGTCGTGCGACCGGCGAGGTTCGCAATCGAAACGAACAGCCTTCGTTGGACGAGGCCGCAGACGGCGAGGAAAGACGGGGTCCATTGCAGGCAAGGACCGCCACGAAGGACGTCTTCCCTCGGTGTTCGCAGCCTGTCCCATGACCTGATCTCCCGGTATTTCCGTTCGATACAGTCGTAGAGGGTGAAGCTTGTGCTGGCCTGAGAGTTGTCGGCGGTGGTCGGATAAGCCGGAGCGATCCAAGCTCTTATTGCGACTGAGGTTTGGCAGCAGCGATGGGCAAACTCGTCGGCGGGCCGGGCGGCGGAGCAGCGTCTTCGAAGCCCGTAATCTCGAAGAGATCGGACGGATTTCGCACGAGCCTTTCGCCAAAGAAAGCCTCGCCGTAGGCATACGAAAAAAGCCGCCCGCGATCTGATCGCGGGCGGCTTTTTTCGTGTGAGGCAGACAGGAAACTGAAGGCTTATTCGACGCCGATGCCGTAGCCGAGATAGCGCTTGGAGGAGACCGGGTCGTAGCCGAGGCGCATCTTCAGCTTCTTGCGCAGCTTGGAGATGTGGCTCTCGATCACGTTCTCTTCGACGTTCTCGTCGAAGATGCCGTAGATTGCGGAAAACAGCTGCTGCTTGGAAACGCGGCGACCCTTGTTCGCAACCAGATATTCCAGAATGCGGCGCTCGCGGCGCGGCAGGGCCAGCGGCTTGCCGGCGACTTCCGCGTCGCGGCCGTCCTGATAGATGGCGATCTCGCCGGTGACGGTCTTGGCGGCTTCGGAAGACTCGCGGCGGCGGATGGCGCCGACCCGGGCGAGAATTTCCTTTACATGGACAGGCTTGGCGACAACATCGTCGATGCCGGAGGCGAAGAGATCGAGCGTGGAGTCGAGATTGCGGCTCTCGGACAATGCGATCATCGGAGCCTTCGAACGCGAGCGGATCGTGCGGGTCGAGGATGCGCGCTCCTCGAAGTCACCGAGCAGGAAGCCCTCGACTGCGGACAGGTCAGCCTCAGGAGCCGTCGAGATCCAGTCCTGGAATTCTTCCGCGCTGAATCCAGCTGCAGACACGCCCTCGCGTGCAAAGAGAGACTGATAGCCTTCGGTGACAAGTTCACGGTTGTCTACGATCACGATCATGGTCTTTTCCCCTTCGGCCCCCGCCGCGTTAACCTGTGAGTAAGGAATAACCTGACCTCGAACTTGCTCCTATCCTGAAATTTAGTGGTGGATAACGTGTTCGCACCAGCTTCGAACTAAGTCATTGAATATATTGAACTTAATTTATTAGAATTTTTACGTTTCGTTCATTTTCCACCGATACCGCGCGATTCTCCACTCCAGATCCACCGGAAAATACGCCTTCTTCACAGTCCCGCTTGACAGCCCTCAGCTAACTTCTGGCGGCAAACAGAATCGCGCTCCCGTCCTGTCCCGAAACGCCGTAAGATAACCAGACGACGACGAAAAAGGCCGCCTGCGATCTGATCGCGGGCGGCCTTTTTCGTGTGAGGCAGACAGGAAACTGAAGGCTTATTCGACGCCGATGCCGTAGCCGAGATAGCGCTTGGAGGAGACCGGATCGTAGCCGAGGCGCATCTTCAGCTTCTTGCGCAGCTTGGAGATGTGGCTCTCGATCACGTTCTCTTCCACGTTCTCGTCGAAGATGCCGTAGATCGCGGAAAACAGCTGCTGCTTGGAAACGCGGCGACCCTTGTTGGCAACCAGATATTCCAGAATGCGGCGCTCGCGGCGCGGCAGGGCCAGCGGCTTGCCGGCGACTTCCGCGTCGCGGCCGTCTTGATAGATGGCGATCTCGCCGGTGACGGTCTTGGCGGCTTCGGAAGACTCGCGGCGGCGGATGGCGCCGACCCGGGCGAGAATTTCCTTTACATGGACAGGCTTGGCGACAACATCGTCGATGCCGGAGGCGAAGAGATCGAGCGTGGAGTCGAGATTGCGGCTCTCGGACAATGCGATCATCGGAGCCTTCGAACGCGAGCGGATCGTGCGGGTCGAGGATGCGCGCTCCTCGAAGTCACCGAGCAGGAAGCCCTCGACTGCGGACAGGTCAGCCTCAGGAGCCGTCGAGATCCAGTCCTGGAATTCTTCCGCGCTGAATCCAGCTGCAGACACGCCCTCGCGTGCAAAGAGAGACTGATAGCCTTCGGTGACAAGTTCACGGTTGTCTACGATCACGATCATGGTCTTTTCCCCTTCGGCCCCCGCCGCGTTAACCTGTGAGTAAGGAATAACCTGACCTCGAACTTGCTCCTATCCTGAAATTTAGTGGTGGATAACCTTCTTGTGTAAACTCTGAATTAAACTATTGAAATTATTTGGTTTTATTTCTGAAAATTTTCACAATTCGTTTACTATCCACCGATACTGCGCGATTCCCCGCTGCAAATCCACCGCTGGCTCACCGTTTTCTCACAAGCACCCTTGACAAGCCCTATTCAGGGTCTGGCGCCAGCACCTCCAGCACGCGTTTGGGCATGCGCATGGGCTTTCCGTCCGGCGAAATGACCGCGACCTTTACATTCGCCTCGATCAGCACCTCGCCATCACGCGAGATCGTCTGATCCAGCAACACACGCGCACCGCCAAGCTGCCGGGTTCGCGTCGAGACCAGAAGCACGTCGTCGATCCGCGCCGGGCGCAGGAATTCGATCTCCATCTTGCGAACCGCAAAGGCCATCGGCTCTCCGAACGAGCCGGACAAAAGTTCGCGGTGACCGATCCCCTTGAGCCGAAGGAAATCCGACCGCCCCCTTTCCAGGAAGTGCAGATAGCGGGCGTGATAAACGACCCCGGAAAAGTCCGTATCCTCGAAATAGACACGGCACTCGAGTTCGTGGCCATCCTCCACGAGGCGGCCGGCCAGTGCGCTCGCCATCTCGCTGTTCACGACGGTCTCCTTTCGAGGCCGCGAAGCTTTTCGACCTCGGCGCGCACCTCGTCCAGCACCGAGCGTTGATCGGCAAGCAGCTGGTCCAGCATCTCGCGCGCTTCACGCACCTCCAGTTCCGCCTTCAGATTGACCCGATAATCGGTCTCCGCCGTAATCCGGTCGCGCTCGTCCTGGCGTCTCGATCGTCATGACAGCGTCGTCTCTCCTTGCGGGCAGGCCCGGTATAAACGCGGACCGGTCCGATCCGAAAGAGAGAGCCGGCAAAACCGCGATCTCAGAAGAGCTCGAGCTGGGCCGCCTGCTTCTTTACCTTCGGAAGAAAACGGTCGCGAAGGCCGTGGCTGTCCGTCAACCCGCCCGGCGACCAGTCGGCCGCGATGATGAACGGGCGCACCTTGTCGAGCGACTGGCAAAGCTTCGCCACGTCGTCCAGCCTCAGCGTCCGGAATTGACGCGTCGAAAGGATGCGCTTCACCGCCCGCGTTCCAAAGCCCGGCACCCGCAAAAGCATTTCGCGGTCGGCCCGGTTTACGTCCACGGGAAATCGGCCGCGGTTCTTCAGGGCCCAGGCGAGTTTGGGATCGATGGAAAGATCAAGCATCCCCGCCTCTCCGCCGGATACGATCTCGCCACGATCGAAACCGTAAAATCGCATCAGCCAGTCGGCCTGATAGAGCCGGTGCTCGCGCATCAGCGGCGGCTTCATCAGCGGCAGCTTGGCCGAGGAATCCGGAATGGGAGAAAAGGCGGAATAGTAGACGCGCTTCAGCCGGTAATTGCCGTAAAGGTTCTCCGAACGTCCCAGAATGGCGTCGTCATCCGCACCATCTGCACCGACGATCATCTGGGTCGACTGCCCGCTGGCGGAGAATCTCTGCGGCTTCTTCCGATCCTTCTTTTCGCCCTTGTGCTCCTCGATCTTCTCGCGGAGATGGGCCATGGAGCGGCGGATGTCGCGCGGGTTCTTTTCCGGCGCGAACGCCCCGAGCGCCACGTCCGTCGGCAGTTCGATATTGATCGAGAGCCGGTCGGCGAAAAGCCCCGCTTCCTCGATCAGCTTTGGCGCTGCGTCGGGGATCGTCTTCAGATGGATATAGCCGGCGAAATTCTCCTCCAGCCGCAATTTGCGGGCAATCCGCACCATCTCCTCCATGGTGTAGTCGGAATTCCGCACGATGCCGGACGAGAGAAACAGCCCCTCGATGTAATTGCGCTTGTAGAAGTTCATCGTCAGGTCGACGACTTCCTCAACGGAGAACCGCGCCCTCTGCACATTCGACGAGGACCGATTGACGCAATAGGCGCAGTCATAGATGCAGAAATTCGTCATCAGGATCTTGAGCAGCGAAATACACCGCCCGTCCGGCGCGTAGGCATGGCAGATGCCGTTGCCTTCCGTGGAGCCGATGCCGCCGGTCTTCACCGAGTTGCGCGACTGCGCACCGGACGACGCGCAGGACGCGTCATATTTCGCGGCATCGGACAGAATCGCGAGCTTGTCGCGCAGGGAGATCTTGGCCATGGGACATGAGATAACGTTCCCGATCCGTTCACGCCAGCGCGAAAAGGTCGCAGGACCCGTTTTCAGGTCGCATCTCGAAAGCCACGTCTTCCTGCGAGAGGTTCAGATCTTCTGCTCGCGTTCGTCCGGCCAGCCGCATTCCCACCGCTTGACCTTCCAGTTCGGATGGTCGCCGGCCCATTGGGCGACATAGGGTGCTGACAGCATCACGCATTGCGCAAGCGACTGTCGCGCCTGAAAGCTCAGGCGTTCTTCGCGGCATGAGTCCGGATTGGTCACCATGCAGACAGTCAGGATCAGATCGACCATCATCGCTCGACTTTCCTCCCAGAAACGAGTTGTCGCGGCAAGTCGAAGACCATCGACCTGCCATTCCCGGTGCCCAGCCAAATCTTGTGACGCAACGGCGCGTCATCGCAAGCCCATGGAGAAGGTCATGACGCCGCAGGTCAAGCAATCGCGACCCGCGGCGCCAGCGTCCCGTCCCATCCGGTCTGTAAAACCAGCTACGATGCGTTTCGCTGGATGGTTTCAGCCCTACCCGGAAAATCCGGAGGGATTCTCACGCAAGCCTGGGCGATGTCCCGAACCGGCGCCGCGACCGTCTTGCCGCCACGCCGTCCCGCCAAAATCTCGCTTTGGCGCCTCAGGCGGCACGGGCCAATCCGATTTCAGCCTCAGCGATCGCATCTTCCAGTGCCGCAAGACAACGCCCGTCGAACGAAGTGCCGACTTCGGACCGCATGATCGACAGAGCCTTTTCGAGCGGCATCGCCTTGCGATAGGGGCGATCCGCCGTCAGCGCGTCGAAGACGTCGGCAACCGAGACGATCCGCGTGCGCTCGTCGATCTCATTTTCCTTCAGCCCGCGCGGATAACCCCGCCCATCCAGCTTTTCGTGATGGGCGCCGCCGATCAGCGCCATCTCGGAAAAGATCGGGACGCGGGAGAGGATCTTTTCGGAAAGGTCGGCATGGGAGCGCATCGCCACCCATTCCGCGTCGTCCAGTTTGCCGTTCTTGTCGAGGATCGCGTTCGACACGCCAAGTTTACCGATATCATGAAGAAGAGCTGCCCGCTTCAGCCAGCGACAGTCGGCATCGGAGTGACCGAGCTTGCGCGCCGTCATCTCGGCATAGACTGCGACGCGTTCCGAATGACCGGATGTAAAGGGGCTCTTGGAGTCGATCACCTGCGCGAAAGCCTGTGCGATTTCGTCGAGATAGTCCTCGTCGACACGAATGAGGTTACCGGGCGGCTCCATCCCGGCAACACGATCGGCGAAATCTGTCTGTGCGAATGCGTCCCAGAAACCCGGCTCGGAGGCGACTTCGGCGAACACCATCGCCAGATGGGGATCAAACCAATTGCCGGCACGGGCCTCGATCTCGGCGAGCGCGGCCTTTGGACCTGCGGCGGAGTGAAAGACGTCGGCGACCTGCGCCAGAAGCGCGATCCGGGCATAGAGCGGGATCGCGGGCCCGGCGCGGCGATCGGGCCGCCCTTCCCCGTTCCAGTGTTCGTCGAGCGCATGGATGCCTTCGCTGACGGCTTTCGGAAACCGCAAAGCCGCCGCGATCTCCGCGCCGCGATGGCAGCGCGTCTCGATCATCTCGTCGACGATCTCGCCGCCATTCTGCAGGATATTCAGGATCGCCTTCAGCCGTTCGCCGAGGGGCGACTTGCGTCCCGTATGGGAGACGACGAACGCCAGCACTTTCGGCAGGGACGTGCCGAGCGTCTTGAAATCATGTTTGAAGCCGATGTCGTCGGACAGATAGAGTTCGCAGATCCGCGCAGCGTTCGATGAACAGCCAAGGTCCTTCAGCATCACCGTATAGTACAGCTCCCAGAGCTGCAGATCCGGCAGGCCGATACGCTTTCCGATATGGTGGGCGATATAGGTCGCGCGGATGCAGTGACCGGCGGGCTGACCCTCCGTGAGATCGAGCGCATAGGATAGTGCGCCGAGCAGGTCCGACAGACGGACACTTGCAGACGGCCTTGCACCTTGATCACCCAAAACTTCGAAATTCATATGGCGCCTCGTCTTCTCCCCGACCCTTATCGGAAAGAAGACTAACGAACGATGATCGCTCAAACCTTAGCGATCATCGTGCTCATCGGTTAGGGTAAAGCCTTCGTTTCATATCGGCAGGCAAAGCCGCACCGCAGCCCGCCGACGGACACCGGAAGCATTGCCTTCAAATGTCCGCCACGCGATCAAGCCGGCAGATACACCTCACCTAAGCCCAGGACCGCCGTATCACCGCTGATCTTGCGCATCGGCGTTCCATCGAACGGGATATCCCCGAATGTCGATTTGAGTCCGTCCGCCATCAGTTTGAGGAAGAGAAGATCGTGAACGCCCGCATCGATGAATGTCGGTGCGAAGCGCTCAGCGCCTCCCATGAGAAGCAGCGTGCCGCGCTTCATCAGCCGACCGGGCGCGCCTTCCGTACGCCCCGCGACGATCAGGGTGCCGGCAATCATCCGGCTCGCGGCTTCCTTGCCGCAATCGCCGTCGATCAGAATCGTGCCCCGGCGCATGCGGTCGGCAGCCCGTTCACCGGCCGTGCCCGCGATGCGGATCGTACCGCCGGACATGCCCTTCATCTCGCCTGCATCGGGCCCGCCGAGCCTTGCACCGCAATCGCCTTTCACGCGGATGCGGCCGCCTTCAAGCCCCGAGCCGCAAAGGTCGCCCACCGATCCCTCGACGTGAAGATCGCCGCCGCTCATGGCTCGGCCGACGCGAAACCCGGCATCGCCGGAGACCCGGATCACGCCTTCGGACATCGTCTGCCCGATCCGGTCGAGACGGGAAGAGCCCCCCTCAAAGCGGATATCGGCGGCATCGTCGCCCGAGATATCGAAGACATCTCCCGCAAGAAGCGCCCGCTTCGTGGTGCCGACCGGCAGTTTCCCGATTTCGGCGAGGCCGATGCTCTTCAGACGATCCGGCACGAGCGAGGAGCAATCGATCCGCTCGTCCGGTTCGCCCTTCAAGCGAAAGGTGAGCGCGCTCATGGCAGAAGCTCCTTCAGGGAGAAGTGATGGGGTCCGAGACCGCCGCCGTAATTGCCGGCGCCGATGCGAAGCGCGCCTTCATCGGGGCCGAGATCGCAGATCGCCTTGATGCCGGCGCGCATCGCTTCCGACACCGCCTCGGCCGAAAGGCCGTCGATCACGATCTCCAGCACCGAGCCGATATCGTCGTCGAGCTTCGACTGGGTGGCGCCTTTCAGGGTTGGACAGTAGGCATCGTTGGACGAGGCCATCATGCCCTCGTATTTGCCGCCAAGCTTTGAGCCCGACCGCACGATCCCGCCCGGAAAGGGCATGATGACGTCCGGCACCGCCTTCATCGCCTCGACCGCTGCCTCGGAGGCCGCGAGAGCCCCCCTGACATCGCCCGCCATGATGAGGAGATTGCCACCGCCGACGCCGTCGGACGTGTAGCCGGTCTTCGCCTCGCAGAGGAACTCGCCTTCCATCACCGGCATGCGCCAGAAGTGCTTATCCGCAAATTTCTTCGAGACCTGAAAGCCATCGGAAAAATAGCGGATCGCAGAGCCAAGTTCGATCGTCGTTTCGGAATCGTAATCGGCATAACAGGCCGTCGTCGGGCAAGTCAGGATGCACTGGCCGAGCCGTGTCGTCACCTGCTTTTCAAGCCCGCCGGGATCGAAGCCGAAGAAGAGCACGCGCACGCCCGGCCGGCCATCGCGCGTCTCGTCCGGCGAAAGCACCCGTTCGATGCCGCCCTCGCAGCCGCAGGCGATGACCGATGTGGCAAACCCCGTCATCTTGGTCGCCGCCTCCAGCGCCCACTTCTCGCTGATCGCGGTGATCTGGATCGCCGTTCCGCTCATCGGAAAGGCTTCGGCGAAATCGTCGTCGATCCTGACGCCGTTGATCGTCGCGGCAAGGTCAATCACAGGCATGGGACCTCCCGGAATGGCGTCTCACGGCGCAGCGCGCTGCCTTCCACCTTGAACCAGCGCGACTGAAGCCCGTAGGCCTCGTCGAAATAGCGATCGAGCCGCGAACTCATCTTAGCGTCCGAATGGGTCTTCAGGGTCAGCGCCTTGCCATAAGGCTTCGCGATCACCGCGCCGTTCTCGACCACCTTCACGCCATCCTTGAAGAGATAGGCTGCCGCGCCGAACATCTTCGCCTTGTCGTCATCCCGGCGGTAGACCGAGATATCGGCGGTCGCACCGCTGCCGAGATGGCCGCGATCCTTCGTGCCGAGGAGTTTGGCGGGTGCCGCACGGGTCATGGTCGCAATTTCGCCCAGCGTGTATTCGCGATCGATCTCGGGGAGCGAGGTCCACTTTTTCACGCCTTTGGGCAGCGCCTCGATCCATGTTTCACGCACGTTTCGATCCATGAGCAGGGCGAAGATGTCGGGATAGGTGGTGAACGGCGCACCGTTCGGATGATCGGTTGTGAAGAAGACGCGGGACGGGTCCTCGATGAGAAGGAACAGCTCCAGTCCAATCGCCCATTGAAGGGCGTTGAAGAAGCTCTTTTCCTTGTAGTTCATCGGCACGACGCCGCCGCCATTGGCCTCCTGATCCATGATGATCGTCTTGCCGGGGCTCGCCTGAGCGCGGCCGGCGAACTGGCGCAGTTCGTCGGACGAGATCGTCACCGTCTGGCCGAACATTACCTGTCCGATATCGACGGTGACATCGCTGCTTTCGTTGATCAGCCGGGCAAGCTCCTGCCCCTTGGAGGAAAAGCCGCGCTTGCCCTCTGTGCCATAGCCGTAGAACTGGATGTGGGCGAGATGGAGCGGCATGCCCTCCGAAGCCCGGATCGTTGCCTCCGCCGCTTCGGCCGAAGCGCCGGGCACGCCGAGATTGTTGCAATGGACATGCAGCGGATGGGGGATACCGACATCCGCCACGGCCTTCTGCAGCGTCTTCACGATCTGCTTCGAGGAGACGCCATAATCGGGCACCTCCGCGTCGAAGGCGTAGGAGCGGACATTCTCCTTGAAGGCCGCCGAACCGCCTGCATTGATGCATTTGACGCCGAGCGCCTTGGAGGCATCCACCGTCCACGAAACATAGTCGGCGATCGCCTCGTCGCTTTCGCCGTCGCGGATCATCGACATCAGCATGTCGTCATTGCCGAGGACGACCAGCGTCGCCTTGTCGATGATCGGAATATCGGCCAGCTCCAGATGGGCGTGGAGCGCGGCCTGCGGCCCCATGGCGGGTTCGACCACAGTGGTAAAGCCCATTTCGGCATAGCGAAGGCCCGTTTCCTCGGTGGTCCAGCCCACCTTGGAAAGCGCCGTCTCGCCCGGCCGCGCGGAAAACGCGCGGTGCCATTCAGGCAGAAGAAGCCGGGCCGTGTTCACATGACCGCCGGCGATATGGGAGTGGATGTCGATCGCGCCCGCCATCACCACCATGCCGGAGCAGTCGACGGTTTCATCCGCAGAGCCGCTCTCGGACGGCGCATCGACGATCTTGCCGGCTTCGATGAACATGTCCCGAACCTCGTCGATGCCGTTCGCGGGATCGACCACATGGCCGCCTTTGAGGCACGTCAGCATGGGATTGCCTTTCCGTCCCGCCGCATATCGGTCATGCGCGGACCTCGTCGTTTGATGGATGCGTTTTGCCGAGCTGATCGGCGATCGCGGAGAGAATGTCGGCAGCGTTCGTCGCCATCCCCGAATGTTCGGCGGGCTTCGAGACGAAACTGCCGAAGCGCGGCTCGTGATGGACCATCCCGTGGTCGATCCCCGGTCGCCCGATCTTGAAGACGACCTTGGCGCCCTTGCCGGTAGGCTCGTCGGCCGGGCTCAGCAGAACCGTCGGCACATCCGCCGCATCGAAAGCGCTGTCGTCGTAGACGAGGACAAGCCGCCCATCGCTCTCACCGGAGCTTACGAGCCGAAACCCCTCGTTCAGTGTCATGTCGTGTTCGGGATCGACACGGCCGAACGCGGTGCGCAGCGGAAAGCCCGACGTCCAGAGCGCGCCCTCGGCCGCGCCATAGGCGCTTCCAGCCGTGAGCGGTAGAGCGGAGGCCCGCGTTTCGCTGTTGAGATCGGCGACCAGCCCGGCCACGCTCTCGATCGCGATGGCGTCCAGGTCACCGGCAGCGAAGGCGATCGCAGCGAAGCCCGCATCCTTCAGCCAGCCCGCAAGCGCCCGCGCGGCCCCTTCCTCGAAAGGCCCGTCATTGAACGGCTTTCCACCGAGCGCCGCCCGCAGGATGCCGACGGCATCGCCCAGGTCGTCCGACGGACAGGCGATCGTGCGCACGTTGCCCCTGGCTTCAGAAAAGCGTCCCGGCGCGTTTGGCCCAAGCAGCACGATTTCGCGCGGCTCGCCCTTCGTCCTTGCGCCAAGATCGGGCTCCACCGAGAAAATCTGCTCGAAGACCGTCTCGCTGCCCGCGAACGGATCGGCGCCGATCACCAGAACCCGGTCGGCCCGCCGTCGCATCTCCCCGGGAGAAACGCGGATGATGCCGTTGTCGCGCAGCGCCTCGATAAGCGGCGCGACCTTGTCCAGATCCTGATGGTCCAGAACGCCGCCGCACGCACCCGCGACACGCGCGGCCTCGCGCAGGGCAGATATGTCGTCGAACCGGCCCGTCACCAGCGGCAACCGGCTCGTAGACAACAGCTTCACCGCTTCGCGGATCGCCTCGCCGGACGAAACCGGCTGGCCTTCGACCCATGCAGTCGTCACGTCTCAATCACTTTCTGTGCCCGTCACGGGAACTATCACGTCCGCCCGCCACGGCAAGCCGTCCGCTCGCAGGAAATTCCGTCAAGCGAAAATAAGCTCGTCCGTAGCGTGCGCTCGATGGCGTCTGTCAGCTGGATTTTTCGTATTTGATATAGGCAAAGCGCGGATCGTCCGGCGTGCCCTGAAGCGGTCCGTCTTCCTTGCCCGGCTGCCACATGATCACCTGTTCGATCATCTTGGCGAGGGCGAAGTCCGAATCGGTGATGCCCTTGGCGGCGTGATTCATCAGCCGAACCTCGACCCAGGCATAGGACGCCGTGATATCGGGATGGTGAAACGCGGCCTCGGCCAGATGGCCGACGGCATTGATCACCATCAAGGTGCCTTTCCAGCCTTGCGTCTTGTAGGTGCGGCGGATCCAGCCGTCTTCGAGACGCCAGGTCGGCAGCTCGGTCTTCAGACGTTCTTCGACGTCAGCGTCGGAATAGGTCTTGGCAGCCATTGGTTTCTCCCTTGTCCGATCGGTCTAGCACTCGATAATAGGCGGGGCGCGTCATGAAGACAGGATCGATTTTGCCAGACCACGTCGTCCACGTTTCCGCCCCCGCTCGCCTCCATCTGGGTTTCCTTGATCCAGGGGCAAATTTCGGGCGCCGTTTTGGCGGCATCGGCCTTGCGATCGATGCTCCGGCGACCTCGCTTTCGATCAGGCGGGACCGGGCCACGGCGGTCATCGGCCCGGACGCCGATCGCGCTCGCGGCTATCTCGAAACCCTGCACTCTCATCTCGGTCTGACAACCAACCACCGCGTCGAGATCGAAAGCGTCATACCCGGCCATTCCGGCCTCGGCTCGGGCACCCAGCTCGCCCTCGCCCTCGCGACCGCCCTGCGCACCCTCGAAGACATTCCGCTCGATGTCGCGGGCGATGCGGCGGTTCTGGGCCGCGGCCAGCGTTCAGGCCTTGGCGCCGCCTTCGTCACCCGGGGCGGGCTCGCGGTCGACGGCGGCAAGGGGGCGAGCGATGCACCGCCGCCGCTCGTTGCCCATTTCGATTTCCCAGAAGACTGGCGCATCATCCTCGTCTTCCAGGACGATCTTTCCGGCATCCACGGAGCCGCCGAACTCGAAGCCTTCGCAAGCCTGCCTGACTTTTCGGCCGAAGACGCAGGCGAGGTCTCCGCCCTGACGCTCATGAACGTCCTTCCGGGGCTCGTCGAGCGCGACATCGCAACCTTCGGCCGTGGTCTGACGCGGATTCAGGAGATCGTCGGCTCCCATTTCGCGCCCGCCCAGGGCGGTGTCTTCACGAGCTCCCGCGTTGCCGAGATGATGGCACAGCTCGCCGCGAATGGCGCCCATGGCATCGGCCAGAGCTCATGGGGGCCGACCGGTTTCGCCTTTGCGCCGAGCGAAGCCGAAGCGCTCGACATCGTCGAGACAGCGCGCGCGACACGCGATATCGAAGGCCTCACGATCAGGATTGCCAAAGGCCGCAATCAGGGCGCGGTCGTCGATTCCATTCGGCAGGAGATCCGCAAGCGCCTGTCCCTTGCGAAACTTTCGATGCGTTGAGAGCGCGACGGGCGTTTTCTACCCGATCGGGCGCTTCGCCGCATCCCCCGATCAGTGCTAGTAGCAGCGGCAGCAAGGGCGCCGACACCATAGAAGCGAACGGATACCGGACATGCCAAAGAACATCCTGCACATGATCACGCCGCAGAAGCACGTGAGCCCCTTCGACGTGAACCAGGCGCTCGATGCCGGTTACGATTCCGTCACGCCCTATGAAAGCGTCGGGATCGACGAGGTGAGCGACCTCGTGCAGGACGTCATCTTTTCGCGCCCGCCCGATCACGGTGTGAACTCGGCGATCTTCTTCGGTGGTGACGACGCGGTTCTCGCTCTCGACATGATCGATGCCGCCAAGGGCGCGCTCGTGCCGCCCTTTACCTGCAACATCATGGCCGATCCGGCCGGCTCCTTCACCACTGCAGCGGCCATGGTCGCAAAAGTGGAGAAGGCCCTGAAGGAGGAGAAGGGCGTCGACCTCAAGGACACCACCATCGCCGTCTTCGGCGCGACCGGCGTCGTTGGCTATTGCGCCGCCGTCATCGCCGCTTCGGAAGGCGCGAAGGTCCGCATCGTCGGCTATAGCGGCGTCGACCGCGTCAAGAAGCGCGCCGACGAGATGAAGGAGCGCTTCGGCGTCGAGGTCGAGCCGGTCGACGGCTCCTCCGACGAGAAAAACTCGGCGATCATCTCCGATGTCGAGGTCATTCTCTCGGCGGCCAAGGCCGGCATTCAGGTTCTCAGCCACGACCAGTTGAAGAAGGCTGAGAAGCTTCTCGTCGCAGCCGACGTCAACGCCGTTCCGCCCGTCGGCCTCGAAGGCATCGACGTGATGGACGATACGGTGAAGATCGAGGGAACCGAGGCGCTCGGCATCGGGGCGCTCGCGACTGGCGTCTTCAAGTCGAAGACGGAATACGGCCTGCTTCGCCAGATGATCGAGTCGGAAGAAGGCCAGGTTCTGGATTTCCGCCACGCCTTCGATCTTGCCCGCAAGCTCGTCAACGAGGGCTGATCCGGTTTGAGCGAAATGGAAACCGCTGGCGAGCGTCAGACGATCCTGTGCGCGGCGTTTTCCGCGCGCCAGATCGCCGAGAGCGCACGCCTTTCGGGCTATGATGCGCTGGCGGTCGACTTCTTCGCCGATCTCGATCTGAAGGCGGCGGCGAAACGCGCCGAACTCGTGACCGGCCATTACCCGGACGGCTTCACCGACGAGGATCTACTGTCCGCCCTCGACCGGCTGGCCGAGGGCGAGAAGCCAATCGGCTTCGTTTACGGCGCGGGCTTCGAGGATCGCCCGCATCTTCTCACCGAAATCGGAAAGCGCTGGCCGGTGCTCGGCACGGGCGCGACGGCCTCGGCCCGGCTGAAGGACCCGCTCTGGTTCGCTGAGGTCTGCGACCGGGCGGGCGTTCTCTTTCCCGAAATCGCCCTTTACGCCCCGCCGGAAGAAGAGGGATGGATTTCGAAACAGGTCGGCGGCTGCGGCGGCACCCATGTCCAGTGGTCCAATGCGCAGCGCCCCGTTGGCGGAACCGGCCGGCGTTACGCCCAGCGTTTCATGCGCGGCACCCGCTACTCGCTCGCAGCGCTGGCGTCACGCGGCGACATCCGGTCCCTCGGCTTTTCGCGCCAATGGGTCGACCCCACACCGGACGAGCCCTTCCGCTATGGCGGCGCCGTCGGCCCGCTCGATCCACCAGCCTCCGTCGCCCGAACCATGCGCGAGGACCTGCGCCGCATCGTCCGTTCGGCCCATGAGGCAGGCACGGCGCTGACCGGACTTCTCAGCGCCGATTTCATTGTGGCTGGCGAGTTCGTCTATTGCCTCGAGATCAACGCCCGCTTCGGCGCGACGGTGGATGTGTTCGACCAGCCCGACGCGCCGCTGCTGAAGCTCCATATCGAGGCCTGCAACGGCAGCCTGCCGGCGGATCTGTCGCCCTATCAGCACGCCTGTCGCGCCTCGGGTCTTGCCTGGGCCGATGCGCCGCTTCACCTTGGCGAAGGCTTCTCCTGGCCGGACTGGACGCGGGACCGCACCACCCTGCCCCACAGCTTCGAGGCAGGTGAGCCGATCGCGACGATCTATGCCGAGGCCAAGAGCGAGGGTGAGGCGACGACGCTCTTCGAGAGGCGCGTCACTGAGCTTCGCGCGTCCGGCCAATCACATGACCAAAGCCAGGGCGCAGCCGGCGATGGCCGAGAACCACCTCGGTTGGCCTACGCGACCCAGTAACCTACAAACACAGTCCAAGTCCGACGCATCGACGGACGATCGCGACTGATCGGGAGGAACACATGACGACGAAACAGGCGAATATCTCGGTCAATCGGGGCGTCCTGCCGCTGATCCAGACCCTGAAGGACAATGCCGGCGAGCTGCGCGTGAAGGTGACGACGGGCGCTGCCGGCGAAACCATCATTGATGCGGGCTCAACTGTGCCCGGCTCCTTCGAGGCCGGACGGCTTCTGACGGAAGTCTGCCTTGGCGGCCTCGGTCAGGTGCGGCTCGATGTCGGCTCCTATCTCGATCGCTGGCCCTTCACCCTCACAGTCTCCACCTCCCAGCCCGTCATCGCCTGCCTCGGCAGCCAGTATGCCGGCTGGCAGCTGACCCATGGCGAGGGCGAGAACGCCTACTTCTCCATGGGCTCGGGTCCCGGCCGCGCCATGGCCGGCAAGGAGCACATCTTCGAGGACATCGCCTATTCCGACAGCGCCGACGAGGCCGTTCTCGTGCTCGAGACCGACACCGCGCCGCCTGAAGAACTGGTGCGCCAGATCGCCAAGGATTGCGGCGTCGCGCCGGACAAGCTCACCTTCGCGATCACACCGACCACTTCGCTCGCTGGCGCGATCCAGATCGTCGGCCGCGTGGTCGAGGTCGCCCTCCACAAGGCGCACGAGTTGAAGTTCGATCTCTCGCGCATCGTCGAGGGTATCGGCACCGCCCCGCTCGCCCCGCCCCATCCCGATTTCATCACCGCCATGGGCCGCACCAACGACGCGGTGATCTATGGTGGGCGCATCCTTCTCTACGTCACCGGCCCGGCAGACGAGGCGAAGGACCTCGCCGAAAAGCTCCCGAGCTCGACGGCGGCCGACTACGGCAAGCCCTTCGCGGAGATTTTCAAGGAATACGAAGGCGACTTCTACAAGATCGATCCGATGCTGTTCTCGCCGGCCGAGGTGCAGGTGGTCGCGCTTGATTCCGGCGAAACCTTCCGGGGCGGTGCCATCGATCCGAAGCTGGTGGATGCCTCGTTCGATTAAGGGTTAGAGACCCATCTTACGCAGACCGACGGTCCCTTCGAAGCATCACTTTCGACACGGTCGTCGGACGGATACCGGCGGACATTTGAAAGCATCGCGTTCGGATGTCCGCAGGCAGCCCCGTCGGCGTCTGATACCGAGGGGCCTTTGAAACCAACGGTTTCATAAGGTGGCCGGGAGCCCGAGCGGCGCCAGAGCCAATCGTCGGACGACAATTGACCTTCAGGTCAATTCATTTGTCCGGCGGTATGAGCCTGTGCCGGACGAATGAAGTGCTACGGCAGGGTAAGGAAACAGCGAGCCCCGTTTTCCGTCCATGTCTTGCGGAACCAGGAAATGCTGCACGCGTGGCGTTCGTTTCCGGGAAATACCATCGCGATCTATTCCCGGTGCAGTTCGACAAACGTCGAATTGCCGGTCAGTTTCCGACGGAGCATGTCCGCCATATCCGCCTCGATATAAGGTTTCTGGATGACCGGTATCGATCCATAGTTCGGGTCCAGCCCTTTCAGGCCGTATCCGGTTGCGAAAATGAAAGGCGTCCCGTTCTCCAGCAACAGATCGGCGACGGGATAGCTTCGCGTATCGCCAAGATTGATGTCGAGCACTGCGAAATCGAAGGTTTCCTTTTGGACGAAAGTCAGGGCCTGATCGAGGCGCATCGCCAGAACGACCTCGCAGCCGAGATCGAACAGGATATCCTCGGCCATCATGGCGATGAGGCTTTCATCCTCGACGAGCAGGACCCTGCGCCCCTCCAGCATACTCATCGCTGAAGCGCCTCGGTCACCTTGGCTTGCCCGTGCCAACCGAGCGGTGTCAGCGGAATCTGGACGCGGCAGACGACACCGGAGGGCAGGTATCGCAACTCCGCGCTGCCGGCGAACTCCATGGGCAACTGGCGCTCGATCAAGCGGGAACCAAAGCCCTTGCGGGCGGGCGGTTCAACGGTGGGGCCGTTCCGTTCTTCCCAATAAAGATCGAGTTGCTCGCGCCCGTCCTCGAGTGCTGCGAGCGACCACTGGACGAGAACCTGGCCCTCCGGCACCGTCAGGGCGCCGTATTTCGCCGCGTTCGTCGTCAATTCGTGCAGCGCCATCGCAAGCGTCACCGCGACCTTGGAATGCAGGCGCGAATCGGGCCCCTCGAGCTTGAAGCGCTGATCATCCGATTCCACTGAGAGATGCGGGGAAACAGCTCTTTCGACGACGCTTTTCAGGCTGGCGCTTTCCCAATTGTCATCCACCAGCACGTTATGGGCGACAGACAAAGCGCTCAGGCGGGAATCGAACACCGCGCGAATGGCGGGGTCCGTGGCCTCTGCGCGAAAGGTTTGTGCGGCGATCGACTGAACCGTCGCCAGGGTATTCTTCACCCGGTGGTTCAGTTCGTTGATCAGCAGGCGTTGCCGCTCGGCTGCCGCTTTCTCTTCGGTGATGTCGCGAACCTCGATGATCGTGCCGATGATGTTGGACTCGTCGTCCCGGATCGGGCTCGCTGTGAAACCGACCGGGAAGAAGTGGCCATCACGATGAATGAAGACCTCTTCACCACGCTCCTGATTGTTTTCGGGAAACGCGCGATCGATCGCACACTCATGCAGCGGAAACGGCTCGCCGTTCGGATAGGTGTGGTGAACGATGTCGTGCAGCGGGCAGTCGCGTTCCAGGACTTCGGAGAGGGTCCAGCCTGTCAGCTGTTCGGCGGCACGGTTCATGTAGATGCAATGCTGGCGGTCATCCATCAGGAAGATGGCGACCGATGCATTGTTCAGCACTGCGTTCAGACGGCGTTCGGTCTCGAACAGCTGGCCATCGCCCTGCCGAAGGTTCTTGAGCGGCGCCTGCGCGGCTGAAGTCGATTGCAGCGGCTGCCGCGAATTTGGCATGAAAACAGACCCTCCATACAGGTTTGATTTATGAATCGAACCGTTCTCAAAACGGGTATGAGGCAGGCATTTCAATCACATATTAGCGTAACACACCGTTTGAACGAGTCCCTAAATGAACATCGCGGCAGGTGTTGCAGCATTTTGTCACCAGAGATATCGCCTGGTTCGGGCCGATCCGCCCACAACCCGGATCGACCCCCGAGCCTCCGGCGGTTTGACGATCCGGCGGCTTCCATTCATCTTGTGCCGTCGTCGCATGACGGACGAACTGCGATGGTCCTTGAGCGAATGACCACCGCACGTCTTTCGGTTGCGTAAGACTCTGTCCTTGAAGACCGGACCATCCATGCCCGCACCCCGCATCCTCGTCGTCACCGCCGCTATCGACCGCCACGCGCGGCAGATGAAGGCCGCGTTCGAGGCCTGCGGGGCGAGCGCCTCATTCGCCAAACTCGCCGACATCGGTTTCGACACGGGCTCGCCCTCGGGCTTTTCGATCCCGGGATACGAGAGCGACCTGCCGGACGCCATCTGCGTGCGCACGATGGACGGCGGCAGTTTCGAGGGCGTGACGCGCCGCCTCGGCATTCTTCACGCCCTCGAGGGCGTCGGCATTCCCGTCTCGAACTCGGGCCGCGCGATCGAGTTCTGCGTCGACAAGGCGGCGACGAGCTTTCGCCTGAAGGCGGCAGGCCTTCCGAGCCCGCGCTCTTACTGCTTCGAGAAGCGCGATCAGGCCCTCGATGCGATCGAGAAGACGTCCGGGCCGCTCGTGCTGAAGCCGCTTTTTGGCAGCCAGGGCAAAGGCCTCAAGCTGATCCGCGCGCCTGCCGACCTGCCCCCGCCAGAGGAGATCGCCGGCGGCGTCTACTACCTTCAGGAATTCGCGGGGAAAGCCGTTGGCGAACGCTGGACCGACTTCCGCATTCTCGTCTCGAACGGCAAGGCCATCGCCGGCATGCGCCGGGAGGCGGCGAACTGGATCACCAATATCAAACAGGGCGCGGTCGCGCTTCCCATGGAGCTGGACGAGGCGATGAACGCCCTCGCCATTTCAGCGGCCAAGGCGGTCGAAGCCGATTTCTGCGGCGTCGACCTCCTGCGGGACGCTGACGGCGCGATCCAGCTCATCGAAGTGAATTCCATGCCGGCCTGGACCGGCCTGTCCCGCGTCGTGCCGCTCGACATCGCCCGCATTCGCGCCGAAGACCTTCTCTCGCGCCTGGAGGATGCTTCGACCAAGCGGCCGGGCGCGGATCTCGTTCTGCCGCGCGCCGTATGAGCGCCGTCGAACCACGTCGAACCATCGAAGCAGCCTTCCTCAGGGCATGCCGGGCGGAGCTTGCCGCCATCAAGCCCGGCAATGTCCACATCCACGCCCCCGGCCATGACATGGATGCCGAAACCTTCGAACGCGCCGCACTCGCTGCCGCCCCGATCATCGCCGATCCGGCCCTAAGCGTCGGCCGCCGGGTTCTGGAGGCGACCCGCGCGAGCTTCGCCGCGGCCGGATGCAACGCCAATCTCGGCATTGTCCTCCTCGCCGCGCCCCTTGCCCGCACCTTCGAGACCATGGAAGCGTCCGGCCCAGGCGCTCTCGAGGATGCCCTCCGCCGAACCCTTACCGCTTTCTCGGAGGACGACGCGGCAGACGTTTTTGCCGCCATCGCCCATGCCTCGCCCGGCGGACTTGGTGAGGCCGGCGCACACGATGTGCGCCACGCGCCGAGGATCTCACTCATCGAAGCGATGCGGCTTTCCGCCGACAGGGACCTGATCGCCCATCAATACGCGACCGGCTATTCGGATATCTTTCGTACGGGGCTCGCGGCGCCGGACGCAGCGCCCGCGTCGATCATCGACCATCCGGCTCTCGGCCCCGCCTTCGCGATTTATCTCGCCTACACGACCCGCTTCGCCGACTCCCATATCGGCCGCAAATTCGGGCCCGAGCGCGCCGAATCCGTGCGTTTGCGATTCGCCCGGCTCGCGGCGGCCATTACCCCGACTGCCGACCCTGACGAGGTTGCGGCGAATGCTCTTCGCCTCGATGCCGAACTGAAGTCGGAGGGCCTCAATCCCGGCACGTCCGCCGATCTTACCGTCGCGACACTCTTCGCCCTCGACCTCGCGCGCACCGCTTTTTTTCCCCATCCCTTGCGGAACGTCCCGCGCGATGATTGACTGCGCCCCGTCGTGGTCCATGTGACAACGGCGCTATCCGGCTAACCGGTCTCGATTAAGGGATGCCGCCAACAAGGGTAGCCGTGAGGATGGATTGCTCCGCGCAGTCCATCGGCCGGGAGGAAATGGCCGATACGGCTTGTTGTGGCAGGCTTTAAGGCTATCTCACATCCCGGGAACAGACATATTGAGGGTCGGCCGGGAGATAACCGGCAGGACCGCACAACAGGAGGAATTGCTCATGGCAACCATCAACAAGGTCATGGTCGGCGAGTCGCTCGTCGGTGAAGGCAACGAAGTTGCACACATCGATCTCATCATCGGCCCCCGCGGTTCGGCTGCCGAGTCGGCGTTCTGCCACTCGCTGACGAACAACAAGGACGGTTTCACGACGCTTCTCGCGGTCGTCGCGCCGAACCTGCCCTGCAAGCCCAACACGGTGATGTTCAACAAGGTCACCATCAAGGGCGCCAAGCAGGCCGTCCAGATGTTCGGCCCGGCCCAGACCGCCGTCGCGCGCGCCGTTGCCGATTCAGTCGAAAAGGGCATCATCCCGGCCGATGAAGCCGACGATCTCTACATCTGCGTCGGTGTCTTCATCCACTGGGAAGCCGAAGACGACGCGAAGATCCGCGACTACAACTACCAGGCCACGATGGAGTCCATCGAGCGCGCCGTGAAGGGTACGCCGACCGCACAGGAAGTCGTCTCCAAGAAGGGTTCCGCCGAGCATCCGTTCGCCGGCGCTTAGACAAGAGACCATCCCGGGGGAGAGGAAGAATCGGCGATGTCCGGTGGACTTCTCCGGCGATTGGCCGCCAAATTCGGTTTTCAATAACCGGGCACCGCTCTCGCGGTCGCAACACATCGAAGGAAAAGGGGCCGAAAGGCTCCTTTTTCTTTGGCCGGCAGCCTCTCGGCGCCCCTCCCCCGGGATATCCTATCCCCGCCGCGCGATCCGCCCGTCATGGATCGCGCTGGCGACCAGCGCGCCTGCAACGCCCATGGCGGCAAGCGCATCGAGATCCGTTTCGCCGCGAACGCCCCCCGCCGCATGCACCCGGCGCCCGTCGGCCCGCCGGGCGATCTCCTCCAGACGCGCAAAATCTGGCCCGCCGTCCGAGCCGACCGCCGTCAGCGACATCACGATCACATCGTCCGGCCAACGGGCCGCATCCTCCAGAATGCGCCGCGAGCCGCGATAGCCCTCCGCGCCGAAATCGAGCGAGAGCACCGCCGGCCTCTCGATCCGAGCCAGCTGATCCGCCTCCGTCTTGTCCAGCGTCTCCGTCCCGAACACGGGCACGATCCGCGCGTCCCCCACCGCCGCCGTGAGCGCCTCTGCCTCGCCGATCGTGCGAAACCCCGCATCCACCCAGAACCGCACGTCCGGCAGCGCCGCCGTCAGCGCCATCAGCACCCCAACCTGCGCCTCGCCTCCCATGATCGCGTCGAGATCGGCGACATAGACCACCGCCGCCCCCGTCGCGCGGATAAGCCCGCGCGCCACGGCCACCGGCGCCGCGCCCTTTGCCAGCGGCGTTGCGATGGGCCGATAGCTCTCGCGCTTGCCGCCTTGCCCGCGCACGATCGCGCCGTTCATCACGTCCAGCACCAGGATCAGCTGCATCTTCAGTTCACTCCCCTGTCATTCGCCGCACACAATGCTATGACGCGCGTCAGTTCGAATCGCGATCGGGGCATGACATGGCACGGGCATTGGGTTGGGATATCGGCGGCGCGCACCTGAAAGCCGCCCTCGCCGAGGACGACCGGGTGATCAAGGTCTGGCAGAAGGTAACGCCGATCTGGAAGGATTTCGAGAGCCTTCAATCCGCCGTCGACCTCATCGAGGAGGAGGCCGGCCTCGTCGATCGCCACGCCATCACCATGACGGCCGAGGTCGCGGATGTCTTCCCCTCCCGCCGTCAGGGCGTGGAGCGCATCGCCCGCGTCATGGGCGAGCGCCTCTCGGGCGATATCCGGCTTTATGGTGGGGCGGCAGGCTTCCTCTCCCTCGGCGATGCCCGCTCCAACGTCTTCGATATCGCGTCGGCCAACTGGCACGCCACCGCTTCCCTTGCGGCCAAGCACATAGAGGAAGCCCTCTTCATGGACATGGGCTCGACGACGACCGATCTCGTGCCCATCGCCGATGGCATCGTCCACGCCTCAAAGGGCCATACGGATCGCGATCGCCTCGCCTCCGGCGAACTCGTCTATCAGGGCTATACGCGCACGGCGCTGATGGCGGTCGCCCGCGAGGTTCCCTTCGTCGGCCGCACGATTCCCGTCATGAACGAGTTCTTCGCCACCATGGCGGATGTCCAGCGCGTCATCGGCAATCTCGATGAGGAGGACGACCAGCACGAGGCGGCCGATGGCGGCGACAAGAGCCTCGAAGGTTCGCGCAGGCGCATCGCGCGGATGATCGGCATGGATACGGCCGATGCGCGGGATGGCGCCTGGGAATGGCTCGCTCACGCCTTTGCGGAGGCTCAGGTCCGCGCCATCCACGATGCGGCGCTGAAGGTCCTGTCGCGGGAGGAAATCACGGACGATGCGCCCCTCGTCGTTGCCGGCGCCGGCCGTCCGGTCCTCAAGCGCCTCGCCTCACGGCTTGATCGCGGCGTCGTCGATTTCTCGGACCTCGTCGACTGCCCCTCGGATATCCGCGACGCGGTTCTCAGATCGGCGCCAGCCAGTGCGCTGAGCGTGCTGGCGAATGCGGGGGATGGGTGAGGATCAGATAAAGCGCTTCTGGCTGATGTGGGCCGAAAAAGACCGTCAGTTTCTGGGGCCTAGATGGCGGAAAGCTGCCTCCCCAGAAGTACTTCCACGATTATGTCCCAGGCAGCCGCGTTCTTCGATAGGAACAAGCCTGTGAAGGACGATTGACTACGAGGCCTCGTTTGAGATGAACTACATTCGCGACGTGGTTAGCTGCGCAGTCAGTTGCAAGCTGCCTGAGTGAAGCGCTCGCTACTGAAAACTAGGGAATTGTCATGCAGCTAAGTCCAACACACCTGACAGTCAACGAACTACTCGGGGGACGGCTCTTTCGTATTCCTGACTATCAGCGGGCCTACGCTTGGGGTCCTCGGCAGCGGGACGATCTCTTCAGGGACATTGTTGCAGCGAAAGAATCTGGTCGGGAACACTTCATGGCGACGGTCGTCGCTTTGGCGTTAGACAAACGCCTGATTGGGGCTGACGCGTTCAAGACCGTCGAGATCGTCGATGGTCAACAGAGATTGACCACGCTGATCATTCTGATCAAGGCGATCGAGAAGGCGCTCAGTAAGGATCAGGCGCAGGAGAAGGTTCGTCTCGACCTTCGCAACCTGCTCGTCAAGAATGACGATCACTCCCTTGTTCTGCTACAAACGAACCATGACGCGTCCGACGTTTTCGTCGACTACATCCGCGACGGCAAGATTAGAGAAGATAACGCGACTACCGCAGCTGACTTAAGGATCGTTGACGCTGCCCGGGAATGCGAAGATTTCGTTCAACTTTGGCTGCACGAGCGAACGGCGATCGATCTAATCGCGACCATCCGGCACCAGCTCTCTATGATCTACCATGAGTTGGCCGATGAGACGACAGTATATCGGGTTTTCGAAGTTCTGAATAGTAGAGGGCTGGACGTTAAGTGGATCGACAAGCTTAAGAGCCAGTTGATGGCTCTACTTTTCGAGCACCTTACCGACGATGCTCGCGCCGAAGCGGTGCACGAGATGCGGGTTGTGTGGCAGGACATCTATCGTATCCTCGGATTAGAGGACAAACTTGGCGACGAAGCGTTGCGCTTCGCTGGAACGTTGGCCTTGGTCGATCGCCCGAACCGTATCCTGAGCGAGCAGGATGCGGCTGCAGAAATAACGCGTGTGGCAGGCGCTGCGCAAAAAACGATCGTTGGTGCGGCCAAGAGCCTTCGCGAGGTTGTACGTGCCGTTAACACCCTTGACCGGAGCGTCCGCCTGCGGGCTGTAACCCGCATCCGACACGCTAGGTTTGTTGCGACCGCAATACTCCTTGGTGGGTTCGAGAAATCGACGCAGGACCGTTTGCTCGGTCGGTGGGAAAGGGTCACGTTCCGGATATTCGGACTGGGTGGCGCAGATACCCGCCACAAAGTTGGCGACTACGTCCGCCTTGGATATGATATCGGCACCGGCTCACTTTCTGCGAAGGAGGTCGAAGATCGCCTCCGAGAGTTGGGGGATGGGTGGAGTATCAATGAAGTGATTCTCGGTCCCGATTACTGGTCCGATTGCTATAACCAATGGACAGAAGAGTTGCGATATATTCTGTTTCGGTACGACGAACACCTAGCTGACGAAGCGGGCACGCCCTTCGATACTACTCAATGGAACAAGATATGGGCTGAAGAGGCTTCTCGGTCGATCGAACACATCCAGCCGCAGAGTAGTCAGGTGAGCTACGTTCACCATCTTGGCAATCTCACAATGCTCCCACCGCGGGTCAATTCAAGGCTTCAGGACAAATCGCCCCTTGAGAAGTCATCAACCTACCGCGGTTGTGGCTTGGCAGCCACTCGCGCTGTTGGTGAAGAGATTCGTACTGCAACTGATAAAGACATGGAGTGGGACGAGGTAGCCGTTCAGACGCGGACAAAGAGAATCGAAGAGTTCGTTCGAAAGGAATGGGCTGATTAACGCATTAGAGTTTCCTGCAAGCAATCGCAATTGAAGCACCAACCCCCTTACAGCCTCTTCCGGTTTGTCTTAGGCTAGTGATAGGTGAGCGGGAAGCTTCCATCTTGCAGCTGACATTGCGCCTTCGGCTTAATCCAGTTTGAAGTTCGTTCTGGCCCACCGAGAGGACCAGGACATGAAGCGCAATCGTTTTTCCGAAGAGCAGATCATCGGCACCTGGACACCTCCGGAAACGCGCTGATTTTAATGTCGTAGACGGATTGGGCGCCGCGCCGACCACGTCGGCCCCGTTCCGACGCTGATTTTGGGCCGAATGACTTATTCTACGGCCGTTTTCGGCTCATGCGGACGCAGTTCGGCTGTTGAGCCATTGCCATCGGTTCATGTTGTAGGCCATGTTGGCGAGCGTGATCGTCGCTTCTGCCCTGGCGATGCCGATTGTTCGGATCACCATGCCCATCGGCCCCTTCTGGCGGGCGAAGACATGCTCGACGCATGATCGAACGGTCGACTTCGCCGCGTTCGCCTTGCGGGTCGCGACCGGCATGGGGTTGCCTTTAGGCTTTCGCCAGTGAATACGGCTGGTCTTGCCGACCTTGTCGAGAAAGCGTTCGTTCTCTGCCGAACGGTACGCGCTGTCCGCCCACTCGTCGGACGCGGTGTTGTCCGGATCGATCAGGCCCCGCGTAGACGCGCTCCATCGTGGGCCGCGGCGTCGGTGACGAGAGAGTTGCGGATGATGCCATGCCGGCGGTCAATCGAGATGTGCGTTCGCTGGCCGCGCTCGGACCGATGGCGCGCTGGCCGCTTACTATAGCCGAAGGTCGGGATCGCGATGTCGACCTGTTGCTTCTGGCCGTCCTCGGCGGGTTTGGCCTTCGAGAACTTCACGGTCCAGCGAGCGTGGGTATCTTTCTGACGCGCCTTGAACGGCTCGTCCTTCCAGATCTCTTTCGCGCTCTCGCCCGCCTTGATCCGAGCCTTCTCGTCCTCGGTATTTCTCTGGTGCGGAGCGGCAACGAGCGTCGCGTCGATGATCTGGCCAGACATCGGAAGATAGCCGGCCTCCGTGATCGCCCGATCAAGGCGCGCAAACAGGGCATCGAGCGCATCGGCGGCGATCAGGGCCTCGCGAAAGTCCCACAGCGTGTTGGCGTCCGGGACGCTGTCGCCGGGTCCCAAGCCGCAGAAGCGCATCCCACTCAGCCGGTCCTTCACGAGAAACTCGGTCTGTTAGAGCGAGAGACCGTTCAGCGCCTGAAGCACAAGCATCCTGAACTTCAGAACCGGATCGAAAGGAGGTCTGCCGCCTTTGCTGCGAATGCCGGGCGGAACGGCCTTCAAAAGCTCCGAGCGGAACATCTCGAAATCGACGGTCGCCGCAAGCTTCTCAAGCGGGTCGCCCTGTTTGGAGAGCTGAGACAGCCGATCCGAAACGTCCCAAAATCCAAGCTGACCCGACATCCGATCCTCCCCACCAATACGACGTCAGTGAATCAGATTACCGAGAAACATGCCAGTTTCCGGAGGTGTCCAAGTTGTAGACATTTTCGCTGCACTTTTTCTAGAAAGCATCCAACGCACCCTCGACTGCTTCGATAGCCGAGGATAGGTTTCCTCGGAATAGGCGTCGTCACCCCGGCCTCCGAGCGCGCAAAGCGCCCATTCCAGAAGCCCATCGGAACGTCGGGTGGTGCGTCTCCACTTCCACCACCAAGCGGATGAACGGCCAGAGGAATGGGTCCCGGGTCAAGCCCGGGATGACGACGCCGAGGGATCGCTCCTTGAAGACGAGAGCGCCCGAGAACAGCGAAAACCGAAAACTTATCCCCGCCCCCCGCGCCCTCGCCTACACTCCGCCCATCGCATTCCGGATGGCACGGGTGATCGCCGGGATCCCTCGGGAATGCGTGCGGTGTCTGCGGCGCGTGGCTTATTCCGGAAGCTGCCGCGTCCCGGACGTCTCGCGGCCCCGTTGGCTCCTCGCGTACTACGGCGCGGGTGTGGATCGGCCCACTTGACCACCTTCTCGAAGGTGGGAAACGCCAACAGCCGCCCGAAACATGAGGGCCGTCCCTTGGATGAGCCGTTCATCGGTCCGTTCCGCGAAACCCGCCTTCCGGCGGCATTCCGGATCGGGTGCCGGGAACGGGCCTGCCGGGAGAAGGCCGTTCATGGCTCGGGCGAAGCGAGGTGCGATAAATCCCGCGCGGAGTGCGCCGGCGGCAAGCCGTTTCACTTCCCTCTTTCGGAGGCCTGCCTCCGGCGCGCCGCTGCCAGGGCGGCAAGACATCTCGGACCGTCCCACCGGCACACGAGCCGGTAACGACGGTTCTTTGGAGACCCCGGCTTGCGCGACGAGCGCGGGAACGCGAACCCGTGCCTGATCGTCGTCCCGGCGTTGAAAGCTGCCGCTTTCCCCATATCTGCCCGTCTTCATGAAACATTGCGGAGGCGATCATGGCGAAGACGGCGTTCATCGGGCTTGGGGTCATGGGATATCCGATGGCCGGGCACCTCAAGAACAAGGGTGGCCACGAGGTCACGGTCTGGAACCGCACCGGCTCCAAGGCGGAGAAATGGGCGGGCGAACATGGCGGCGACCATGCCGCGACGCCGAAGGAGGCCGCGAGCGGCGCCGAATTCGTCTTCATGTGCGTCGGCAATGACGACGACGTGCGCTCGGTCGTCTACGGCGATGACGGCGTCCTTGCCGGCATGGAGAGCGGGGCGACCCTCATCGACAACACCACCGCTTCGGCCGAGCTTGCCCGCGAGCTTGCCGCCGCCTGCAGCGAGAAGGGCGTGAAGTTCATCGATGCGCCGGTCTCGGGCGGTCAGGCGGGCGCGGAGAACGGCCAGCTCACCGTCATGTGCGGCGGCGACAGGGAAGACTTCGAGGCGGCGAAACCCGTCATCGAATGCTATGCCAAGATGGTCGGTCTCATGGGCGAGAGCGGCTCGGGCCAGATCACCAAGATGATGAACCAGATCTGCATCGCCGGCCTCGTTCAGGGCCTGTCGGAGGCGGTCGCCTTCGGCCAGAATGCGGGCATGGACATCGAGAAGGTGATCTCGGTCATCTCCAAGGGCGCGGCCGGCTCCTGGCAGATGGAAAACCGCTGGAAGACCATGAACGAGAACCACTACGACCACGGCTTCGCGCTCGAATGGATGCGCAAGGATCTCGGCATGTGCCTTGCGGAGGCCAGACGCAACGGCTCGCAGCTTCCGGTCACCGCGTTGGTCGACCAGTTCTATGCGGAAGTGGAAGCCATGGGCGGCAAGCGCTGGGATACGTCGGCCCTTCTCGCCCGCCTGCGCAAGCCGGCCGGCTGATCAGGCCGAAGCGATCCGGCCGGGACTTCGATCAGGCCGCGAGTTCGGCGGCGCGCTTGTGGATGTGCAGCGTCTCGGTAAAACCATCGGCGTCGAACGGCTTCATCAGGATGCCGTTCGCCCCCGCCCGGCGCAATCGCATCAGCAGCCCGATATTGCGCTCGACGATGGAGACGAGGATGACCGCCCTGCGCCCCGCGCCCCGGTCTTCCCGGATCGCCTTGACGAATTCGGTGACTGTGCTGTTCCCGCCGGTGCCGGAGAGGATGGCGAGGTCCGGTATGCCCGCCGCCGCGATATGCGCCTGTGCCGCAGCGAGGGTCTCCACGACGGTGACCTCATAATCCGCTTTGGCGAGAATGCGCTCACCGATCTTTCTCACGATCGGCATCTCGTCGAACAACAGACATGTCGCCATGGCGGGCGCTCCCTCTTCAGTATGTGCTCATAGGGTCACCGGCGGGCGGCATTCCGATCCGAGCCTAACCTGAGGAAGCTTGCCAAATGGTATGCGAAAGTGCCGTTGTTCAGCCGATGGTGAAGGTCACGCTGCCTTCTTCCATCACGTGGGACACGGTCAGTCCCGCTTCGTTGGCACAGAACAGCATGTAATAGGGCTGGATGGTCTGGGCGCTGATCGCTTCGCCCTCGTATCGGCCTTCGATCAGCGCGATCGTATCGGGCTGGATCCGGATACGCTGCGCCTTGGCGGAGACGGTGGCACGGCCCGGATCGGCTTCGGTGATCTCGACCCTCACCTCGCCGCCACGGCTGATGCTCGATGTCGCGAGCACGATCAGGTTGAGAACCGCCTTGGCGAAGTTCTTCGGCGCGTAGCCCGGCTCGCCGATCCAGACGAGTTCGGGCTTTTCGTGGGACATATAGCCTTCGGCCACCGATTTCGCATCGTTCAGATCCACCGCCGCCGTCTGCGAGCCGGAGGCACCATAGGCCATGCGGGCAAATTGCAGCTTGCCGACGGCCGCCTTGCAGGAATTGCGCACGAGGCCCATGGATTCGGCATCGTCCGGCATGTCGTCGAGGAGTTCGAGGCCGCTTTGAATGCCGAACACCGGCGAGATGATGTCGTGGCAGATTTTGCTCGCGAGCAGCGCCGCAAGATCGGCCGGCGCGAGTTCTGGCAGTTTGTTCATCAGGCGTTCCTCGTATCGGTTTGGCGCGGCCTTCTGAACCGCTTCATCTCGGGTGCTCGACTTCGCGCGCGCATCTTCGCTCCAGACGTCTGGCAAGCTGCCAGGAACGACCGGCTCCAGCACCCCATCCTGGCATCTCCTTTCTAACTTGCGCCAGCCTGATTTCGCATCGTCCGAACCCCGTTAGCGATTTCGAAAGCCTAACGTTTTCTAATGGAGACCAAGAACGCTCGCCCACGCGCCCATTCGATCGGAGAGGGGTCGACCGCCCATGTCATCGACACGATTTTCAATCGCAGCAGCCCTGATCGCCGTCCTGTCCTCGGTCCTGGTGTTCACACCGGGCCCGGCCAGCGCACAATACGCGGCACCGGCACAGGGGGAATATTCCGGCCAGCCGAACTACGCGGCGCAATCTGGTGGATATTCAGATCCGGCCGGCACCTATGCCGCGCAGAATGGATACGGCACACAACAATCCTACGGCAACCAGCAACCCTACTCGGCTCCACGCCAGCAGGCAGCGGGCAACGGCGCCGACTATTCCATGGACGAGGTGCTGCGCTCGGGTCATCACTTCTTCGGGGCAACATCCGGCGGCCTCGCCCAGCTGATGCAGCAGGCGATCCAGAGCTACGGCCTACCGAACGGATATATCCTCGGTGAAGAAGCCTCCGGCGCATTCATCGGCGGGGTGCGGTTCGGCGAGGGCACACTGTACACGAAGAATGCCGGCAATCACCGCATCTTCTGGCAGGGTCCGTCGATCGGCCTCGACGCCGGCGCGGACGGCGCGCGCACCATGATGCTCGTCTACGATCTACCCTCGGTTGAGGCGATCTACGGTCGCTATGGCGGGATCACCGGCACCGCCTATCTCGTCGGCGGTTTCGCAATGACCGGGCTCAAGCGCGGCAATGTGATGATCGTTCCGATCAAGACCGGCGTCGGCGCACGACTTGGCGTGAACATCGGCTATCTGAAGATGACGCCAGCTCCGACCTGGAATCCATTCTGATACCGTATCCGGCTGATGAAGCCAGGGACGGCATCAGAAGCCCGCACGGCGCAAGAGCGTTATCGAATCCGTTATTGCGAAACGATCAAACCGAACTCGGATAAGGGGCGGCGGGGAGTGCGAAACGCTCGCCTTTCACAGCTGCCATAGGACAAGGGGCTTTGCCCGCTCGAAAATCGCATTCGCGCAACAGCATCCGCGATTTCATCACCCTTTTCTCGCTTGAGGGGCGAATTCCGCGCAAAGGCGATCTATCTTGTGTCAGCCTTTATCAGCATGATCGTTCGCCCCCATGATTACCGCCGCCCTCACATTCGCATTCGGGTTTCTCCTCGCCCTTCTCTGCGCGTTGCTGATCGCCCCGCTCGTCTGGAAACGGGCCCGCTCGATCGCCAGGCAGGAATTCGAGGCGACGATCCCGGTCAATGCGCGGGAAATCCAGGGCACCTATGATCGCTTGCGCGCGCAGACTGCCTTTGAGTCCCGCCAGCGCGAGATCGCATCGGAAGAACGCGAGCAAAGGGCCGCTCTTGAGCGCGCCGATGCAGGGCGGATTGCCAGCGAGAATGCCGAGCTGAAGGCCCGCACCAAGGCGCTGACGAAGCAGGTCGCGCAGCAGATGGGCGAACTGGAGGAGCTCAATGCGGCTCTTTCCAAACGCGAGGCCGAGGCCGACGAGGTCGACACCGAGCTGCGCGAGGTCCATCACGACCTGAGGGTCCGGATCGAGGAATTTGAAGAGCTTGGCCGCAGATTCGAGGAGATGACCGACATCGCCGACGAGCGGAAGGTTCAGATCATCACGCTCGAAACGCGCAACGACGAACTTGCCGACCAGCTGCGCGCTCTGGAACGGCGCTCGCGCGAAAGCGGCAATTCGGTCGACCGGCTGTCCAACGAGGTCGAAGGGCTCCGTGCCCAGCTTGCGAAGGAGCGCTCGACCAACCAGCGGCTGGAGGCCAAGGTGACCCGCCTCACCGGCCAGCTTGCCGATCGCGACGACCAGCTCGACCGCATTTTCTCGCGCGGTGGGGGCGAACGGGCGATGGAGACCAGCCGGCCGATCACGGCCGAAGAGCGGGCCGAATACAGGCTCAGACGTTCGGCAGAGGCCGAAGCGAACGCTGAAGATGGCGGCGAGACGAGGGTTGCAGCGGCAGTGGTCGAAGAGACGACCAATGTTGCCACTGAGAGCGGATCACCCGATCATACCGCACTCGACGCGATCGAGGACCCGGCGAAACTCCGCGAAGAGGTCGCGGACATCGCCGCCCGAGTGATCGAACAAACGGCCCGGCAGGAAGGCCCCTCATCGCCGATCGAAGCCATTCTGGCAGCGGCACAAAACGATCAGCGGGGTTCAGCTGGCCCCCACCCCAGTCTCGCGGCCCGTGTCGGCGCGATCCGCCGCGAGCGTGAGAGCGAAGCGGCACGGTAGCGTTCGGTCCCACGATCTGTCGGTGCGGACGATGGGTCAGTCTGGAGGGGCTTTCAATCCAGGCGTTTCAACTTGCAGGCTCCGAGACGACATCATCACGGCCCGGTCCATCCACTGCCGTGCGAAAGCGCGGACCTCGTCGCGCCGCGACAGATGATAACAGCACTCGGTCGTTCATGTGTCGGGCACAAAAAAGCCTGCGCTGACGGGCATGGTTGATCGCCGCACAAAAGTTCGCATGTGAGCGTGGTCACAGGAGAAGCCGATGCCGACACGAATTCTGATCGTCTTGATCGCGCTGCTCGCGACTACGGTTTCGGGCTCTGCTCAAAGAGGTCTGGAGGATCTGCTCCAGAACGCGCCTGAAAACCAAGTATCAGGCGACGGCAATGATCGTGCTGGGCCCACAGGCCCGTTTACGGAAAATATGGACGATGTGCTCGTGATCGATGGCAACGGGCACGAACTCGATCCCAACTCGGCAGGTGTCGCGGATACCCTTCGCCGGCTCGATGAAGCGGTGAAAGCACTGGAGGCTGCGCGCAACAAGCTGCCGGGCGGACCGAATTCTTCCACAGATCAAGAAGAAAGGTGACCGATCCTGAGAGCGCTTGACGTCTTTGCAGGCGCGCATAGCTGAGGGGCGCAACGGTTTTAGAGGTGCGACCATGCATGCAATCGGCTGGCCCGAGGGATTTATCCCCGGTTTTACGGACAATTTCGCCTCGAACGAAATGATTGTAGCCGGCCTATCCGCCGAGAATATCTGGCCGCTGGTCAGCTACCCGGAGCGATGGCCGACTTATTACGACAATGCGGGCAAAATTGAATTTCACAACAATGCCGGCCCCGAACTCAAGGTCGGCGATCGCTTCCGCTTCGATACGTTTGGCTTTCCAGTCGAATGCGAGGTTGTCGAGGCCACGCCGCCAAAAGGCGACCAGCCGGGCCGGATCTCTTGGCACGGCTGGAGCGGGGATGGCGAGGATCTACTCGATGTTCATCATGCATGGATAATCGAGAATCTGGAAGGCGGGCGTGTGCGGATTCTCACGCAGGAAACGCAGAACGGAAAACCGGCCAAAGAGCTTGCCCAAGAGACGCCCAACCCCATGGTCAACGGCCACCAGAACTGGTTGGAAGGGCTTGTCGGGGCCGCACGAAAAGACTCGGCGTAAAGTCGCCGTAGGGCGGTCTCAATCGGGCAGCGTTATTCGAAGACCGTTGATACGTCTCAAGGACCAGGCGGAGAAAGGATTGGCTTAAAGAGAGACTTTAAGCACGCCCCGGCAAGATGCGGTCCGGCGGACGGTGACCGTCCATCAGCGTCCGGATGTTGATGATCACCTTCTCACCCATATCGACGCGGCCTTCCAGCGTCGACGAGCCCATATGGGGCAGGAGCACGACCTTGCCGCTTGTCGCCAGCTTCATCAGCTTGCGGTTCGATGAGGGCATCGTCTCAAACACGTCGAGGCCGGCCCCGGCGAGCTTTTCGGCATGGATGAGATCGACGAGCGCCTTCTCGTCGATTACATCGCCACGCGCGGTGTTGACGATGAAGGCATGCGGCTGGATCAGGGCCAGACGCCGGGCCGACAGGAGATGGAAGGTCGCGGGCGTCGACGGGCAATTGACCGAAATGATGTCGGCGCGAGCCAGCATCTGGTCGAGGCTCTCCCAATAGGTCGCGCCAAGCTCCGCTTCGGTCTTTGGATTGACCCGCCGACGGTTGTGATAGTGGATTTCGAGGCCGAAGGCCCTGGCGCGACGGGCGACCGCCGTTCCGATCCGGCCCATGCCGACGATTCCGAGCTTCTTGCCCCAGATCCGACGCCCGAGCATCCATGTCGGCGACCAGCCGGCCCAGGGTTCGGGCGACTGGAGAAGGTTCGCGCCTTCCACAAGGCGTCGCGGCACCGCGAGGATAAGCGCCATCGTCATGTCGGCGGTGTCTTCGTTGAGCACCGTCGGCGTATTGGTCACGTAGATGCTCTTCTCGTGCGCGGCCGAAATATCGATATTGTCGATACCGTTGCCGAAGTTGGCGATCAGCTTCAGCTTCTCGCCGGCCTTCTCGATGATGGTCCGGTCGATCCTGTCGGTGATCGTTGGCACGAGCACATCGGCCTCGCGGACCGCCGCGACGAGATCGAGATGCGACATCGGCCGATCATCGACATTCGTCCTGACATCGAACAGCTCACCCATCCGGGCTTCCACCGGAGCGGGAAGCTTTCGCGTGATCACGACAAGCGGCTTCTGGCGCTCCGACATCGGTCTACCTCAAGCAATCATTAACCGAACGGGGCGATGATCGTTTTCGACCGCTCGGGCCCTCGTCCTATCAAGTCGCGACCGCGAAAACAAAAGTTTTCCGCGTGCGGGCTGAAGGCGAGACCGGCAAGACGCAGGGCAGATCGAGGATCTCATGCCATTCAAGCATCTTTCGAAAATTCGCTCGGCAAGCAGAACAGCGTTCCGCGTCACGCTTGCGGGCGCCGTACTCGCGGGCTCGCTCATGGCAATGCCCGCGCCATCTTCGGCCGTCGAACTCGGGCGCTATTCCAAGCTGCCCCTTCCCCGTTATGTGAGCCTCAAGTCGAGTCGGGTGAACCTGCGCAATGGCCCGGGCCGCGAACACAAGGTCAACTGGCTTTATCTGAAATCGGGCCTGCCGGTCGAAATCATCCAGGAATTCGACCATTGGCGTAAGATCCGCGACTCCGACGGCACCGAGGGCTGGGTCTATCACTCGCTCCTGTCCGGCGAGCGCACTGCCATTGCGGCGCCGTGGCTGAAGGGCAAGAACGCCCTTATCGACGTCTACAAGAGCCCCGCCAAGGACGCGCCGCTCATCGTCCGGATGGAGCCCGGCGTCGTCTCGAAGGTCGAGAAATGCAATGCCGGCTGGTGCGAGATCGCGGTCTCCGAACGGGTCGGATATGTCGCGCAAACCGATATCTGGGGCGTATATCCGGACGAGCCCATCGAAAACTGACGGAAGCTGCTTTCCGTCAAAGCCTCCAGACCGAAGCCGGCGAGCCTTCCGAAAGCGTCCCCTTTCGAAAGGCCGCCGGCAGCCGGGTGCTTGCATATGGGGCTCGCCGGGCGGGCCCTAACAAAAAGGCGACGTATCCGGCCGGATCGTCGCCTGTTCCATATCAACCCGCCCGATGAACCATCGGGCTCATCAAATAACCTGATCGGGATCAGGCGCCCTGCTTGCGGCGCAGGCGAACGACCACGTCGACATTCACGATCTCCATGCCTTCCGGCGCGGCCGGCAACTGGCCGAGATCGAACGAGCCGGCTGGGATGTCGACCATTTCTCCATCGTCCTCCACGAAGAAGTGATGGTGATCGGACGTATTGGTATCGAAATAGGTCCGCTGACCCTCGGCCGAAAGCGGCCGGACAAGGCCGGCATCGGTGAACTGGTGAAGCGTGTTATAGACGGTCGCGAGCGACACGGACTCTCCGGCCTCATGGGCTTCGGCATGAAGCTCTTCCGCCGAAAGATGGCGGTCACCCTGTCCGAACATCAGGTTACAAAGAGCGACCCGCTGGCGCGTTGGGCGCAGGCCGACCGACCGCAACTTCGAAAAGACACAGAATGAATGGCTATGTGCCGAGGTTTGCATGGTTCTAAGTCTCTGCCTGCCCAATTTCGGTCTGCACGTAGCGGCCAACCCTCAAGGTTCGTCGAATATGCTCTAGCCGTACATAATACAGGGAAAACCATATCACAAACCCCTCCCTGCCCCATAAGAGCGCTTTGCCGCGTTTATCAGCCACATCGCTCCAGCAAGGCGCCAAGCGCGGCTCCCGAACCTTGGAGCGGCACATTGTAGCGACCGGCGGGCGTCGAGATCTCCACTGTCTTTCCCTTTCTCAAGTCGTCGATGAGCGGCCTCAGATTGGCGAGCGAATCCTGATGAACGAGAATCGAACGGCCCCGCACCCTGTAGGTTCGGGTCTTCAGGATCCGCGCGACACCATCGACCGAGACACCGACACGGTAGCTCGTTCCATTGGATAGCGGCGCATCATAGCCCGTGAAGTTCACGGTCACGCTCGGCCCGACGCAGCGCAGGAAGATGCCGTTCGGCCTGCCATCGGCATAAAATCCCGATGTCGTTCCGCTGTTTCGCCAGCTCTGGGCCATGGCCGAGGTGGCGAGACAGACGAGCGCGAGGGTACAAAAACCTGACAAGCGCGCCAGATATAGAGGCCTGGCCGGCCGACGGAATTCACTGAGAAATTGGATCATCGCCATTGTTTCCCACAATCGGCTTCCCATGGTAAGGCCGGGGCAAATCAATAACGCTCGCTCTAGGGCGACGGAATAGGCGGAAGCACAAAGTTCATGACGCGCAAGACATCCTACGACTACGACGATCTCATCGCCTGTGGCCGCGGCGAGCTTTTCGGTTCAGGCAATGCGCAACTGCCGCTTCCGCCCATGCTGATGTTCGATCGCATCACCCATGTGAGCGAAGATGGCGGTGAACATGGCAAGGGCTCGATCACAGCAGAGCTGGACGTCAATCCGGATCTCTGGTTCTTCCAGTGTCATTTTCAGGGCGATCCGGTAATGCCGGGATGTCTGGGCCTCGATGCCCTTTGGCAGTTGACCGGTTTCTTCCTCGGCTGGCTGGGCGAGCCCGGACGTGGCCGGGCACTCGGCGTCGGCGAGGTCAAGTTCACCGGACAGGTCACACCGAAAATCAAGCTGATCGAATACGGCGTCGAATTTCGCCGCGTGATGCGCTCCAAGCTCAAACTCGGCATCGCGAACGGTTGGATGAAGGCGGATGGCGAAGTCATCTACCGCTCGAGCGACATGCGGGTCGGTCTTTTCACAGATGAGCAGGCAGCGGCGGCTTCGGCCTGATCCGGCCGGATCACGAACAGGCAGCAGAGCTTCTAACAGGGGGTGCGGATCATGAGACGCGTCGTCGTAACCGGAATGGGAATCGTGTCGTCGATCGGCGACGATGTCACGGAAGTGACCCAATCCCTCCGCGAGGCGAAATCCGGAATCGTCTTTGCCGAGGAATATGCCGAACTGGGCTTCCGCAGCCATGTTCACGGCAAGCCGAAACTCAATCCGGCTGATGTTCTCGACCGGCGTGCCTTGCGCTTTCACGGCGGCGGAACGGCCTGGAACCATGTCGCCATGAACCAGGCGATCGAAAGCGCGGGCTTTACGGAAAGCGACATTTCCAACGAGCGGACCGGCATCATCATGGGCTCGGGTGGCCCCTCCACCGAGACGATCATGAACGCCGCCGACATCACCCGCGAAAAGGGCCCGAAGCGGATCGGCCCGACCGCGGTGCCCAAGGCGATGTCCTCGACGGCCTCAGCGACCCTTGCCACCTGGTTCAAGATCAAGGGCGTCAATTATTCGATCTCGTCGGCCTGCTCGACATCGAGCCACTGCATCGGCAACGCCTACGAGATGATCGCCTATGGCAAGCAGGACGCCATGTTTGCCGGCGGCTGCGAAGATCTTCACTGGTCCCTGTCGAACCTGTTCGACGCAATGGGGGCGCTCTCCTCGCGCTTCAACGACGATCCGGCCCATGCCTCCAAGCCGTATGACGCCAAGCGCGATGGCTTCGTGATCGCCGGCGGCGCTGGCGTTCTCGTTCTCGAAGACTATGAGCGGGCAAAGGCGCGCGGCGCCAATATCCTCGGTGAGATCGTCGGCTACGGCCTCACATCCGATGGCGCCGATATGGTCGCGCCCTCCGGCGAAGGCGCCGTCAGATGCATGAAGATGGCAATGCAGGGCCTTGATGGACCAATCGACTACATCAACCCACACGCGACCGCGACGCCCGTTGGCGACAAGTCGGAAGTCAACGCCATACGCGAAGTCTTCGGCGATGCGATCCCGCCGATTTCGGCGACCAAGGCGCTGACCGGGCACAGTCAGGGCGCAACCGGCGTTCATGAAGCGATTTACTCGCTGATCATGATGAAGGAGAACTTCATCGCCAAGAGCGCGCATATCGGCGAGCTCGATTCTGAGTTCGAAGGGTTCCCGATCGCTTTCGAGCGCAAGGACGACGTCAAACTCGACAGGATCATGTCGAATTCGTTCGGCTTTGGCGGCACGAACGCGTGCCTGGTATTTCAACGCGTCGAGTAAAGCTTACTGCCCGGTATCCACAAAGGGTTACCGGGAAACACGTTGATGCAGTTATTTCGATTGCTTCTCGCTCACCAAGCCGAAGCGATCACAAAGGAAAGCCATGGCAGATTTGATGAAGGGAATGCGCGGGCTCGTCATGGGTGTCGCCAATCACAACTCCATCGCATGGGGCGCGGCCAAGGCCTTGGCCAGCGAGGGTGCTGAAATCGCACTCACCTATCAGGGAGAGGCTTTCGGCCGCCGGGTGAAGCCGCTCGCGGATCAAATCGGGTCAAAGCTTATCCTGCCCTGCGACGTGGAAGATATAGCCACTGTCGACAAGGTCTTCGATGATTTGAAGACCGAGTGGGGCAAGCTCGATTTCATTATCCATGCCATCGCCTTTTCCGACAGAAGCGAATTGAAGGGGCTTTACGCCGACACCTCGCGCGAGAACTTCACGCGGACCATGGTTATCTCCTGCTTCTCCTTCACGGAGATCGCGAAGCGGGCGGCCGGCCTCATGAGTGACGGCGGCTCTATGATCACCATGACCTATGGCGGCTCGACCCGCGTGATGCCGAACTACAACGTCATGGGCGTTGCGAAGGCCGCACTGGAAGCCTCGGTCCGCTATCTCGCCGCCGATTACGGCCCACGCAATATTCGCGTCAACGCCATCTCGGCCGGGCCCGTGCGCACTCTTGCAGGTGCCGGCGTCTCCGATGCGCGGCTGATGTTCAACTATCAGCGTCGCAACTCTCCGCTCCGTCGCAACACGACGATCGATCAGGTCGGCGGCGCCGCGCTCTATCTCACGTCGAACCTGGCCGATGGGGTCACGGGCGAAATTCACTATGTCGATTCCGGCTACAACATCATGTCGATGCCGGATCTCGAAGAGCTGAAGAAGCAGGAACGGCGCGAAGAAATCGTCGAGGGCACATCCGGCGACGTAGATTGAGCGCGCGACGCGAGCGCTACGCGCCGAGGGTATCGTAGGCGAGGATCGCCGCGCTGAGATCCTCGATCGCGTTTCCGACGCCCTTGAAAAGGGTAATTTCTTCAGCCGAACCGCGCGGGTATGAATCCGTTCTGCACAGGTCGATCAGGGTGCCGAGGATATCGGCGTCCGAAATGACACCCGTTTCCAACGGTGTTTTGATCTCACCGCTTTCCACCTTCGCGTGATCGGTGTCGATGTAGATGGAGGCTCGCCTCAGCGCCTCGTCATCGGCCTCGCGCATGCCGGGCGTGAAGCTTCCGATGAGATCGACATGCTGGCCGGGCTTCAGCCATTCACCCTTGAGCACGGGCTCCGTGGCGAGCGTCGCGCAGGAGACGATATCGGCGCGGGAAACGGCCTTCTCCAGATCTTCCACGGCCCGTGCCGCAAAACCTGCTTCTTCCAGATTGGCGGCAAGCCGGGCCGCGCTCTTTCCGGTGCGGCTCCAGACCTCGACCTCTTCGATCGGAAACGCAGCCTTGTAGGCGTGGGGAATATTTGCCCCGACGCGCCCCGACCCGATGACCAGAAGCCGGCAGGCGTTCGGCCGTGCAAGGCGCTTGGCCGCCAGGGCCGAAGCTGCCGCCGTGCGCCGCGCCGTCAGCTCCCCGCCATCGAGAATGAGCTTGTGCTGTCCGGTTGTCCGGTCGAACAGGACATAGGTGGACGAAACGGCCGGAATGCCGAGCTCCCCATTGCCGGGATGCACGTTGACGAGCTTGATGCCGCCCCATCCACTGTTCTGCCAGGCAGGCATCAGGAGAAGCGTGTCGTCGCTGCGCCCGTCATTAGTCATCGCATGATGGTGGCGAAGCGGCGAAACCACGTCATGACGAAAGCCTTCGTCGATCGCTGCAATCAGCTCTTCGAACGGCAAGGCGTCGATCGTTTCCTGGCGGGACAAAACCTTCATATCGTCACCTCCTGATTGGCCGAGGAGTGGGAAAAAGCGCTACCGGATCGGTTCGTGCACCGTCACAAGCTTGGTCCCGTCGGGAAAGGTCGCCTCCACCTGAACGTCGTGAATCATTTCGGCGATGCCCTCCATCACCTGATCGCGCGTGATCACATGGGCGCCGGCTTCCATCAGATCGGCGACCGAGCGGCCATCCCTCGCACCTTCGACAACGAAATCGGTAATCAGTGCCACGGCTTCGGGATGGTTGAGCTTCACGCCGCGCTCAAGGCGCTTCCGTGCGACGATCGCGGCCATGGCGACGAGCAGCTTGTCCTTTTCCCGGGGGGTTAATTGCATGGCTCAAGCATCCTGTCTTCGAGAGTTTCATAAAGACCATACTAGCGGCAGCGGGGCCTCGCCTAGCGTTTCGAGCAGAGGAACAAGCCGTTTTCTTAAGCGAAAGCCGCTTTTTTCGACAAGCCGGACAACGAGCAGTCCGTCCATCAGGCTCGCGCCGCCCGCATCGCCCACGATACGCCGTGCAGCATCAAGCTGCGCCTCAGCGGTCTCGCCTTTCAGGAGAACGGTCGCAAAAGCGCGGGCACCGTCGAGCGCAGCGCGTTCGTCGATCAATTGCGAGCTCCGGCCGCAGAGGGAAAGATCGTCAGCGAAGACCAGCCGGCCGTCGACCCGGATACGCCAGCGATCGCGCAAGGCACCTGTCTCGATCCGCTCACCCATCATCTCCCGCCCAAGGATGACGGGCTCGATCAGCATAAACCGCGACGTCGCGTCCGCCTCGACCTCCAGCGTTCGGCTGAGCCTGCCGCCGTCGAAAAGGATCGTTTCCTGTGGGAGATAGGCGAGTGACGCGCCGGCGCCGATCCGAAGCGTGGTTTTGAGAACCGCATCGCCCCCGCAGGACCGGTAAACCCGTTCGCAGGCCTGGGTCGTCATCGTCGCGGCGGCATCAGCGCCAAGGGCAAGCTCGTAGGTGAGGCGGTCCCCACCCGTCAGGCCCCCCGACGTGTTGATGGCGATCGCCTCCGAACGTCCATCTCCATGGCGGGGAAAGCGGAGTTTGAGGCAACCCGCCTGATGAAGCGTGCGCAGCCTCGTGCGGTTGCCGGAAAGGCCGAGCTCCACGCGGACCGAGCCCTCGGCCCTTTGGAAGCGCGTGCCGGCGGTCTCTTCTAGAACGGCGATGGATCAACGCTCCCTGTCGGTATCGAACAACCGGTCAGCGGATAGCATACCGGCCTGCCCATTGGGGAGCGATTTGTCAGTCCCTCATCCGCTGGCCTTTGCCAGCGCCTGACGTCGGGCTTCAAGAATGGCGGTAAAGGTCGTTTCGATGGCAGCGATCAGCGGTTCGGCGTTTTCTTCGCCCGCATGGGCAAGATAATCGAGGATCTCGATTTCTGAGAGTGCCTCAACGAGCGAGCGCCGCGCCAGTGCATCCGCGATCCGGGCGTCCTGACCGGTCAGAACCTGTCTCAGACCCGCAAGCCGGCGAAGTACGGGGCGATAGGTTTCAGTCCCCGCAGGCTCAGTCGAGACAAGTGCGAGATCGCCGCTGTTCAGGAAGCCTCCCTCGACGGCGGCAGCGAGCAGGCCGTCGATCGCCGCAAGCCGGTTCGCATCTGTGTCAAGAGCGATCCGAAGCTCGGATTTGAGCGGCAGACCGGGGTCGATCTGCGGACCGTAAACCGGTTTATCCAAAGCTTCCCGCATCTTGCTCGAAACGGGCAACATGAGATCCAGGCCGTCGAAGCCACGACGCAGCGCGAAACTCGGATGAGTTTCCAGCGGCGATGCGATCACCGCGATCGGGCGGAAGTCAGGGGCATAGCGCGGCGCGGGCACCGGCCTCATTGCAATACGGGCCGGTTCGATGGCTTTGCGCGCCCGATCGGCCTGCGCTTCTCTCACCTCTTCCAGCGAGCGGCCTCCCCCTGTCGAAACCTGATCGACATAGGTGCGCAGCGTAGCGATATAATTTTCGACACCGCCGCACAGATAGGGCGAAGGCCCCTGCTCCATGAAATCGGTAAGATCGGTGATGACGCGGTCGACGATCCAACGGCTGTTTGCGCTGGACACCCAGGTCGGTCGGCCCTTGCTCTTTGCGAGCTTGTTCGCGATGCGCAGGGCCTGAACTTCGTCCCCCCCGCGCCGCTGACCGGAGACGGCGAAGACAAGCCGTCCTGGCAGTCTCTCGTCCCCACCGCGCACCACGTCGCGCAAGGATCCGATGGTGGAAAAAGCCCTTGCGGGCTCCCCGCTCAAAGCGGCGTGGAATTCTTCTGCGCAACGCGCCGCCGATATGTCTTTGGCATGGGACGTGCCTGCGACGAACGGACAACAAAGGGCGAGCACCAAAAGCGAAGGAAATCGAGACATACCGAAGTGAAACGCCCTGAGTCGTTACGGCGCCGAATCTCCGCTTTCGTTTCGGGGACGCTTTGGCGTTCCGGTGATGACGCGCGGGTCGGGCCAAGTTCCCTCGACCGTAAACGGAATTGGTTTCGGCTCGGTGAACTCCTCGGCATTCACTCCGACCGAGGCTGTCTGGGGGAGCGTTTCCGACGTTCCCTCGAACCGCATTTTCCCGCTGCTCAGGAGCGCATCGCCTTGGGCTTCGAGATGGTAGTTTGCGTTGTTCATCGACCAGGACTCGATCGACAGCTTCGGGCCGAATGTCCGCATTTGGGCCCTCAGTGTTTCAAACGGGACGGAACCTCCGGTAAACCCGCTATAGATCGAATTGACGCCGGGTTCGGAGAACACCGACGGATCGAAGCCGCCGAGAACGCCTTTGCCCACATTGAGGGAAACCTCCGTCTGCGCGCGCGTCATGATCGTCCGCCAGTCCTTGGCCGGCGTCGTCAGGCTCGCGTGGAATTCACCCGAACCGGTCAGGTTTAGCAACGAACCCCCGAGGCTCGACGAGAGGCTCGCCAGATCGACACCGGTCGCGTTCAACTCGCCCTTGATCCTGGTCTCGGAGTTGTCGGAAAGAGCGAGCCTGCCAAAAGCCCGGCCGCCATAGAGCCGGGAATCCCCGAGTTCGAGCGAAACGTCGCCATCAGCGACAGCGAACACGGCAGCGATATCGGAGAAATCGAATTCGCCGAAGCGGGCCCGCTGCGCCGAGACGCGCAGGGCGATATCCGCCGATTGGGCGAATTTTGCTTCGATCGGACGGGTCAGACCGAACGGTCCCGACGGCATCGGGACGATCGCTTCGGCGACCGGCGTCAGATCGAGGCTCTCGAAGGCTAGCGTGCCGTCGAGACGGTCTGCGTCGAGGTCGTATTCGACGGCACCGACACCGAGACTATCGAGCATACGCAAGTTCGCGTTTCTGAAAGCGAGCATTCGGCCGCCGAGGCTCAAATCGCCGGTGAGGCTCATGGGGCCAAGCGAGGGAATCCGGAAGTCGGCGTTGGATAGCCAGGCAGCAGTCGTGGCAAAGGATTCGCCGCGACCTTCGAACCGTCCTGCGAGGCGGGTCGACGGGCCAAAATCCATTACACCGTCGAAATCGACACTTAGAGGCGGGGAGGAAAAGGCCAGGGAAACATCGCTCTGTCCGCCATCGCGAAGGCTGGATGTCGAATCGACACGCATGTCGATATCGGAGGGCTGACCGTTCCAGACGAAGCCACCGACCATCCGAAAAGCGCTTCGGCTTGAGGCCCGCGTGATCGTCAGATTGGCATTGCTGATGCCGGTCGGCCCGACTTCGCCCTCGCCGGATCGCCAGACCCCGTTGCGAATTTCAAGAATTTGTAGCTGATCAAGGCGGTCGATCGCCTTGCGCGAAAGATCTTCGAGGCCCGCAATCATCTGTGCAGCGCTCTGGCGCGGCGCTCGGGCGGTGTCGGTGACCGGTTTCAGCCCGAAGGTCGCGCCTTCGGCGTCGGCCTTGGCGGCCGCGGATCGTTCGCTCTCGGGATAATGTTCCGGGCGCACCAGAACGACACGCGCAATCTTTGGATGGCCGAACAGCGCATCGACAGGATCGAAATCGGCGACAATCCGATCGATGGTGAAATCGCCCCCGTCGCCGATGGCGATCCGGTCCGCCACCAGACGGGTTCTCGGCAGGACGGAATAGCTCACGCGGCCGGATATCTCGACGGGCGCACCCGTCATGGCTTCCAGTCGCGTCACCAGTTCGCGGCGAGCATCATCGGATGTCAGGACCAGATGCGGCAGGACCATGACGGCTGCGACAAGCAGCACCAGTGCGGACAGGCCCCAGATCAGAGTTCGCTTCAAACGCATCCGGCGCGTGGTCTCCTTGATCGACTGTCTTTTCAATGCGGCCGAAGAGCAGTGGCTGATCAACTGCGCGCCTTGTCGGCAAGCACGTCATTCTGCCGCAACGTCACTACAACGAACCTGAATACGGGTCGATCGCATTCAGCGAAATGTCATGACCGTGTGCGTCGTTTGCGACAGCCTCGTGGCATGATCATGACCGAACCACCCGGGACGGTGGCGATAAGGCATTGAAAGCCATGAGCGGACAAGGTCTGAAGGCCCGTAGCGGCCAGTGCGATCGCGCTCCGCCTGCAATTCGGCTGGTGTCGCGGCGGCTTGTTCCGCTCGACAATGCTCTATCAGCCCTCGACGATCTCCAGATACCGCTCCGGCTCGCTCGTCTCGATCTCCACCAGCCAGAAATCGGGATCGAAGCGGGCCTCGCGCTCGAAGCGGGCCTTGAACGCGGCCTCGTCTGTCAGCGCCTCGCGAACGAAGGCGCGGGTGCCCGAGTCCTCGACAAGGCTCTGGAAGGCCGGCGCAAAGAGCGTGACCTGCCCCAGCCGGTCGCGCGTCACGATATAGATCGCGCCCGCCGCCTCAGCGCCCTTGCGCTCGACTGCGGCGAACCCGCCATCATTGAAGACGCGGCGAATGAGGTGGGAGACGAAGAGGTCGCTGGTGATCCGCATGGCCTCCCTCTACCGACTGATGCAAAGGGACGCCAGCCACGGTTCGTCAGTCGATCAGCCGGAAAAGGCGCCGACGCGGACGAGCTGTTTCAACAGATCGAGATCGGGCTCTCCAGTCACGTCCAGCCCTTCGACCTGCTCGAATTCGCGGATAGCCGCCTTCGTGCGCGCGCCGGGAATGCCGTCCGCCTCGAGCGTTGCGAGATTGATCGCGGTGAGACCGGTCTGGATCTTGCGCACCAGATCCTGTTCGCTCAAGGATTCGGCTCGCTCGAACTCAATGATCGAGGACACCGGATCGACATCCTGGATCACACGGCTGCTGCGGCCGTCGGGTGTCTCGGCAATCTCGTATTCCTCGGCATCGGTCCAATCGACAGGCTTGGACGATGGGCGTGGCGCCGCATGAGCGCCGACCGCCTTGACCTGTCGAAGGAGATCCGGAGACGGACGCCCGTCGACAGAAAGCCCGTTCTCGCGCTGGAAGCGTTCGATCGCCGCCTGCGTGCCGGGTCCGAACCGTCCGTCGACAGACCTCTGGTAATGGCCGGTCCGCGACAGTGCCTGCTGCAGTTCGGCAAGCAGAGGGTCCGATTCACTCGTCCTCTGATCGAGACTGGGCTCGGGCATGCCTCTGGTCGCGATCAACGGCGCGGGATGATGTTCCGACTGCGCAAAGAGCGCGTTGCCGGACACCCAGACGAAGAAAAGGCCGAACGCCGCCGTTCCCAGCGAAACGCCGGGATGGGTGCGCAGCTGATGCGCTCCCTTGATCAGACCTGTCTTCGCTCCGCCGAGTACACGGCCCGTGACCCGGGCCATGCCGCTAGGCCGAGCGGCGCTGCGGGGCATGGGAGTTACCGGAGTTCTTCGAATGACGGGCATGGTTCAACGCTACGATGTTTCTGTCTTCGATGGTTGCGGCCTGGCGAGGCACGAGCGGCATGTCGAGCATGACCTGCGTCCCCTCGCCTTCCGCACTTGTGATGGTCATGACCCCGCCGTGGAGTTCGCACATGCCACGGACATAGGCGAGACCGAGCCCGGTCCCCTCGTAACGGCGCGACATGCCGCAGGAGGCCTGGACAAAGGGCTTGCCGAGCTTGCCGATCTGATCGGCGGGAATACCGATGCCGGTGTCCGAAACGCTGAGCTTCAGGTCCCGTCCGGCTCTCTCCCATGAGAGCGTCACATGGCCGGCATCGGTGAACTTCACCGCGTTGGCCAGAAGGTTGACGAGCATGTGGTTGAGGGCGCGGCGGTCGCCGTGAATGGTGGTGCCGCCAGGCGGGCTCTCGATCTCGATCGCGATCCCCTTCTCATCGGCCTGGCAGCGCACCATGGCGCTTGCCTCCTCGACCACCTCATCGAGCAGGAAATGCTCGCAATGCAGCTGATAGGCCCCCGCCTCGATCTTCGAGACGTCGAGGATATCGTTCACGACCGCGAGGAGATGACGCCCCGAGCTCTGGATCAGACCGACATATTCGCGCTGCTTCTCTGACCCGAGCGCGCCGAACAGCTCGTTTTCGAGGATGCCCGAAAAGCCGATGATGGCGTTGAGCGGTGTGCGCAACTCATGGCTCACGGTCGCGAGCATCGCCTCGGACAGGCGGCCCGGTTCCGGCTCCGCCGGCTGGCCAGCCTTGTTGGGAACCTGTCCGATGACGGCGAGAAGATTGGCATCGCCGTCGAGCGGGAGGATGTGGAACAGCCGGCTTTCCCGGTTGCGCATGCGAACCGTTACGGGCTTGGCCGAGCGCTCCCGCAACGCGGCCATCGCGGTCGCGCGGCTTGGCGCATCGAGAAGATCGAAGACGACGGGCGGATCGGCGCGCGAAGCGAGGTCATCCATCAGGCCCTGCCCTGCCCGGTTGCAGTTCACGATGCAGCCGGCAGACGAGACGACGAAGGCCGAGGCCTCGAAGAGATCGGCAAGCGGCAGGGCGGCCATGCCCGTTGCGCTGGCAGATGGCGTCTCCATGCCAGCAAGACCATCACTCGGCGCATTTGAAGAGCCGAACAGGGAGGATGCGGCGACCGCGATACCCGCCAGGAAAAGCGGTGCCGCGACAATCGCCCCGCTCATATCGGCGGCGGCCATGACAGGCGTTGCGACGGAAGCCAGCAGCGCACCCGTCAAAAGGGCACCATTCCAGTGCCGCCGCTTGACGTGTGCAAACGGCTGGCGGGCCGGCGTGACGCCGTGCGGCTGAGTCGCACGTCCGGTCCACAAGCTGGAACCGGAGCCCGATCCCGTCGCTGCCTCGCTCGCAAAAAACACCATACACAACACTCTTCATGCCATTCGCGAGACGGGCGGGCCCGATGGGCGGGTTCCGTCTCACTTCGAGGAGAAGTTCGAATGGGAGAATGCCGGAGAGTTTTTAAGGAAGGCATAAACCGTACCGACCCTTATCGGTGGACGGTTCAAAAAAACGCGATGCCGCAAGCAGGTAGCGCTATCCGATCCTAAACGGTCCATCACTGGCGAGAGGGTCCGGGCCCGCGAGGACACCGCGCTCGAACAGTTCGACCAGATGGGCGCGGACCGAGTAGCCCGCCGCAACCGCCAGCCCGCCTTCGACGCCCGGATAGTGGCGTTCAACGAGCTGAGCGATGGTAGCGGGAGCGTCGGTGAGGCTTGCGAGAATCATTTCCTCGCGTTGTCTTCGATGGGTGAGAAAATTGCGAACGAGCCGGCCCGGCCGTTCGATCGGGTCGCCATGACCCGGCAGATAGACGGTCTCCGCCCGTTCCATCAGCTTTTTCAGCGAATCGCGATACTGGCGCATGGAGCCATCGGGCGGAATGACGACCGTCGTCGACCAACCCATCACGTGATCGCCGCTCAAGAGAAGGCCAAGGGCCGGAAGGGCAAAGGCAATATGGTCCGACGTATGACCGGGCGTTGCGACGACATCGATCCGCTGGCCGGCGAGATCGAGCGTTTCGCCGTCAACAAGAGCTCGGTCAGGATGCAGCGCGGCGAAATCCACCGAATCCTGATAGGCGATCTCAGGCGATGGCGCCGCCAGCAGCGGCGCGTCGAAGTGCCTTCTGGCGCCATCAACCAGACCGCTGTGATCGCTATGGCGATGGGTAAGAAGCAGGGCTTCGACCCGGCGCGACCCGACAGCCTTTGAAAGAGCGTCCAATTGGGCGCTGTCTTCTGGACCCGGATCGACCAGGACGCAGGCTTCAGTGTTCCCGACCACATAGCTGTTGGTGCCCTTGAAGGTCATCGGGCCGGGATTGTCCGCCGTCACCCGAAGGATGCCCTCCGGCAAGTCTTGCGCACGGTCGTCAGGCATGGGCTGTCTCGCTGTCCTCGCCGCCCACGCTCGTCCGCTTGCGAGCGATTTCGGCAAGCTCGACGCGCGCCGAGTTGCTTTTGGGCGTCCAGAGGCCTCGCTCGATCGCCTCTCCAAGCCGGTCCGCCATCTCTTCGAAGGCGTTTCGGTTGTTCTCCTCCATGAAGACCCTCACGTGCGGATCGAGCACGAAGGCGCGATAGACGGCCTCGAAATGATGATCCTTCACAGCGCCCGTGGTCGCCGCGAAGGCGAACATATAGTCGACCGTCGCCGTGATTTCGAAAGCGCCCTTGTAGCCGTGTCGCATGACGCCGGCGATCCACTTCGGATTGACGACGCGGGCGCGGACGACCCGCCCGATCTCCTCGTCGAGCGCCCGGATGACAGGCCGCTCGGGCCGCGAATGATCGTTGTGATAGATCGCGGGCCGAGAACCGGACAGGTGCTCGGCGGCGGCGGTCATGCCGCCCTCGAACTGATAATAATCGTCGGAATCGAGAAGATCATGCTCGCGGTTGTCCTGATTCTGGACGACAGCGTCGATCCCGGCGAGCCGCTTTTCGAAGCCCTGACGCTCAGGCGTCCCCTCGGCACCGCGACCATAGGCATATCCGCCCCATTGAAGATAGCTTTCGGCGAGATCGGCGGCGGAGTCCCAACCCTTTTCGTCGATCAGTGCCTGAAGCCCTGCACCATAGGCGCCCGGTTTGGAGCCATAGACCCGGAAGCCAGCGCGCTTCGCGGCCTCCTCCTCGCTCGCCCCCGAAGCGATCAGGTCTTTCGTCTCCGCCGAGATCCGCGCCGCGATGGGATTGTCCTCCCCATCCTCGTCGAGCGCGGCCACAGCCCGCACCGCGCGATCGAAAAGCATGATCTGGTCCGGAAAGGCATCACGAAAAAAGCCGGAAATGCGGAGCGTCACGTCGACGCGCGGGCGGCCGAGCTCGGCCAGCGTCAGAACGCGGAAGCCGGTGACCCGGCGCGAGGCGCGGTCCCATTCCGGCGTAACGCCGATCAGCGCCAAGCCTTGCGCGATGTCGTCGCCGCCCGTTCGCATGTTCGAGGTCCCCCAGGCTGTCAGACCGATGCTTTGAGGAGCCTCGCCATGATCCTGCATATGCCGCGTAACAAGCAGTTCGGCTGATTTTCGTCCGAGCTCGAAGGCGGTTTCCGTGGGCACGGCCCGCGTATCGACCGAGAAGAAATTCCGCCCCGTCGGCAAAACGTCCGGTCGCCCCCGGGTCGGAGCGCCGGACGGTCCCGGCGAGACGAAGCGGCCTGCAAGCCCCGTCAACAGCCCGTCGATTTCCGCTTTTCCACAAGCCTCGACCGACGGCATCAGCCGGTTGTGGATATCGGAAAGGATGTCCGCCGTTCGCGGCATTCCATCCGGGCAAATTTCGCCCGCAACTAGCTGTGCCGCAAGCATTTCGATCCGCTCCAGCGTGTCTCCGTTGGTTCGCCACGGATCGGTGGACATCGCCTGAAGACGTTGTGGACGCACACCCTTCCACGGTGCAGCCATGTCGCAATCGAGGGGGTCGAAATCCGGATCACCCAGAAGATCCGCCGCAATCGCCCGGTGGAGCGATCCCTCCGCCGGCTCATGGCCGCGCGGAAGCCGGGCGAGCGCAACGGTCAGGTCCGTCAGAAGCCGGCATTCCGGCGCCTTGCCGAAGATATGGAGCCCGTCGCGGATCTGCATTTCCTTCAGATCGCAAAGATAGGCATCGAGCTTTTCGAGCGCCGTTTCCTCTCCCTCGTCCGCACCGATCCCGGCATCCTGATCGAGGCCGGTATCTCGCACGAGATCGAGAATGCGCGGCTTCAACAGTGCCAACCGACGCGGATCGGTTCCCGAAGCTTCGTAATACTCGTCGACCAGAGCTTCGAGGTCCTTCAGATCGCCATAGGTCTCGGCGCGGGTCAGAGGCGGCGTCAGGTGATCGACGATCACGGCGCTCGTTCGCCGCTTGGCCTGCGTCCCCTCACCCGGATCGTTGACGATGAACGGGTAGAGATGCGGTATCGGACCGAAGACCGCTTCGGGAAAACAGGTTTCCGACACGGCCAGCGCCTTGCCAGGCAGCCATTCCAGATTGCCGTGCTTGCCCATATGCACGACGGCATCCGCATCGGCCTTCCTGCGCAAATAGGCGTAGAAGGCGATGTAGTTGTGCGGCGGCACGAGATCCGGCGAGTGATAGGTCTCCTTAGGATCGATATTGTACCCGCGCGCCGGCTGGATGCCGAGAAGCGTATTGCCGAGCCGGCTGATCGGCAGGGCGAACACATCCACCCCCTCGTGCCGGATGACGAACGGATCGGACTTAGCTTCGCCCCAGCGGTCCCTCACCTTGTCGCGGACGGCTTGGGGAAGCGTTTCAAAAAAGGCGTTGTAATCGGCGAGCGAGAGCGTCTCGCGAATCTCGCGCGCCCTCGTCCCTGCATTGGTCGGCCCCGCCATCAGATGGTCGATCAGCGCATTGCCGCCTGAAGGAATCTCGCCGATGGCATAGCCCGCCGCGTCCATCGCCCGCAGCACCTCGATCGTTCCGGCGGGCGTATCGAGACCGACGCCGTTGCCGAGCCGCCCGTCGCGGTTCGGATAATTGGCGAGGACGAGCGCGATCCGCTTATCCGCATTGGTCTTCCCCCGCAGCCGGGCCCAGCGCGCGGCAAGAGCCGCCACGAACTCCACACGGTTCGCAAGAGGTTTGTGGGCGACGATATCGGTTTGGGTCAGCTCGTCCCATTCGCCGGCGGTCTTGAACGCGATCGCGCGGGACAATACCCGGCCATCGACCTCCGGCAGAGCCACGCTCATGGCAAGATCGCGCGCAGAAAGTCCCTGGCTGGACACTTCCCAGGCCTCGGCATCGCCGCTGGCAAGCACGGCCTGCATGACGAAGGCGCCGCTTTCTTCAAGAACGGTCGGCACCCGCTCCGCGCCCGGCGACGAGACTGCAAACCCGGTGAGGTTCACGACCACGTCGGGCGGATGTTTTGCGAAAAGGCCGCGCACCGTCTCGATCGACACCGGGTCCTTGAGGCTTGAGACGAAGATCGCCTGCGTCTCGAGCCCGGCTTCCGCCATGGCAGTCGCCAATGCTTCCACCGCCTGGGTCTGGCCACTCTGGACGAGGGCCCGATAGAAGACGATCGCGGCGCGGGGGCTATCTGATCGGTTCCCGGTCTGCCCCACATCCAGCGTTCCCGCCTTCAGCAGCGGCCGCGCGTCTTCCGGCAGTTCCGATCCGTCCAGAAGAGCGTTACAGGCCCGCAGGAAATTGTCGGCATTCTGGGCACCACCTTCGAGGAGATAGCGCCAGAGCTGGGCGCGCGAAGACGCCTCCAGCATATCGTATCCGTCGAGACCGACATCCGGCTTGTCGTCGCCCGGCAAAACGCAGAGCTTTGCGCCAGACTTCTTCGCAGCCGCGTGGAGTGCATCAAGCCCGTATGGCCAATAGGCGCGACCACCGAGCAGACGCAGGACAATGAGCTTCGCGTGCCGGGCCGTGCGCTCGATATAGGCATCCACCGACATCGGATGTTTGAGCCGCAGAAAATTTACGAGACGCAGGGACGGGGCTTCGCCGCCTAGCCGACGGGCCGCACCCGACAGACTCGCGATTTCCGTATCCGCCGCTGTCAGGATGACGACATCGGCCGGCGATTGACCGAGATCGACCGCCTCGCCCCCGTCGTCGATCGTTCCCCTCTGGGCAAGAAGAAGATGCATTCCTTAAGGCCGCTTATTCCGCAGCCTGACGCGCTTCTCCAGAGACGATCGCGTTCAGTTCGCTGGTGATGTCTTCACGGGCGGCCGCATCGAGGTCGTGGTGCAGACCGATGACGACGAGCTTCGTCTCCCGGCTTTCCTCCGGTTTCCAAGGCCGGTCGAAATAGGTTTCGAGCCTCTTGCCGACAGCCTGGACGACGAGCCGCATCTTCTTGCCCGGCACGTCGGCAAAGCCCTTCAGCCGCAAAATGTCATGCCGCGCGATGAGCTCAGGGAGCTTCGTCTCGAACGCTTCCCGATCGGCGAGCGGACCAGCCCCCACCACGAAACTCTCGAATTCGTCGTGATCGTGGTCGTGCGGCTCGCCGCTTTCATGCTCCATCTCGTGATGCGATTTGCGATCGGCGATCAGACTTTCCGTCCCTGCCTCGATGCCGAGAAGGACATCGGTCGGGAGCTTTCCGTTCTCACTTGCGACGGTTCGAACCGTCCGCTCCGTCTTGGCGGCGATCGCCGAGCGAACCTTTTCTAGCGCCTCGCGATCGATCAGGTCCGCCTTATTGAGAACGACGAGATCGGCCGCGCGAAGCTGATCCTCAAAGAGCTCTTCCAGCGGGTTGTCATGATCGAGACTCTCGTCCGACGCCCGTTGGGCCGCGACCTTCTCCTCGTCGGCGGCAAACCGACCATCGGCGACAGCTGCCGCATCGACGACCGTCACGACGCCGTCGACAGTCACATTGGTCTTCACCTCCGGCCAGTTGAACGCGGCAACCAGCGGCTGTGGCAACGCAAGGCCGCTCGTCTCGATCACGATGTGATCGGGCTTGTCCTCGCGCGCGAGAAGCTTCGCCATCGTCGGAATGAAATCGTCGGCGACCGTACAGCAGATGCAGCCATTGGTGAGCTCGACCACGTCGTCCTCGGTGCAGGTTTCGATCCCGCAGCCGGTGAGGATGTTGCCATCGACGCCCAGATCACCGAACTCGTTGATGATGAGAGCGATCTTGCGACCGCCAGCATTGGCAAGCATGTTGCGGATCAGCGTCGTCTTGCCCGCGCCCAGGAAGCCGGTGATGACGGTGGCGGGAATTTTCGACATATCGAATCTGCCTCTCGAAGATGGGGTCGGCTTCGACATCGAAGGTCAAAGCGTCGTTGCGCCTATGTCGCGCAAATGCCGTTCAAGGTCGAGGGGGAGAAGGCTCCATAGCGAGAGGGAAACCTTCCCGCTCATGTGATTGGCGCCGTTAAGAGACTGCCGCGCTCTGGGCCGTCTTCCCCGTCTGCGGCTTCCCGCCACTTCTTTTTGTGGTTTTGAGACGCGTAAAAGCCCCGGTTTATGGCCGGGGCTTTTGTTTGTTTGTTGTGAAGAAGAAGATTTTTTGATCTTGGTATTTGCGGACCTGGCGGCGA